>NZ_JBSHAQ010000086.1:0-25331 GCF_053611585.1 Streptomyces sp. NPDC054794 | reverse complement strand
GCAGTCGAGCGGTAGGCGACGTAGATCGGGGTTGTCTGACCCGGCGGGTAGACCTGCAGGTATTGCGCGGCAGTCGGGTGGCACTGCTCCGCGGGCATTCTCGGCCACGGTGGCGTCGGCGTCGGCCCATAGCAATGCAGCCGCACCATCGTCCACTACCAACTCGCCCAACGGGGAGACAAAGGGCACCATCGTCCGCGCCCGGGGCCGCACCCGCGGCATCTGGATCGCACGATGATGCCGACCCCTGACGTGATCAGCTGTGGCGGGCGGCGCCGTCGGGCCAGATGACGTCGATGGGCAGCCCCGCGTCGCGAGCCTCCAGCACCGTGTCCGCTGTACCGCCTCCCTTACCGGAAGGCGGCGTGCCATCCCAGATGGCTACGAGTCGCTCAGCCCGCCGGAGGAGCGTGCGGTTGGCGTCCTCGTAAGCCGACCGGTTCGCCGTCTCGTGTTCCAGGACAAGGACCTCGGCGGCGGTGTCGATGAGGCGGTCGAAGGTGTCGGCGTGGTCGGGCTTTACCTTGTTCATCCGGTAGTCCTGGGAGGGGATCACCGCGACAAGGCGGCCGCCGAGCTCCACGACGACCTCCGCGAAGAGTGAGTCTGATCCCTTGGCGATGCAAGAAACGCCGGTCAGGTCTGCGGCGTACGTCTTCAAGGTTTCTTGCAGGGCGGCGCGCACCAGGGGCACGCTGTCTTCGGTCAGATCCATGTGCCCGGTCACGGCAATCGTGGTCACGTTGCTCCCTCAGCTCGACAACATTTCACGGATCATTGTCCGGGCCTCTGCCATCGGCCGTGAGGCGCCCCGGCCGACCGTGTACGGATACAGCTGGCTGAGCTGCGTCCGCACGCGGCTGGACTGGGTAAGGGTTGCTGCTTCGACAGCGCGCCGCGTGTGGTCTACGGCGCCGGTCAGGTCGCCCATCAGGAAGTGGCACTCGGCCAGGCCGATGGTGTCGAGAGCGTGGCTGCGCCCGGCTTCTTCCGGGCCGCGCCGGGCCAGGGCCCGACGGATGAAGTCCGCAGCGCTGTCGGCATGGTGCTGGGGCTCCTTGCGGGCCATGTCCAGCAGGCGACCGCCGGTGACACCGGACAGCTCCGCATCGTCGAAGTACGCGATCCAGTACGGCTCGTCGTCCGGCCCGGCCGTGGCGAGGGCCTCGGCCGCCTCGCCGGTGGCTCGTTGGAAGGCAGACGCGCGCCCCATCGCCGCATAGGCCCACGCCTTTCGCGTGTAGAGCATTGCTTGCAGACGCGGTCCCGCGGCTCGGCGCGCGCCCTTCTGGGCCAGGTGCACCAGCTCTAGTGCATCTTGTGGGCGGTCTTGATACAGCATCTGCCGGGCCATGCCCGCGAGCACGTTCGCGCCGAAAGCGGCGTCGCCGGCGGCGTGAGCGGCGCGGAGGGCGAGCAGGTAGTAGGACTGCGCCTGCCGCTGGAGTCCAGAGTCCCAGGCGATCGTCGCGGCCGTGCCCGCGAGATAGGCCATCACTTGAAAAAGGCCTCGCTCAACGCTCGGCGCCTGGTGGTCTTCCAGGTGGCCGGCTACCTCGTTGAGCTGGCCGACGACGGCTTTGCGGCGGAGGCCTCCGCCGTACCGGTGGTCCCAGGCCCGGAACGCGCGTGCTGTTCCTTCCAGGTGCCGTACCTCGCGCATTCCGATGCGGCCCCGGTGGCCTGCGTCGGATTGCGGGGCTGACGCGGGTTGGAGCCATCCCTCAAGGGATTCGAGGAGCGCAGCGCCGGACAGGGCCGCCCTGGCGAGTGCGTGTGAGGCTGTACGACGGTCCATCACAAGATCACTCCTAGTCAGGTCTCCGGCCAGTGTCACGGTCGCTGTGGGGCACCACGAAGCGTCGTCGGCGGATAACCGTGTGGCTGGCGTCGGTGGCTGGTCTGGGACGTGAGGTCTGGCTTCCCAGGGCCGGTCGACAAGGCCCACCATGCGCCCGGGAATTCGCAGCCCGTCGGCGATGCGACAAATCACCTCGAAGCTGGTGACCTGCTGCTGACCCCTGATGATCGTTGACACTTTGCTAGGCGTGAGCTGGCAAGCCGATGCAATGCGGTTCTGCGACAGGCCGCCCCACTTCTTGATGAGAGCGAAGGCTGCTGCGAAGTCGTGCTCTGCCAGGGCTCGCTTGACGTCGGCTCTGTCGAGAATGTCGGGCGCGAGCGGGCCGGGGGTGGTGGCGTCCATGGGGCCAACTTCCGGAGTGATCGTATGCGCAGTTGCACGCAGTTCCGAAGTAGCAACGAGTGTATTACCGCCTCGGTAACCCCCGCCGGTCATACCGCAATTGCGCGCAACGGACGAAGCTCGAGACATCAACAGTGTTAACCCCGGCGACCGCGCGCACGGCCCCGGGGACGGCCAACGCTCAAAGCAACCGAAGGAGCGTCGACATGACGAACGGTACCTCCGCCAGCGCGTTCACGGGGCTCCAAGAAATCGGGGCACCTCCCTCGGTCAAGCATGAGGCGCCCGGTGAGCTGACGACGGCAAGGCATCCGGTGAGCGCCACAGTGACCCTCCTGCCCTTACAGGCCGAGGATGAGCCGACATGCTCGCGGGAGTGGAGGCTCAGCGCCAACACGAGCGCGGGCTCGAATGCCCGGCTGCGGACGCGCCCCATGCTCACGATGTGGCGGTGGAACGGGAACGTGGATGCGGCCGCCCGCGTCGCCGACAAGCTCGTGGACAACGCCATAAAGCACGGCAGGCCGTTCCCCGACGGCTGTATCAGCCTCCGGTTCGCCCTGTTCCCGACAACCGATGAACTGATGATCGAAGTCTCGGACGCTCATCCCGAGTTCCCGGACTTCGCCCAGGCCGTCACCGCTGATCCGCCACCGCGGAAGGCCCCCAGCGGCTTGTGGTGGGTGCGCCACTACCGGGGGCGCCTTTCGTGGGATATAAAGCGGGACAACGAAGGCCACGTGCTCGGTAAGACGGTCCAAGCGATCCTCCCTGCCATCAATTGGGAGTCACCGGCATGAGGACAACCCAACTGCCCCGCCGCGAGCCGCAGGCAGCCCCGGCGCTGGAGCGCCCGCCTATCCCAGAAGCCACATTCGCCCAGCCCAACGCATGGGGGGGCGCCCGGCGAACCGGCCGCGGACATGGAGACCCTGGCCGACCGCATCCGACGGCTAATGAACGTCCAGCGCGGCGGGGACCTCGTACTCCCGCTGGGCGGGCACCTGTTCGACATCGTGATCACCGCAAGCAGCCCCGAGGCTTATGGGGTGGTGGCGATGCTGGACGAAATCCAGCGGACTGAGCAGACGGACAGCCCAGATGCCTGCGGTCCCGTCATCGAGGACCCCGAACGCGGCTGGCTCATCTGGCTCGTTCCGCCCGGGACCAGCACCCGGTGGAATCCCCACCGATACGGTGCATGTCTGGGCCGGCCCCACCAGCTCGCCCTGCCACCATCGGTTCAGACGGAACCGCCCGGCGTGTTCTGGCGGCGGCGCATCCGCGGCGACCGTCTGGTGCCGGCCATGCCGCTGCGCGACCTCCTCGACCGGTTCCGGCCGGGCCCCGTACCGCACGAAACGCTCCTCGCCTCGGCGGTGAGCACCATCACCTGAACCCCGCATGCGGCGAGGCTCCCACTCTCTGTCCGCACGCCGTGCGCGGCCGCGGCCGGAAGCCCTCTCGTGGCTCCCTGCCTAGACCGCTCGCGGTAGCCCGTTCGACGAACCTCAAGACCCCCTTCCCCGGCCAGCGATCCGACTCGTTCCCCCACGGGCCCAGATCAGCCGGGGAAGGGGTACACCACCAGCCAGCTTCCGGCGCGCAGCGACGGTTCCACGCCCCACTCGGGGAGCCCACTCCGTGTCGGTGCACCGGTGCCGCGCACGTTCTCGATCGCTTCCGGTCGCGTCACCGCGCGAGCGGCGGCCGAGTGCATAGCCTCCTCGGAGGCTGCGGCCGAGCACCACTAGCAGGCCAACTGCCGTACACCACACGCCGCCAGGCGCACCCTACGCCCGGTTCCAACAGTTCTGCACGACACGAAGGAAAGCCCCCATGACCGATGTGACCGTCGACTCTGACCACGCCGGCGCCCTGCGCGACCAGGTGGTCGACGAATTGTGCGCGGACGGCACGATCGTCTCGCCCGAGGTTGAATCCGTGCTGCGTAAGGTTCCGCGACACCTGTTTGCCCCCGGGGTGCCGCTGGAGAGGGCGTACGACACGTACGCCGCCGTGATCACCAAGACGGACGAGCACGGTGTACAGCTCAGCTCCGTCTCCGCCCCGCAGATTCAGGCCATGATGCTGGAGCAGGCCCGGGTGCGGCCCGGGATGCGGGTGCTGGAGATCGGCTCGGGCGGGCTGAACGCGGCTTACCTCGCCGAACTGGTCGGCGAGGAGGGTGAAGTCGTCACCGTGGACATCGACCCCGTCGTGACCGCACGCGCGCGCCGGCTCCTGGACGAGCACGGCTACAGCAGGGTCCAGGTCGTCACCGCCGACGCGGCCGAGCCCATCCCGGACCTCGGTGAGGTCGATGTCGTCCTGGTGACCGTAGGGGCCTGGGACATTCCCCCCGCGTGGATCGCGCAGCTGGGGCAGGGCGGCCGGTTGGTGGTGCCGCTGCGGATGCGGAACCTGACCCGCTCGGTCAGTTTCACCCGGGTCACGGGCGAGCACGGCGACTACCTGGAGAGCGAGTCGGCGCGGATCTGCGGGTTCGTTCCGATGCAGGGCTCGACCGCTCACCAGGAGGAACTGCTGTTGGTCAACGGCACCCCGGAGATTGGACTGCGTTTCGACGACGGCCTGCCCGCTGACCCGCACCGGCTGGACAACGCCGTGAAAACGCCGCGCCACGAGCTGTGGACGGGCGTCACGGTCGGCCTCCAGGAAGTCGTCGACACGCTTCAGATGGCCATGGCGATCAGCCTGCCGGGCTTTTGCACGATGGCCGTCGACGAGGACCTGGACACGGGCCTGGTCGCCCCGGTGCACAAGCAGTTCGCCCTCGCCGCCGTTGAGAACTACACGTTCGCCTACCTCGTCACCCGCCGCACCGAGGACAACAAGCACGTCGAGTACGGCGTGCACGCCCTGGGCCCGAACTCGCAGCAGTTCGCCGACAAGATCGCCGACGTGCTGCGCGACTGGGAGGCCAACCGGCGCAGCGGCCCCAGCCCGGTCATTCGGGTCTATCCGGCCGATACCCCTGATGACCAGATCCAGGCCGACCGGGTCATCGACAAGGTGCACAGCCGGATCTCGCTCTCCTGGCCCTCGGCGTAGCCGCCGAGAACCAGGCCGTCCCGCACCACCCGAACACAGGAAGGAAGGGCACCATCATGACGAGCGCCACCCTGGCCCCGCCCCCGCTGACGGACCTGGACGATGACTTCGCTCCCCTGGACGTGAAGGTCGTCATCGCCGAGCACCCGCACGGCAAGCTCCAGTGCTCCACCGGCGACGGCTGCGGCACCACCTGCGCGACCGGCGCCTCCGCCTGCAACTCCTTCGTGGAGGACCCGGCCTGATCCGGGCCACCCCCTCGCTGCTGGTCCGGGCGTAGCGCTGCGCCCGGCCCACCAGCCGCCTCCCTACCTCCCGCGCGCCGCCTGAAGGAAGGGCCTCATGGCTTCCCGAGCAGTCGCCGACTACCAGTGGCAGGGCGCCGCGATGCTGCGCGCCACCACCAACCCCGGCCAGGCAGACGTCCCCAGCACGCTCAACCTGGACGACGTGAGCGTCACCCGCATATGGCTGAACCGCATCTGGCAACGCGAAGAAGTCCGCAGCGCGCTCGAACTGGCCACCCCGGTCCTTTCCGACGCCATCACGGCCGTCGTCCAGGGCAAACAGACCGACCCCCGTCACGTTCGCCGTACCGCGCTGTCCACGGTCTCCTACCTCCTGCGCTGGCAGCACCGCCCGACCCCGCTCGGCCTGTTCGCCGGCACCGCCCCCGTCTCCGTCGGGCCCCGGGCGAGTGTGCGATGGGGCGACAAGCCCCGCGCTACAGTCCGGCCAGACGCCGAGTTGGTCACCGACATGATCCTGCGACTCCAGCACAGCCCCGAGCTACTCAAGCGATTACCCCTCGTCGCCAACAACGCCGCTCGCACCCGCGGTGACCGGCTCGTGGCGCCGGGCCCGCCCGCCGACGGCCACGGCCTCCTCCTGGCCCCGGTTGAGATATCCGTCCGCAACGCCCGGCCGGTAGCCGCCGCGATGGCCGCGGCCCAGGCCCCCATCGGCTACCGCGACCTCCACGCCCACCTGCACGACAGCTTCCCGCAGGCCACAGCGGAGAAGATCGACGCTCTCCTGGCCAGCCTGGTCGAGCAGCAGTTCCTCATCACCAGCCTGTGGGCGCCCATGACCACCGTGGACGCCTTCCAGCACCTCTGCCGTCAACTGGAGCGGCACCAGGCGGACACCGTCCCAGACTTGCGCGACCTGGTCCACGCGCTGTACGCGGTGCGTGAGGACGTTGCATCCCTCCAGCCGACGCTCTGCGGTGCCAGGGTGAGCACCGTCGCCGCACGGATGCGCGCCCTCACCCCCGTCACCCCGACACCGCTGCTCATCGACACCGCCCTCGACTGCGAGGTACAGCTCCCGCAGGCCGTCATCGCGGAAGTGCAAGCAGCGGTCACGGCCCTGTACCGGATCACACCGCAGCCCTACGGCTACCAGCACTGGCGCGACTACCACCGCCGGTTCAGGGCCAGGTACGGCGTCGGCGCCCTGGTGCCAATCATGGACCTGGTCTCCGACAGCGGCCTCGGTCTGCCTGCCGGGTACGTCGGCTCCGAGCGCGGTGCCGCCCCGAAGGTGCTCACCGACCGCGACGAAGTGCTGCTCGCCTTGGTGCAGCAAGTCCTTCTGAACGGCCGCGACGAACTCCTGCTCACTGACGCGACGATCGCCGCCCTGGAGAAGTCCGCCGGACGGGACGAGCGGCTGTTCGTGCCGCGTGTGGAAGCCGCCTTCGAGGTCCACGCACCCAGCACCACGGCTCTGGCCCGCGGCACCTTCGACGTGCTGTTGACCGCAGTTCCGCGGCCCGGCAGCAGCATGGCCGGCCGGTTCGCCCATGTCCTGTCGCCCGAGCAACAGGACGCGCTCGCCGCCACCTACCACGGCTCCCCCGACGCTGCCCCCACACAGCTCGTGTTTCCTCCGCGCCGCCGCCGCAACGAGAACGTCACCCGCACACTGCAGCTGCTGCCGAACATCATCGAACTGTCCGGCCACCAAGAGGCGGACGCAACGACGGTCCAGCTCGACGATATTGCCGTCACCGCGGACTCGCGCACCTTCCACCTGCTACAGCTCTCCACCGGCCGCCGTATCGACGTGCGGGTCTTACATGCTCTGGAAGCCGGCACCCAGACCCCGCCGCTCGCCCGCTTCCTCGCCGAGGTGGCCACCGCGCGGTACGCCGCGTACAAGCCGTTCGACTTCGGCGCCGGCGCCCGGCTCCCGTTCCTGCCCCGGGTGCGCTACCGCCGCACCATCCTCACCCATGCCCGATGGCTGCTGGAAGCCGACGACCTGCCCGGCCGCAAAGCCCCGGCGGAGCAGTGGGACAACGCCTTCGACGCCTGGCGTGAGCGACTGCATGTCCCGAACCAGGTCGCCATGATCGAGCACGACCAGCGCCTTCCCGTGGACCTGGCCCACCCCGTCCACCGCCGTGTCCTGCGCGCGCCCCTCGACAGCACCCGGCGCCTGGAGCTGCGCGAGGTCCCCGGCGGCGACGCCTACGGCTGGATCGGGCGTGCGCACGAGGTATGGCTTTCCCTCGGGTGCCGCCGGCCCGAGACCGCCGACCTGCCCCAGCCACCCCCCGTCGCCCCGACCGCCGCTGGGCGGTTCCTTCCCGGCGGCGGCGACGTTCTCCACGCGCAGCTGTACGCCCACCCGGGCCGCTACGACGAAATCCTGATCCGGCACCTGCCCCGGCTTTTCGCCGCGTTCGGTGGCACCCCGCCGAGCTGGTGGTTCACCCGGTACCGGGAGATGGCCCGTCCGGACGCCGACCAGCACCTCGACCTCACGCTGCACCTGCCGCCGGGCGCGTACGGCCCGGCAGCCGAGCGCGCCCACACCTGGGCGGACACGCTGCACACCCTCGGCCTGGCCTCCGGACTCGTCCTCACCGCCTACCAACCCCAGACCGGGCGCTTCGGCCACAAGACGGCCATGGACGCCGCGCACCAGGTGTTCGCGGCGGACTCCGCCGCCGCACTCGCGGAGATCGAACTCACCCAACGCACCGACGCCCTCGCCCCGCAGGCCCTCGCCGCCACCAGCGCCCTGAACCTCGTCACCCACCTCGCACCAAGCACCGCCGAGGCCGAAGAGTGGCTGGTACGCAACGTTCCCCAGGGCAAGGGAAGGCTGGACCGAGCCCTGCGCAACCAAGTGCTCGAACTCGCCGCGACCGAAGGGGCATCCACTCTCGCGGCCCTTCCCGGCGGACCCCAGGTCACCGAAGCGTGGCGGGCCCGCGCCGTCACCCTGCACACCTACAGCAGCGCCCTGACCGGGGAGCGTGCCCCGCTCACCGTCGCCCGGTCCCTGCTGCACCAGCACCACGTCCGCACCCTGGGCGTCAGCCCGAGCGCCGAGGAGACCACACTGCGGCTCGCGCGCACCGCGGCCCTTCAGCACCGGATGGCAAGCCGATGACCGCCCCGGCCGCCACCGCTGCGGCACTCCTGGAGCAGTACACCGCCCATCTGGCAAAACCCGCTCCCCCACCCCCTAACGAGCCCTGGACGGCACAGTCCCTCGCCGACGGCGCCGCCGGAATCAGTCTGCTGCACGTCGAGATGGCCAGCCGCTATGGCGTCTCCTGGCGCTCCGCGCACCGGTGGATCACCGCCGCAGCCGCCGGGCACATCAGCGCGGCCGACACCACCGGCCTATTCCTTGGCGCCCCGGCCGTCGGCTTCCTCCTCACCACCATCCCGCCGCCCCACCAGCACCGGTACGACCCGGCGCGCAAGACCCTCCACCAGCACATCACCGCCCTCGCCCACCGCCGCGCCGACACCGCGCTCGCCCGCATCCACAGCCGTGAACTACCCACCTTCGCGGAGTACGACCTCTTCTACGGCCTCACCGGCATTGGCGCCTACCTCCTGCGCACCGAACCCGAAGGGCCCGCCCTACAACAAGTCCTGCAATACCTTGTCGCTCTCACCCGCCCACTCGCCTCCGAAGGCCACAGCCTGCCCGGCTGGTGGGTCCGCCACGACCCGGCCCGCGGCGAATCCCCCCACTTCCCCGCCGGGCACGCCAACTTCGGCGCAGCGCACGGCATCACCGGCCCGCTCCTCCTCCTGTCCCAGACCCTGCGCAGCGGCATCACCGTCAGCGGCCACCGAGAAGCCATATGGACCATCTGCGAACACCTCGACACCTGGCGCCAGCACGGCCCCTGCGGCCCCTGGTGGCCGGAGCACATCTCGCGGCAAGACCTCGACCGCGGACGCCCCCACCACGACTCCCCCGCCCGGCCCAGCTGGTGCTACGGCACGGTCGGCATCGGGCGTGCCGGCCAACTCGCCGGGATCGCCCTGCGGGACACCTCCCTGCAGCAGGCATACGAGGATGCCCTGCACCGGTGCCTGACCGACCCCGTCCAGCTCGGCGCGATCACCGACACCACGCTCTGCCACGGCTGGGCCGGGGTCTACCAAACCGCATGGCGGGCCTCCCACGACTCTCTCACCTCCGCCTTGCCTGCGCTGCTGCAGCCGCTGGGCCGGGCGCTGATCACTCACGCCCAACCCGGCGCACCCGGCGTCCCTGGCCTCATCACAGGCAAGGCCGGATACGCACTGGCCCTGACCACCCTCGCCACCAACGTGGTACCAAGAACAGGATGGGATGCATGTCTGCTGATCGACTGAACCGTGTTGTGCCGGCCGATGAGGCCGTTCTGCGGGTTCCGGCAGGGCAGCCCATGGACGATGTGGCTCGTCGAGCGGGGATGGACGCAGCCGCCCTTGGCGACGCCATTGAGCTGTTCAGCCAAACGGGGCGCGACGCGCTCGCCGATCAGGCCGAGCGCTCCACTTGGTGGCAGTTCTACCTTGAGTTCCCGGACTGGCGCCAAGCCGAAGCCACAGCGGCCGCTGTGGTGCGGCCCGTTCTGTTCGACGCCGAGGCCAAGGGGGGCATCACGGCCTGGTGGTACACCCGCAAGCACCCCTGCTGGCGACTACGCCTCGGAATCCACCCCGACCCGGGTGCCAAGGCCGGTATCCGTGCCGCACTCGACGATCTGGTGGACGCTGGTCACCTGCAACGGTGGTGGCCAGGCATCTACGAGCCAGAGATCGCAGCGTTCGGCGGAGCAGCCAGCATGGAAGCCGCGCACTACCTCTTCGTGGCCGACAGCCGGGAAATCCTCGCCCTCGCCGACCATTCGGACATGCCCATCGGCCGCCGAGAACTGTCCGTGCTCCTCTGCACGATCATGATGCGCGCCGCAGGGCTCGAATGGTACGAACAGGGCGACGTATGGCACCGCGTCATCGGCGAAGAACACCGATCAGCACTCGAAGGCGTTCCCGAAGAACGACTGATCGAGATGACAACGGATCTGAGAAGGCTCCTCCTCTCTCACATGGATCCCGACAGCCCGCTCTTTGCGCCGGGCGGCCCACTGGAACCCGTGCAGGCGTGGGCGGCCGCCTTCCGTGATACCGGTGTGGCACTCGCCGAAGCCGTGAAGTCCGCGTCACTGGAGCGCGGGCTGCGTCGCATCCTGGCGTACCACGTGATCTTCCACTGGAACCGGCTCGGACTGTCCATCAGCACACAGAGCGCCCTCGCACACGCCTCACGCACCGCGATCTTGGATCCGCCCGTATGGAGCTGACCCGTCGGTTCTCTGTGCTGGCCCGAAGCCAGCCCATGCTGAATGGATCAGCTGGATATCCCGCGCATGACAGCGTCGTACTCAGCATGGGGTTCCAGGCCGGCACGGGTCCGGCGCTCGTCCAGGTGCACAATGTCGGCAATCGGATGCGGAGCGAGCTGCCCGTCGGGGCCCGCGACGTACTGCGTACCGTACGTCTGCGGCAGCCCCTTGTTCACCTGGCAGCGGTCCGTCAGATAGGCCAGCTGACAGGGCGTGGCATCACCCGATGCGACGGCCGCGGTCAGAAGTTCAAGAGCACGCTCCTGCAGAACCGGCCTGGCATCCGCGTGCTGAGCCAGCAGCCACGCAGCATTAGCGGCTTCCTCACCGACCCCGGCCATCCGTACCGGTCCAAAACCGACCCGAACCAGACCGCATTGTCGGCATCCACCCGCGCCATCGCCACACCATCCGGCGCAACCCGCCCGTCCTCCCGCACCCCCCGCGCATGCTGGTCGACAGCCGCACGACGCACCAACTCAGCTCCCAAGTACGAATGTTCACGCACCCTTCAGACTCACCCCCCAAGAAGTCTCCGCGCTGGAACGCCACCCCAATCTCACCCATACCCACAACTTCAGTCCTTGCCGGCCATCAGTTCCTCTCCGGCAGCACGACCGAAGCCGCTCAACAGCAACGTGGGTCCAGGGCCTGGGGCCGTCATCGTCCACCACGTGATCTGCCATGCCAACCGTGCAGGGACCTCTTCGAGATGACCAGCACGTCATGTCCCACATCGCACGAGAGGTAGTCATGGGATCGAGTGAGAACAACGCGTCGCCCACGGACACTACGACCTCGGCCGTTACTGATGCAATGAAGGGGCGGGGCCTCCCGCTCCCGCCGGGTGCGCAGGATGCTCGGCTCAGGCAGAGATTCGAACTCGGGGAGGCCCTCGATGAGTTCACCACCGTATGACGGTGTGCAGTGGGTGGGAATGGACCTGCACCGTCGCCGCTCGGTCCTGGTACGGATGTCGGCCGACGGGCAGCGGCTGGGCAAGATGGTCCGCTTCAACAACGATCCGGCCCGGCTCAAGCGGGAGATCGCCAAAGCCGGGCCGCAGCCGAAGGTCGTGCTGGAGGCCACGCTCGGCTGGTACTGGGCCGCCGACGCGCTCACCGAGGCCGGGGCGGAGGTCCACCTCGCCCACCCGCTGGGGGTGAAGGGGTTCGCCTACCGGCGGGTGAAGAACGACGAGAAGGACGCCGCCGACCCGGCCGACCTGCTGCGGCTGGGACGGCTGCCGGAAGCCTGGCTGGCCCCGCCCGAAACCCGGGAACTGCGCGAGATGGTACGCGGGCGGCACAAGCTGGTGCGTCTGCGGACCAGCTGCCGCAATCAGGCCCACGGCGTGATGGGCAAGCTGGGCATCGCCGTCCCGATGAGCGACCTGTTCGGCACCAGGGGCGCGGTGTTCCTCAACGAGCTGCCACTGCCCGCCGGCTACGCTGCCCGACTGCAGGCCCTGCGCACGGTGATGGGGGAACTCGACCGGCAGCTGGCCCGGCTCGATCAGGGGATCGCCGCCCGGCTCGCCGACGACACGGGCTACCGCGCGATCCAGCAGATCGGCGGCGTC
Source organism: Streptomyces sp. NPDC054794 (assembly GCF_053611585.1). Taxonomy (NCBI): domain Bacteria; kingdom Bacillati; phylum Actinomycetota; class Actinomycetes; order Kitasatosporales; family Streptomycetaceae; genus Streptomyces; species Streptomyces sp. NPDC054794. The sequence goes on along the minus strand of NZ_JBSHAQ010000086.1, from coordinate 12,815 downwards.
GGCCCGGTCCTGGCCGCGGTGTTCGTCGCCGAGATCGGCGACGCCACGCGCTTCCCCACCGCCAAACAGCTGTGCTCGTGGGCCGGGCTCACTCCACGCCACCGCGAGTCGGACGTGACCGTGCACCGTGGGCACCTCACCAAGCAGGGCTCGACACTGGTGCGCTGGGCGGCGGTCGAGGCTGTCCAACACGCCCCCGACAACACCCCGATGCGAGCCCACAAGGACCGCATCGAGGCCCGCCGCGGCACCCAGGCACGCAACATCGCCAAGGCCGCCGCGGCCCGCAAGCTGCTCACCCTGGTCTACTACGGACTACGCGACGGCGAAGTCCGCTGCCTGGCCCGCACGGACCAGGCGTGAGCAGCATCCGGACCCACGGCCGACGCGAGACCGTCCCGAAGTCTGGCCCCCTCACGGCGAGGCCGAGTTACTGATTGGTCCCGTCGGCCGTGTACCGAACCACACCATGCCGCACGCTGTTGACAGGCCAGTCGCGGCGAATAGATGACCGGCGGCCGGAGCGCCGCCAGCACAGCATCACCCTGGTGAAGAGCACACCCAACATGTCCCACCACGCAAGCGGGGACGGGGCAGTACCCAAGTCTCACCTTTATGACGGGCGCCCTCCGCCACCCCGGTGGCTCCAGCACGGCCACCTACTGCCGAGCAGGTGGAAGAACCCGGCCAAGGCCGACACTTGACCGGCCCCGCCCCTTCATAGATGACTTCGGCGTTTCAGGGTCTGGATGTGCGTCGGGACTGGTGACGCGGTCCGTCTGGGCTGGTACGCCGGAGGCATGCGGTATCCGGACGGGGGCGGGCTGACCGCCGAGCAGCGCAGGCGCCGGGAAGAGGTACGGATGCGGGCCGTTGACCTCTTCGAGGAGGGCATGGAAGTCCCGTGCATCGCCGGGGAGTTAGGGGTGAGTGAGAAGTCGGTCTACCGGTGGCGCCGCACCTGGAGGACGGGCGGGCGCGAGGCACTGCGTTCCAAAGGCCCCTCCGGCTACAACTGTCGGCTTGGCCCCCACCTGCAGGCCAAGCTCGCGACGTGGCTGGATGAGGGGCCGGCTGCGCACGGCTGGGCGGAGGACCAGGTGTGGACCGCAGCAAGGGTACGCACGCTGATCGGGCGGAAGTTCCACATCTCCTACAGCGTCTCCGGGGTGACTCGGCTGCTGCACCGGATGGGCTACAGCGTGCAGGTGCCGGCCCGGCCCGCCGCCGAACGCGACGAGGACGCGATCACCGCATGGCGGGAGGCGACCTGGCAGGAGGTAAAACCCTCCGGGCGGCGACCGGCGCGTTCATCTGCTTCGAGGACGAAGCGGGTGTGACCGGCCGACCGCCCAAGGGCCGCACCTGGGGCCGGCGCGGCATCACCCCGAGGGTCAAGGAGGGTTTTCAGGGTGGCCCCCGGACGGGTGACGGCGGGACCGTAGGCAACGGACAGGGCTCCCATGCCGTTGAGAGAGGTGTCTAGGTCTCAACTCTCCAGCTCAGGAGCCCTGTTGGTCCCGTATCCTGCCGCACTCGACCTGCCGCACGCACTCGTGGAGTGGGTGACGATGCTGATCGTCACCCGTGAGGGTGACCGACGCTGCAAACTCCGGCCGTCCGAGCGTGCGGTGATCGCTCTGGCATACCTGCGTCGGCACGACCCCCTGGCTCAACTCGCCGCGGGTTTCCGTATTTCCGTCGGCACCGCCCACGCGTACGTCACCACCGTCGTCGAGCACCTGGCCGACAAGGCACCGGGCCTGCTGAAGGTCCTACGCGAGACAGACCCCGACTACGTTCTCGTGGACGGCACGCTCGCCGAGTGCGACCGGGTCGGCGACGGGCGCGCGGACTATTCGACGAAGCACAAGCGGCATGGTGTGAACGTGCAGGTCATCGCGGACCCGGCCGGTCGCACGCTGTGGCTCTCACCCGCCCTGCCCGGCCGAACGCACGACCTGACTGCCGCCCGCACCCACAAGATCATCAGGATCTGCGAACGCCAGGGCGTCCCCCTCCTCGCCGACATGGCCTACATCGGCGCGGGCGAGTGGGTCACCACCCCCAAACGCCGGCCGCCCCAGGGCGAACTCACTCCGACCGAGCAAACGGTCAACCGGGCCTCGTCCGCCGCCCGTGTACCCGTCGAACGAGGAATCGCCCGCCTGAAATCCTGGCGAATCTTCCGCAGAGCCCGATGCAGCCCAAATCGCATGACGTCAATCACCAAGGCTGTCCTCACCCTGGAGCGGCACCGCTGAAAACCCTCAATGAGACCAAATCCCTTTGGCCAGTGGATATCCTCCTGTCAGCAGGCAGCACAGGGGGGCTGGTCGACATGAGGTTCGTCTTCGTTCATGGAACCGGTGTGCGATGTAGACGCTTCGAGAGACTAGCCACGCTGGTCGCGTCAGGACTCGCGGTCCGGTTCCCCGGGGCAGAGTTCGTGCCGTGTTATTGGGGCGATGCTCATGGTGCGACCCTCAGCGCAGGTGGGGCCTCGATTCCCGGCTTCCACGGTACCCGAGGTACAGCGGACGCTGGCCCGCTCGACCACGAGGTCGCCGATTGGATGCTCCTGCTGACAGACCCACTGTGTGAGCTGCGCGTGCTGGCCGAAGCTGGTGCTGCGGATGATGGGCTGCAGACGCCGGGTGTCCGAGCTGCGGGAAACGAGATCGGCGACCGCCTAGCCAAGGCGCAGAGCGAAGTCCCGTCCGACGAGCTGGCTCAGTTGCTCGATTCCACAGACATCTCAGCGACTTACCTGCCCGCACTTCAAGCCATCGCGGACTCAGCAGAGTTCGTGAGGGCGTGCGAAACCGCTTCCGACGTCGTTGCTATCCGCGAGCTCGCTGCGACAGCCGCCCGCGCCATCGTTGCTCAGGCGCTGAAGGAAGCCGCGGATGAAGCTGCGTGCACTGGTGACGAGCGCGACAGGCTGGTGGCCCTCGTAAGCGTTCAGCTGGGCGGTACCGGCCGCTTCCCGGGCGGCCGCGTCGGGGCCGTACTTGGCGCCCTTGCGTTGCGGCTGATGGTCCAGCCTCCGCTCGACTACTGGAGAGCGCCGCTGACAACCGGATCCGCGCCTGCGCTAGGTGACATTCTGCGCTATCAGACCCGTGGCCGCCCCCTCCGCGACTACCTGGAGAAGGTGATCACACAGAGCTCCGAGCCGACTGTGGTGATCGGGCACAGCCTGGGCGGAATCGCCCTGGTGGATCTCTATGCTCTGGCGGCCATCGACCAGAGACCGCTGCTGGAGACACGACTCCTGGTGACGGTCGGCTCGCAGGCACCCTTCCTCCATGAACTGGGCGCACTGACCGGATTGCCGCAGACTGCCGGACTGCCCCCCGGTTTTCCCCGCTGGCTCAACGTCTTCGACCGTAAAGACCTCCTCGCATACCGGGCCGAGCCGGTCTTCTCCAACGATGCCCGAGTGATCGACTATGAAGTGAGCAGCCGGCAACCGTTTCCCCTCAGCCACAGCGCCTACTGGAAGCTCGATGCGTTGTATGACCGGATTGCGGAGGAGATCGGGGCACTAGGATGATCACCGACGGGCATCAGGCGATCAATCCGGAGCGTGTGTTCGCACTCGTGGTGGGTATCGAGTCATACGACATTAGCCACAAGTGGGACCTACCCGGTGCGGTCCGTGACGCCGTACGGTTCGCGCAGTGGCTGACCGGCACCGCAGGCGTCCCCGACGAGCAGGTGAAACTCCTGCTGTCGCCGCTTGAGCGTACCCGGCAGGAGATATCGCTCGGACATCACCTCGCGCCAACCCAGGAGAACGTCGAGCGGGCGCTCTTCAAGGAGCTTCCGGCCTGCGACGGAGATCTTCTCTGGATCTATTGGGCTGGGCACGGCTACCTCGACCCGCTCCACCAGATGCTCCTCCCATACGCGGACGCGACTGCTGACTGGATGGCGCATCTCAATATGGAAGCGGCACTGCGCTGGTGGAAGGGCGCCGCTGGACCGAACGACGAACGCTTCTGTCGCCAGATAGCGATCGCTGATGCCTGCCGGGTCGACGCCCGTACAGAGAAAAGGCTCAACTTCGGCAAGATGGATTATGGAGCCCGCCAGCCAGATCCCAAGCGCCGCCAGCTGACGCTGTACGCCTCGCATACCGGCGAGGTCGCACAGAACCTCGCCGACCGCGGCGCAGGCCAGTTCACCGACACCCTGCTACGTCGGCTCAACAGGACCTCGTTGGACGAGAGTGTCCATGGACTCGTGGGCATCGCCCGTTCTTTACAAGCTGACCTCCAGCAACTGCGCGCCAAGGGACTGGCCTGGCAGCACCCGCAGTTCGTGATCGACCGCGATTGGACCGGCTCAACGATCTTCGGGGACCGCTGGACCGACCCGGATGCCGCGAAACCGGCGGCTCCACGCCTCGACCAACGGGCTTGGAAGGAGCTCGGGCCTCTGCTGATGGGCCGTAAGGCACCTGCCCATACTCACGACGCCTACCGTTGGGCCTTCGACATCACTGGCTGTGCCTTCATTGCCTACCGAGGCCTTCCTCCAGGTGGCCTTTTGGCCATCGCCCACGATCTCGACGCCCGACAGGGCAGACAGGGAGACATGCCCCTGGTCCTGCCCTTTATCCGGTATCTCGCAGCGCGTTCTGCCGATCCAGGATGGGCGGATGAAGCAGACGCGTGGGTCGATGCCACCCGTAAACGCCTTGACTCGGTACCCGTCCCTGCCCCTCCCGAGCCAGACCCCGAACCCGCAGGCCTGCATGTTCAACTGGCAGAAGATGCCGAAAGCGACACGCGTCACTGGGTGTGCATCTGGCTCTACCACGGAGGACGCTTCGAAACCGTCTGGGAGTCGGAGCGGCCGCTGGCCCTGGCAGAGGTACAAGACCGCCTGGCTGAACAATTGCTAGCACAGTGTTCGGGCCGGCCGCTGCGCATCGAGTTCCATGTGCCATACGGCCTTCTGGAGGAGGAATTCGAGGGCTGGCGCCTGCCGATCGGTAGGCGCGGCAAGGAGGTCGAACTCGGCCGCCACTACGAGGTTCTGGTGCGCTGCCCAGAAGAACGCGACGGCGTGGCGGGGGAGATCTGGCGCCGCAAATGGCAGTGGTTCAAAGCCCACGGCGGCAACGATCCGAAGGCCGTACACGAGCTGGGCGACGGTGACGTCTGTGACGACCTTGGCGTGTATCTCCAGGCTAGCGAACCACCAGTGTGCGTGCTGGCCGAAGTTTCCGAGGGGCGCGTCGCAGAAACGATCGACGCCGTGCTGGACGCAGGGATACCCATCGCAGTCTGGCCACGCCGTGGATTCAAGGCACCTGCCTCTGGCGCCCTGACGGCGGCCCTTGCCGGCGAAGACCCCGCGCAGGACGCTCTGCTTCCCGTCTCGCCGGATGTCGGCCGGTTTCCCGCCTTGCTGAGGACCCTGCGCATTGCATCGCCCCAAGGCCCCGCCAACGGGGAGCGACGATCCCTTCTCCCTTTGGCACTGATGTGGGACGACCCCGAGCGCGTACCTGAGAGGCGGCGGCTGTCATGACAACGAAAGACTGGTGGATCTACCAGGGCACGGGATCGGTCCAGCAAAGAATCGAAAAGCTGGCAGAACAGCGACCGCCCTGGCGGGACTTCACGGGCGATAAGGACCCCGGCTACACGCCGCCAGGCACCGCCGATCCCGCCTGGAAGGAAACCTACCGGCGCGGCATCGGATACGTGCCGGACACCGACGAAACAGACACGGTCAATACAGCCCTATATCTGCGCCGGCCTCTGCTGGTGACGGGGAAGCCGGGCCTGGGCAAGTCCACCCTCGCCTACAGCATCGCCGCCGACCTGGAACTCGGCCCCGTACTGCACTGGCCGATCACCAGCCGCACCACCTTGCGCGACGGCCTGTACCAGTACGACGCGATTGGCAGGCTCCACGACGCCAACCTACGCAACCTCAACCAGGCACCCGCCATCCCCCCGGACCCCTCCATCGCCCCATACTTGCGCCTTGGACCGCTCGGGACTGCGCTGCTGGCGCAAGACCGACCCCGCGTGCTCCTGGTCGACGAGATCGACAAGAGCGACATCGACCTACCTGGCGATCTGCTAACCGTCTTCGAGGAAGGCGCGTTCGAAATCCCCGAGCTAGCACGGGTAGCCACCCAACAGCCGGAAGTACAGATCAGCACCCATGACGACCCGCAAGCACGAGCACAAGTCAAGCGCGGGCGGGTGCAGTGCCGCTCTTTCCCGGTAGTCATTCTCACCAGCAACGGAGAGCGCGACTTTCCTCCGCCCTTCCTTCGTCGCTGCATCAGGCTGCACATGGAACCGCCGGGAAGAGAGAAGCTTGCGCAGATCGTGCGGCAGCGTCTTGGACTGGACGCCACCTCCGACCAGCACTACCAGGAACTCATCGAGGCTTTCATTGACCGCCGCATGGACGGCGACCTTGCCACCGACCAGCTACTCAACGCCGTTCAACTGCGTATGAAGGGGGCATGGCCGGACGCCGAGGACCGCACACAATTCCTGGAGACCGTACTGCACCGGCTCACAGGCCCATCGTCAGTGTGAGGACAAGGATCCGCGCGTGATCGACGAACTGCTCGCAGCGCTGATCCAGTCGGGTGCCGACGCCGGCCCCGAGGAATTGGCCGACATCCTGTGGCTGGCCACGCACATCAGTGCAGAAAAGACGCAGAGAAGTGCAAGGGAACCGCAACAGCAAGACCAGACCAAGCAACTGTCCGCAGCGCCCGCCAGCCCCGCTGAGGACGCCCCTGAGCCGTCGGCCGTCGAACGGCACTACAGCGGCACTTCCCAAAAGGGCCAGACCACCGACGACTCGAAAACCCTCAGGGGCGAAGGAGTCCTTCTCCGGCGACCGATGGCCCTGGACAACCCCCTCGGTGTCATGCGGTCACTGCGCCCCCTCGGCCGACGCACCGTACCCGACAGCCCGCAAGCGGAGTTGGACGAAGAACTCAGCGCCACCAACAGCGCCGAAAACGGCATCGTCCTACCGATCCTCAAGCCCCAACGCGGCCGCTGGCTTGACCTGGCACTGGTCATCGACACACATCACTCAATGCTGCTCTGGCACGACCTGGTCACCGAGCTGTGCCGCACGATCACTCAGACAGGCCTCTTCCGCGACGTACGGGTGTGGTACCTCAGCGGGACGGAAGCTGGAGGCACCCCCGCCGTCGCACGAGCAAGTCACGGAAACCCGCGCCGCCCTCAGGAGGTCGCCGATCCGTCCGGCCACCGCCTGATCCTGGTAATCACGGACACAGTTGCTGGCGGCTGGAGTGCTTCCAACCTTGACGCCATGCTGCGCCAATGGACGAAGCACAACCCACTAGCCGTGCTCAACGTACTACCGCGCCGGCTCTGGAGCCGGGGTGCAGTCGCCCCGTCAGGACTGGTCGTGCGAGCTGCTCGCCCAGCGGCGCCCAACGTATCGTGGCGCCTGGCCCGGCCCGCTCCACGCGGTGGACGCGACCGGAGGAGGTCCAGGAGCCGCGACCACGAGCGCCTAGCGGACAGCATCGCGATACCCGTCACGGAGGCGTCCCCAGCGGGGCTGAGCACGTTGGCGTCGCTCGTCGCCGGTGAAGGCCGCTGGAACAGGCTGACATGCCTGACGATCAGCCGAACGCGCACAGACACTGAGCAACCTGCAGCTGCTATTCACCACGCACCCCCAACGCTCAACGCCCTGCAAGTTCTTCGACGCTTCCAAGAGAGCGCATCACCCGTAGCCCAGGAGCTGGCAGGCTATCTTTCAGCGGTACCGCTGACCCTTCCCGTAATGACGCTTGTACGCAGGGCCATGCTGCCGCACTCCGAACACGGCCATATCGCAGAATTGGCGCTGAGCGGAATATTCAAACCCTGGCAAGCTACGCAGCACGGTCGTGATATGACGCGCTTCGAGTTCGAATTCATCCCCGGCCTGAGGGAGGCACTACTAGGCGCCCAACTCCGACACGAAGTTACTGCCGTTCAGGAACTGGTCCGGCAACAGGTAGCGCACTACTTCAAACGGCTTGCGCACACACCGGGCGGTGATTTCCCCGCCACACGCACAACGGCAGGAGGAACAGGGGGGCAGAGAATCAGCCCTGGGGAAATCCCCTTTGCGGAGACGGTCCGGCCCGGACAGAACGTGATCGCGGAGACGGATCCTCTGAAGTTGGGCGTACACCCGGCAATTCCCGGAGGCGAGGGGGCAGAGCAGGTCCCTGCGTACGTAGAGCAAGAGCATGACGCTTCTCTGCGATATTTCCTCCACCGAGGAGCCGCCGGTGAGAGCATCTTCGTGGTTTTGGTCGGCGATGAGGGATCGGGCAAGACGCGCTCTGCCTGGGAGGCTGTGCGCACGCTGCCAGATACCTGGACCCTATGGGCGCCTACTACAACCGAGGAGCTCAACGGAGGGATTAGACTGGTCCGACCACGGACGGTCGTGTGGCTGGACGGGCTCGAAAGATTCGACGGTATCGACGTCGCCGCCTTCGACGGACTACAGTCGCCAGTCGTAGTTGTGGCGACAGCACGAACTAGTTTCTGGCGATCGCCGCTCGCATCCGCCCCTCTCAAGCGGCGCGCGACGTTTGTACACGTTCCCAACCGCGTACTCAAGAGTGAACGACAAAGAGTGCCAATTAATCCGCAACTCACCCGCAGTTCACTACGTCCAGAGCGCCAACTCTTTACATTCAGTGTCCCAGGCGGCGCGACGGCGATGGCTGGTTTCTCTGCACGTGACGGAAGTCCGTGCCTGGTCACTTACTGCCATGCGGACGGGATGGCGCGAATGTGGAACGCGACGACGGGCCTCCCGGTGAGGGATCCCTTCGGGTTGCGAATGAGGGGAATCGTAGCCATCGCTACTGTTCCGCGGCGTACAGCCCTTCCGTACATCGCAGCGATTAACTTTAAAGGAGAAGTGCGCTTTTGGGATTCAAGTAGCGGAGAGCCGACTAGGAAGCGGTACACAATTGGCCAGAATGAAGTCCTGTCGGTAACCGAATACTCGGATAAAGGTGCACCTCCGATGCTTGCGACAACTGGTTACCGCGGCAAAATCCAACTGTGGAATGCCGAAGATGGAAGACCGACTGGTGGGACTTATTGGACGGGGGAATTCCCTGGGCGGGGTCTAACTACCCTCGTATCCTCCACGGGGACGACTTTTCTCGCGACGGCCGACTATAGCGGTATTGTTCGGTTGTGGGAACTTCTCCAGCCCCCAAGGCAAGGTGAGCTGCTTGCCATTCGCCCGCCACAAGTGCTTGCTATGGCCGGTCTTGACAGGCCCGGTCGTAGTAGTCTTCTCGCCACCATTGGATACGACGATGTAATTCGAGTCTGGGATCCCTTCGATTCCTTTAAGGCCCCGAGTTCTGACCGAACGAGCGGGTATGATCTCTGGACGGATGCTGGGCTTTGGTCGTACAAGGAGATTGCCGCGTACATTCGTGTGCAGCCAGATACTGTGCGGAGCTATCGCAAGCATGGTCTGCTGCCACCTCCCGACCAGGTGGAGAGCGGCAAACCCTACTGGTACGCAGACACTGTGCGAGCTTGGGTCGCGTCCCGTACACAACACAAAGCAGACTGATCTGGAGCGGGGGCACGGGCGCACCAGGCGACATGTCCCGCTACCGTCCGCTGACCAGCGTCTGTGCTCTCGTGCACGGTCTACTTGCCGAAACGCGCAGGCAGATCCTGCCGTGATCCCCGTGTGCACTGCTGGTACAAGATCCCAACCTTGGGAGTCCCGAATCGTTGGCCATGGGGTCGTCCCGGCACCTCGTCAGATGGAGTGGTCGCGCGGCGGCCGCCGCCGAATGCCGATGAGAGCCTCACGCACCTGGCTCAGCAGGGCAGAGTCTGGACCGCGCCTGCCCAGCAGGTCGTTGTACAGGCTGCCCAACTCCTAGACTGCCTCCGCGAAGCGGTGCACATCACGGAGCAATAGCCCCACATGTAGGCGCACCTCAAGAACCATGGTGTCCGTGGGCGCCCGGTGCGCACCCAACTGGGCTAGTTCATGCTGGAGGTCGCACAATGCGCGCTGGTGGTGGCCGAGTCCAATCCGGCAGCGTGCGGCCTGGATACGGCAGGTCTGGACGTCGTCCGCAGCCTGCTCACCGAGGAGGCCGAGTTCGGCGGCCAAGGCCTCATAGGCCGACAGTGCCGAGGTCAACTTGCCCGCCTCGAACAGGGCCTGGGCGGCCACCAGGCGGTCGGCGTGTCCTCCCGCCCTGACCGGTGCGGGGGGCCACGGGGTATCGGCCGTCGACGCGGTCGCCGGCAGGCGAAGCGCGTCGGGGCCGGGTATCGGTAACGTGCCCCTATCTCCTTCGTCAAGGGGCGGGGCGATTGTTCTGTCATAGTTCAGGCGGTTTGGGGGACGGGGTGTGGTTCGAAGAAGGTGCCGTCGCGGAGCATGGCGAAGAGCACGTCGACGCGGCGGCGGGCGAGACACATCAGGGCCTGTTTGTGGCGTTTCCCCTCGGCCTTCTTCCGCTCGTAGTAGGCCCTGGACGCGGGGTCGGCCAGGGCTGCGAACGCGGACAGGAAGAAGGCCCGTTTGAGGTGTTTGTTGCCCCGGCGGGAGGGACTCTCGCCGCGGATCGAGGACCCGGATCTGCGGGTGACGGGTGCCAGGCCGGCGTAGGCGGCGAGGTGTCCGGCGGTGGGGAAGGCAGATCCGTCGCCGACGTCGATGAGGATCCTGGCTCCGGTCCTGACGCCTATCCCCGGCATCGACGTCAGGAGCTTGGAAAGAGGGTGGGCCTCCAGCACTTCCTCAATGCTGGCCGCGAGTTGTTTCCGCTGGTCCAGCAACGAGGTGAGGTTCGCCGCGAGTTTGGGCACGATCACCGCGGCCGCGTCCGTGCCGGGAACGACGACGGTCTGTTCGTCGAGTGCGGTGAAGATGTCCTCGACCAGGCGCTCGGCTATGCGTGGGGCCTTGGGCCGCAGGATGGTGATCAGCTGGCGGCGTCCCGCCTTGCGGATCGCCTTGGGCGAGCCGAAGCGTTCGAGCAGCCAGAGCACGGCCGGATGCTGAACGCGTGGGCCGAGCACCCGCTCCAGCGAGGGATGGATCTGGGTGAGCAGGCCGCGCAGCCGGTTCGCGACCCGGGTGACCTCGCCCGCCAGGTCGTCGTCGAAGCCCACGATCATGTGCAGCTCGGCGACGGTCTCGTCGTACAGTTCACTGGATCGGAGTGTGTGCGGCATGGTGCGGGCGGCATCCGCGATGATCGCGGCGTCGCGAGCGTCGGTCTTGCCCTCGCCGGGGTAGAGATCAGCGATTCGCCGCATCGTCAGGCCGGGCAGGTAAGCGACCTTGCAGCCCGCGTCGCGGGCCGCCGCCAGTGGCAGCGCCCCGATGGAGGCGGGCTGGTCGACGACCACGAGCACGGTGCCGTACTTCGCGGCCAGCCTGTCCAGCATGGCCCGCAGTTTCGGCTCGCTGTTGGGCAGCGGCTTGTCGACCACCTTTTTCCCGTCAGGCCGCAGGCCGGTGGCGTGGTGTTCGCCCTTGCCGACGTCAAGGCCGAGGTAGACGCCTATGTCGCTGATGTCGATCACGTACTTCCTCCACGGAAGGTCATGCCGCCCCGGCCTCGACGTGGCACCAACTGCCGGCAACCACGTTACGCAGAGCCTTGCCGGACGGACCGGCGCTCGTGCCCCTATCAGCGGTCTACCGGTGCCTCCCGGCCCGGTGACACCACCCCCCGGGTCATGGTCGACAGGGGGCAAAAGTCATGCCGGGCCCGGAGGCCGGGAGCCCCGAGCCCGGGGCCACGAAGAAGGTAACGGGGGCGGCGGAGGCGGCGTCGTTGATGGCGGGGCCACGTACGGCGTCGGAGGTGTCGTCGTGTGCTCCTCCGGCGGGGGCGTGGTTTGTTCCTGCGGTCTAAAACTGACGATCACCGTTGACACCTGGGTCACCGATCACTACGGAGATCCCATGCCGAAGTCCACGCCCACCACCCCGTCCTCGGCGATTCCGACCGTTCACCGCAGCCGAAGCCCGCCAGTTCCTCGACGCGGCCCGCGCCGACCGACTGCACGCACTGTACGCGCTCGCCCTGCGCACCGGACTCCGCAAAGGCGAACTCCTCGGCCTCCACTGGGAAGACCTCGACCTCGCCACCAGAACGGCCGGCATCCGCCGCTCGCTCCAGCGCACCCGGACCGGCGGCCTCACGCATCTGCCCACCAAGACCCTGGCGTCCGAGCGCCGTATCGCGCTGCCGACCGAGTGCATCCGCTCTCTCAAGGAACACAAGGAGCAGCAGGACAAGGAGCGCAAGACCGCAGGTCAGCCTGGCAGGGCAGCGGCCTCGTCTTGACCAAGCCGACTGGACGGCCTCTCGACCCGGCCAACCTCACCCGCCGCTTCCGTAGCTTCCTCAACCGGGCCGGGCTCCGCCGCATCCGCTTCCACGACCTCCGCCACTCGACCGCGACCCTGCTCCTGGAACAGGGCGTCGACCTCGTCGTGATCAAGGAACTGTTGGGCCACGCTCACATCGGCGTCACCGCCGGCGTCTACGCCCACGTCAGACTCCGCCTGCAACGCCAAGCCATCAACACCTTGGGCCAGGCCCTCGGCCACACCGACGACGACCCCGACGATCCGCCCGCCGCAGCCGTCGTCCGCTGACGTTGCCGTCAGCGTTGCCGTCAAGACGCGCAGAGGCCCGTTCCGGAGAGTCTCCGGAACGGGCCAATGGGCGAGCTTTAGCGCCATATATACGGAGGCACACACCTTTGCCG
>NZ_JBSHAQ010000085.1:0-26602 GCF_053611585.1 Streptomyces sp. NPDC054794 | reverse complement strand
GCCACCTCGTCACCACCCACGGCGTCCGCAGCCTCCTGCTCACCAGCCGACGCGGCACCCACGCCCCCGGCGCCACCGAACTCACCACCGAGCTGAAGGAGTTGGGCGCCGAGAACGTGATGGTCGAGGCGTGTGACGTCGGGGACCGGGCGGCGGTGGCGCGGCTGCTGGACGCGCACCCGGATATCGCGGCCGTCGTCCACACCGCGGGTGTGCTCGACGACTCGACCGTCGAGCACCTCACCGGGGAGAGCCTGGCCCGGGTCTGGGCGCCGAAGGTCGAGGCGGCCCGTCATCTGGACGAGCTGACGGCCGGCCGGGGTCTCGAAGCCTTCGTCCTGTACTCCTCCACCGCCGCCACCTTCGACGGCACCGGACAGGCCAACTACGCGGCCGCCAACGCCTACCTGGACGCGCTGGCCGCTCGCCGGCAGGCCCAGGGGCTGCCGGGCGTCTCGCTGGCCTGGGGGCTGTGGGCGCCGGAGGTCGGCGGTATGGGTGCCGGGCTGAGCGCGGCCGATGTGGAGCGGGTTGCCAGGACCGGCCCCCGGGCCCTGGGGCGGGAGGCCGGGCTCGCGCTGCTGGATGCCGCGCTCGGGAGCGGGCGGGCGCATCTGCTGCCGGTGCCGTTCGACACGGGCGCGCTGGAGCGACGGGCCCGGGACGGAGGGCTGCCCGCGATGCTGCGGGGGCTGGTCCGGGTCCCGGGTGCCCGGCGGCGCGGTGCGGCGGCGGAGGCGCGGGGCGCGGAGGCGCTCAAGGAGACGCTGCTGCGACTGCCGGCCGCCGAACGGACGCCGTACGTCCTGCGGTTGGTGCGGACGCGGGTGGCGGCGGTGCTGGGGCACGCCTCGGGGGACGCGGTCGATCCGGAGCGCGGCTTCGGTGGACTCGGCTTCGACTCGCTGGCGGCGGTGGAGCTGCGCAACCAGCTGTCGCCGCTGACCGGGCTGCGGCTGCCCGCGACCTTGACGTTCGACTATCCGACGTCCCAGGCGCTCGCCGAGTATGTACGCGAGCAGTTGGTCCCGGACGAGACCGGACCCGCGGCGCTGCGTGCCGTGGAGAGCGAACTCGCCCTCCTGGAAGCCAAGTTGGTGGGGGCTGTCGGTACCGAGGGGCTGGATCCGGCGGATCACGCCCGGGTGGCCCAGACGTTGCGCGGCCTCGCCTCGCGCTGGTCCGAGCTGCACTCCGCCGGGGGCGGCGCGGACGCGGACGCCGACTCGCTGGCGGACGCCGACGCCGAGCAGATCTTCGACATTCTCGACGGCGAGTTCGAGGGCATCGATATCGACTGACGTCAGCCCGTTCGGGCTGTTACTGCGATGAGGAGCACCGTCATGGCCACGCGCAAGGAGACCGACCTGTGGCTGCTGGAGCGGCTCGTGCCAGGGGCCGGGGTCAACAATCTGTCCGTCACGTTCGACGTCGACGGCATCATCGAACCGGCCGCGCTGTCACGGGCGTTGACGCTGGTGGTACGCCGGCAGGACATTCTGCGCACTGTTTTCGAGGCGACGGAGACCGAGCTGTCCAAGAGCGTGCTCGCGCCCGGGGCGGTGGAGCTCTCCGTGGCCGCCGTGCCGGTGGGCGGGGGTGACGTCCAGGCCGCCGTGACGGAGTTCGTGGCGGCGCCGTTCACGCTCGACGGGTCGCCGCTGGTCCGGGGGGCGGTGTTCACATCGAACGGCGGTGGCTGCACGGTGAGTGTGGCGCTGCACCATCTGGTGTTCGACGCGATGTCGACCGTGTCCTTCCTCGGCGAGCTGCTGCACGCCTTGCAGGACCCGGAGGGCTATGACACGACGCCGGTGGCGGCGGCCGTGGAGCCCGAACCGTCCGAGGAGAGCGTGGAGTTCTGGCGGGAGCAGCTGCGTGGCTTCCGCGGGGACGGGGAGGGGCTGTGGTTCGGCAACCCGCCGTCCGAGACGCCGGAACTCACCGGCGAGAGCACCTGGTACACGCTGTCGCGTCCGGCGCGCGAGGTGGTGCGGCGGCTGTGCCGCGAGCTGCGGGCGCCGGAGGCCGTGGTGCTGCTGTCCGCGTACTGCCTGCTGCTGTCGCGGCACGGCGCGGGCCGGGACCTGGTCGTCGGCTCGCCGGTGAGCGTGCGGCCGGCCGGGCAGGAGGCGGCGATCGGCTACCACGTGAACGTGCTGCCGCTGCGGGTGCGGATCGATCCGGCCAAGCCGTTCAAGCGTCTGGTGAACCGGGTGCGTTCGGTGTTCCTGGAGGGGATCGGGCACAGCGGGGTGCCGGCCGAGCTGGTGCTCGACGAGGTGCGGGAGGCGGACAGCGGCGCGAGCTGGCGCAACTCCCTGTGCACGCACCTGTTCAACTATGTGCCCGGCGGCACGTCCGGGGACTTCGCGGCGGGCGGCTTCCCGGCGCGGATGCGGGACGTGGAGAACGGCTTCAGCAAGTTCGACCTGGAGTTCTTCTTCATGCCCGGCGCCACGGCCGGGTCCGGCGACGAGGACGGCGACGAGCTGCGGATCCGCGCGGTGTTCCGCACCCAGGTGTTCTCCCCGGCCGAGGTGGGTCTGCTGCTCGCCCGCTACGACGCGCTGCTGGTCCGCCTCGGCGAGGAACTGGCCCGGCCCGTCGGCGAGTTGTCGGTGTGGAGCGACGCCGACCGGGCCGCGGTGGCGGGCGGGCACCGGCACGGGCTGCCCACGGCGCTGCCCCTCTCCCCCGCCGTCGCCCAGTTCTCGACGTACGCGCCGGGCGAGTGGTCGGCCGTACGCGCCCTGGTGGCCGCGCCCGACGGCGGCGAGCTGCCGGTGCGGGTGCGCGGTGAGCTGTGTCTGGCGGAGGCGGACGGGACCGTACGGCGCACCGGGGAGCTGGCCCGCTGGCTGCCGGACGGACGCGTGGAGTTGCTGGGCCGGCTGGATCGGCAGGTGACGGTGCGCGGGGTCACGTTCGGGCTCGACGAGATCGACGCGGTGCTGCTGGCGCACGCGGAGGTGTCCGGGGCGGCGAGCGTCGCGGTCGGGGGCCGTGTGGTGTCGTTCGTGGCACCCGCGGGCGGCGGCCCGGCCGAGGGCCTGGCCGAGCGGCTGCTCAAGCAGCTCCGCGTGTCCCTGCCGGCGGCCGCCGAGCCGGACCGCGTGATCGTGGTGGAGTCGCTGCCGTCGGTCGGCGGACGGCCCGACCTGGAGGGCCTGCGGCTGCGCGCGGAGGCCCTGGCCGACCGGGAGCGCATCGCCGCGAGCACGGTCGACACCGACGAACTGACCGACCAGCTCATCGCCCTGTGGCGGGAGTTCCTCAAGCGCGAGGACCTGAAGGCGGGCTCCGGCTTCTTCTCGCACGGCGGCCACTCCCTGCTCGGCGTCCAGCTCCTCCAGCGCATCAAGCGAACGACGGACGTCAAGGTCCGCATCCGCCTCGCGGACCTGTTCGCCCACCCGACCCCGCGGGCCCTGGCCGGGTTCATCGCGGAGAAGTCGGAGTAGGCCGCCGGCCGCAACGAGAAGAAGGGGGACCAGGCCGAGCCTGGTCCCCCTTCTTCGTGCGCGTTCAGCCCACCTCCGCCAGCCACTCCCGCATGACCCGCTCGAAGCGGGTCGGTTCCTCCACGTGGGGCATGTGGCTGGAGTCTTCGAAGAGTTCCCAGCGGGAGTGGGGGATGTGGTCCAGGAAGGGGCGGATCGTGGCTTCGGTGGCCTCGTCGTGGGCGCCGGTGATGATCAGGGTGGGGACGTCGATCGCGGGGAGGCGGTCGATGACGCTCCAGTCCTTGAGGGTGCCGATGACGTGGAAGTCGGCGGGGCCGTTCATGGTGCCGTAGACGGTGGGGTCGCTCTGCAGGGCGAGGAGTGTGGTGGCCACCTCGGGCGGCAGGGGGCGGGCCCGGCACAGGTGGCGTTCGTAGAAGGCGAGGACGGCGCGCTGGTAGTCGGCGTGCGCGTAGTCGCCGGTGGCCTCGTGGCGGCGCAGGGTGTCGCGGACGTCGGGCGGCAGCTCGTCCTTGAGGCGTTCGCACTCGGCGCGCCACAGCGGCATGGACGCGGGCGAGTTGGCGATGACGAGGCCGCGCAGTCCGGCCGGCCGGCGCACGGCGTGCTCCGCGCCGAGCATGCCGCCCCAGGACTGGCCGAACAGGAGGTAGTCGTCGGCGATGTCCAAGTGGGCCAGGAGTGCCTCGAGTTCGGCGAGGAACAGGTCCACGGTCCAGAAGTCGGCGCCCGCGTCGGGCAGCCGGGTGGACTGGCCGTTGCCGAGCTGGTCGTAGTGGATGACCGGGCGGCCGTCGGAGGCGAGCGCGGTCAGGCCGAGCAGGTAGTCGTGGACGGAGCCGGGGCCGCCGTGGGCGACGACGAGGGGGGTGCGTCCGCTGTGCAGGTCTCCGGTGACGCGGTACCAGGTGTGGTGGCCACGGAAGGGGACGACTCCCTTGCGGCTGGGGGCCAGGAACATGTGGGTCCCTCTCGGTCGGGTCGGGGTGGACATGCGAGTGGGCGCCGACCTCCTCGGCCGGCGCCCACCACTGCTTCGTACGACTGAGCCTCGTACGGCCGGGACCGCTCAGGCCCGGGCCGCCTCGCGCCGGTAGCTCAGGACCACCGCGCCCGAGAGGACCAGGGTCCACGCGGCGAGTACTGCCGCGCCGACCAGCGCACGGGTGTCGTGCAGCAGGGCGCCGTGGCCGATGTCGGCCAGCCAGTAGCTGGGCATGACCTTGATGATGTTGACCAGCCAGTCCGGGAAGCCGGTGGTCGGCAGGAGCAGACCGCCGAGGAAACCGAAGAGGATGATCAGGCCCTGGAGGTACATCTGCTGCTGCTCGGGCGCCACGTACAGGCCGATGACCAGGCCGAGTACGGCGCAGGGCAGCGCGGCGATCCAGATGCCGAGGGTGATCTGCAGCCAGCCGCTCGCCGACAGGTGCACGTCCTGGACGAGCCAGCCGAACAGGGCCACGAACGCCGGGCCGGGCAGCGCGACGACCATCGCCACGAACACCTTGGTCAGCAGGTAGGTGCGCGGCAGCAGCGGGGTCAGGCGCAGCTGCCGGTGCCAGCCGATCTGCCGCTCGTGCGAGACCCGGGCGGTGGTGTGCATGGAGGAGGTGAAGGCGCTGTACGCGGCCAGGCTGCACATCAGCCAGGCGCTGTAGGTGATGCCGTGCGAGTGCGGGATGGTCTGCTTCTTGTAGAGCATGCACTCCAGCAGGTACATCACGACGGGCACGACGAACGCGAACACGATGAACCGCGGTCCGCGCAGCATCCGCTTGATCTCGATGGCCAGGTAGCCGGTCATGCGGCCTCGTCCTCCGTGTTCCGCGTGTCGTCCTGGGAGGCGTCGTCGTCGGAGGTCAGCGTGAGGAACGCCTCCTCCAGGCCGGTGGCGCTGATCTCGATGTCATGGGCGTCGGCGTACCGCGTCACGAGCGCGCGGACGGCGGCGTCGGAGTCGTCGCAGTGCAGCTCGGCCTGGCCGAGGCGGATGCTGGCCCCGGTGACGCCGGGCAGCTTCTTCAGCTCGTCGGCGGTCGCCCCCGGTACGGCGGCGCGCAGCAGACGGCCGGCGGTCAGGGCGCGGATCTCGGCGACGGTGCCGTCGGCGGCGATCTGGCCCGCGCGCATCAGGACGACGCGGTCGGCGAACTCCTCCGCCTCGTCGAGGTAGTGCGTCGCGAAGACGACGGTACGGCCGGTGTCGGTGAACTTCCGCATCGACTCCCAGAACTTGCGCCGGCTGCCCACGTCCATCGCGGAGGTCGGCTCGTCCAGGATGAGCAGCTGCGGGTTGCCGACCAGGGCGCAGGCGAACCGGGCGCGCTGGCGCTGGCCGCCGGAGAGCTTGGTGCCGCGCCGGTCGACGATGTCCTCGATGTTGGCGCGGCGCAGGACCTCGTCCATCGGCAGCGGGTCCTTGTAGAGCGAGGAGATCATGCCGAGGGTCTCGCGGACGCTCAGGTCGTCGATGAGCGAGCCCTCCTGCAGGACGGCGCTCGCCAGACCCTCCCGCACGGCGACGTACGGGACCTTGCCGAAGACGGTGATGTTGCCCGCGGTCGGCTTGGCCAGGCCGAGGATCATGTCGACGGTGGTGGACTTGCCGGCTCCGTTGGGGCCGAGCAGGGCGACCACCTCGCCCGGCGCGATGGTCAGGTCGAGTCCGCGTACGGCCTTGACGTCGCCGTAGTCCTTGCGCAGTCCGGTGATGCGCAGGGCGGGCTCGGGGGCGGCGTGCCGGGGACCCTTCACGGGCTTCGGCTCCTGCACGGCGTCCGGCTTCTGCTCACCGGCCGGCGCCTGAACAGCGGCCGGCTTCCGCTCGTCGGCCGGCGTCTGCACGGCAGCCGGCGTCTTGGCGCCGGTCCGCCGCTTCGCGCCGGCCCGCTTCTTCCCGCGGCCCGTCTTCGACGCGGCATCCGTGGACGGGGTCTCGGTCTGGGTCTGGGTCTGGGTCGGAGTCGGGGACGGGGCGGTGACGGTGGTGCCTCCCTCGTCCCGTTCGGTCCTGGTGTTAGGGGTCGTCGTCATGTCACATCCGGATCTGTCGGGAGAGGTCCTGCGGGGACAGCAGCGCGTCCAGTGCCTTGGCGGCGGCCTCGTCGCGCAGCAGGTTCATGTGCTCGCTGCCGAACTGGATTTCCCGGGCCACGACGCGGGCCGCGGTGTCCGGATCGGTCGAGCGCAGCCGGTTGAGTCCGCTGAGCGGACTCGACGAGCTGAAGGCGACCGCCTTGTGCCAGTTCTCCATGGAGTCGAAATCGCCCGCGGCGACGACATAGGCGACGAAAGCGGTGAAGGACTCGGTGAATTCGGCGCGGCTCTCCTCGTCGAGGTCGAGCTCGTCGAACGCGGGTTCGCTCACGCTCCGGAAAAGCCGGACGAGTTCGGTACCCAGCACCCGAATGTCGTCGGTGCTTTCCAGGACATGGTGCCCCTCGGTGTTCGCCGCCGAGATCGGTTCGGGTCCCACGATGGATTCGAAGAGGTTCAGGGACGTGTGGAACTGCCAGTAGAGCCCGAGCGGGTTGGCGAGTTCCGGGTCGAACAGAATGAGCTGCGGGGCGCTTTCCTGCCATTGCGTGAAGCGCTCCGCGAGAGCGGCCGCGTACACCGAGCCGGCGCAGAAGCCGAGGACCGCGCTGACCGGCCGCCCGGTCTCGCGCACGGAGTCGAACCAGCGGTCCAGATACTCCTGGCCGCCGGGCCCCACGTCGGTCGCCACGGCCTGGGGCATCGTCTCCCAGACATGGTGGCGGCCCGCCGCGGTGAGCGAGAAGAGATCGGAGAAGCGGGCGTCGGGACGGCCGGTGGCGGTGAAGTCGACGGCGAGCACCAGGTCCTCCCGGCTGCTGCCGCCTATTTTCAGCCACACGTCGTTGTTTTCCACCGGCTGCCCCTTCCTGACTTGGCTGTCGCGTTCTCGACTTGGATCGCGCTGGTTCTGCCGGGTGCTCACGATGCTAGAAGTGGCCATGCCGGGTGAGAGCCCCTATGGCCACCCCTAGCGCCCCCTACCGCGAGACGGTCTCCGACTCGTCCACCAGGCTGTCCTCAAGTTCTTCCGTCAAGTACTCGACGAGTTCTTCAGGGGTTGCGTATTCGTAGATCACCGCGGCGGGGAGCTTCAGGCCGAGCGCGGCGCTGAGCCGGTCGCGGAATTCCACGGCGAGCAGCGAGGTGAATCCGAGATCGATGAAATCGGTGTCCGGTTGGATGGCGTCGTCGGCCCCGGTGTGCCCGAGCACCCCGGCGGTCACCTCACGCACCAGTTCCCCGAGCAGTTCGGCCCGCCCGGCGTCGTCGGCCGCCCGCAGCCCCGCCAACAGCGCCTCGCCGTCGTCCGGTTCGGCCTCCGGCAAGGCCGCCTCCCCCACGCTCGCACCGCCACCCGTCCGCCCCGCCGAGGCGAGCCAGTAGTGCTGGTGCTGGAAGGCGTAGGTGGGCAGGTCGACGGCGGGCCGGCCGGGGCCGAAGAACTCCGTCCAGTCGACCGAGGGCAGCCGGGTGAGGGCCTCGACCAGGGCCTGGGGCTCGGTGCGGTCGCGGCGCAGGGTGGCCAGCGCACGCGGGTCGGCGACCATGGCCGTCAGTACCGCGTCGGGGCCGAGCTCCAGGAACGTACCGATGCCCTGCTTGTCCAGTGTCGCCACGGCGTCGGCGAAGCGGACGGCCGCACGGACGTGCCGGACCCAGTAGGAGGGGTCGGAGAGTTGCTCGTACGACACCTGCTCGCCGGTCAGCGTCGACACGATCGGTGTCGAAGTCGCGCTGTACGTAAGCCTGGTGGCGATCCGCTCGAACTCGGCGAGCATCGGTTCCATCAGCGGGGAGTGGAAGGCGTGGCTGACGCTCAGCTTCTTCGTCTTTCGGCCGACCTCGGAGAAGTGCCGTACGACCTCCTCCACACCCACTTCGGGACCGGAGACGACCACTGAGGTCGGCCCGTTGACGGCGGCGATCCCCGTTCCCTGCGGCAGCACGGACGAGACCTCGTCCTCGGTCGCCTGTACGGCGGCCATGGCGCCCCCGGCCGGCAGCTGCTGCATCAGCCGCCCACGCGCCGACACGATCAGCGCCGCGTCTTCGAGCGACCACAGACCGGCGACGTACGCGGCGGCCAGCTCACCGATGGAGTGTCCGGCGAGCGCATCCGCCTGCACACCCCACGCCTCCAGCAGCCGGAACAGCGCGACTTCGAGGGCGAAGAGGGCGGGCTGCGTGTAAGCCGTCTCGTCCAGCCCCTCCCCGCCGAACATGGCGTCCTTCAACGGCTGTTCGAGATGCGGGTCCAGGGCAGCGCACACCTCATCGAGCGCCGCCGCGAAGACGGGGAAGGCCTCGTACAACTCCCGCCCCATCCCGGCCCGCTGGCTCCCCTGCCCCGTGAACAGGAACGCGACCGGCCCACTCACGGCCGAGGGCACCACGCCCCCGCCGGCAATGGCCTCCAGCCCGGCCAGCAACCCGTCCCGGTCCCCGGCCACGGCAGCCGCGCGATACGCGAACGAGGCGCGGCGCGAAACGAGCGAGGAGCCCACGTCGGCCAAGCTCAACCCAGGGTTGCTGCGGGCGAGTTCGAGCAGTCGCGCCGCCTGCCCCCGTACCGCCGCCGCCGTCCTGCCGGAGACGATCCACGGCACCGCCGGCAGCCCGGCGGCCGCCGCATCCTCCTGAGACTCCTCGGCCGGGGCCTCCTCCACGATCACGTGGACGTTGGTGCCGCTGATGCCGAACGCGGACACGGCGGCGCGGCGCGGGCGGTCGCCGGCGGGCCAGGGGCGGTTCTCGGTGAGGAGTTCCACGGCGCCGGCCGACCAGTCGACGTGCGAGGTCGGGGCGTCGATGTGCAGGGAGCGCGGCAGTACGCCCGCGCGCAGCGCCTGCACCATCTTGATGACGCCGGCCGCGCCCGCCGCCGCCTGGGTGTGGCCGAGGTTGGACTTGATCGACCCGAGCCACAGCGGCTCCGCGCGGTTCTGGCCGTAGGTGGCGAGGAGCGCCTGTGCCTCGATCGGGTCGCCGAGCACGGTGCCGGTGCCGTGTGCCTCGACGGCGTCGACGTCGTCGGTGGACAGGCCGGCCGTGGCGAGCGCGTCGAGGACGACCTGTTGCTGGGAGGGGCCGCTGGGCGCGGTGAGGCCGTTGCTCGCGCCGTCCTGGTTGACGGCCGAGCCCCGGACGACCGCCAGCACGCGGTGGCCGTTGCGGCGGGCGTCGCAGAGGCGTTCCAGGAGGAGTACGCCGACGCCCTCCGACCAGCCGGTGCCGTCGGCGGCCTCGGCGAACGGCTTGCACCGGCCGTCGGGGGCGAGGCCCCGCTGGCGGCTGAAGTCGATGAAGGTGTCCGGGGTCGCCATGACCGTGACACCGCCGGCCAGGGCCAGGGAGCACTCCCCCGCCCGCAGTGCCTGCGCGGCCAGGTGCAGGGTGACCAGGGAGGAGGAGCAGGCGGTGTCGACGGTGACGGCGGGTCCGGTCAGGCCGAGGGCGTAGGCGATGCGGCCGGACAGGACGCTGCCCGCGGTGCCGGTGCCGAGGAAGCCCTCGACGCCGTCGGGCAGGGCGGCGCGGTCCGAGCCGTAGTCGTGGTACATGACGCCCGCGTACACGCCGGTACGGGAGCCGCGCGCGGCCGCCGGGTCGATGCCCGCGTGTTCGAAGGCCTCCCAGGAGGTCTCCAGCAGGAGCCGCTGCTGCGGGTCCATGGCGAGCGCCTCGCGGGGGCTGATCCCGAAGAACGCGGCGTCGAACTCCCCTGCCGCGTCGAGGAATCCGCCCTCCTTGGCGTAACTCTTGCCGAGGGCGCCCGGGTCGGGGTCGTAGAGGTTGTCGGTGTCCCAGCCGCGGTCGTCGGGGAAGCCGCGCATGCCGTCGCCGCCGCGTGCGACGAGCCGCCACAGGTCGTCGGGCGAGGCGATGCCGCCGGGGTAGCGGCAGGCCATGCCGACGATCGCGATGGGCTCGCGGGCGCGGGACTCCAGGTCCTCGATGCGCCGGCGGGCCTGCATCAGGTCGGCGGTGGCCTTCTTCAGGTAGTCCCGCAGCTTCTGCTCGCGCTCGCCGGACGTGCCGGTGGCCGCGGTGGTTCCCGTGTTTGCTGCCATGGTCGTTCAGCTCCCGGTCTCGCCGTCGAGGAGGGCGAAGAGTTCGTCGTCGGATGCGGCCGCGAGATCGTCGGCGGCCACCTGTGCCGCCTCCGGCTGCGGGTCCGTGTCCTGCCAGCGGGCCAGCAGGGCCTGGAGCCGTACGGTGATCCGGGACCGGGTCAGCTGGTCCAGCTCCTTGGTCCCGATGAGGGGTTCGAGGTGGTCGAGGCCGCGCAGCAGGGCGGTGGCGGGGTCGTCGTCGGCGGGCGCCAGTTCCTTGAGCAGGTGGGCGGCGAGTTCGTGCGGCGTCGGGTAGTCGAAGACGAGCGTGGCCGGCAGCCGTACGCCGGTCTCGGCGGCGAGCGCGTTGCGGAACTCGACGGCGGTCAGCGAGTCGAAACCGAAGTCCTTGAAGGGCTTCTCGGCCTCGACGGTCTGGCCTTCGGCGAAGCCGAGGACGGTACGGACGTGTCGGCGGACCAGGTCGAGCACGAGCCCGGCCCGCTCCTCGCGGTCGCCGGTCGCGGCGAGCCGGTCGCGCAGGGCGGTGCCGCCGCCTGACGCGCCGCCGGCGGCGGTACGGCGGGCCGGCACCCGGACGAGGGAGCGCAGCAGTCCCGGCACGCCCCCGCTGAGGGAGCGGGCGAGTACGGGCACGTCGAGGCGTACGGCCACGGTGAGCGCGTCGGCTCCGGCGACGGCCGCGTCGAGGAGGGCGAGGCCCTGTGCGGCGCCCAGCGGCCGCACTCCGGTGCGGGCCATCCGCTCCAGGTCGGTGTCGGTGAGATCGGCGCCCATGCCGCCGGTGGCCGGGTCCCACAGGCCCCAGGCCAGGGACACCGCGGGCTGTCCCTGGGCGCGGCGGTGCGCGGCGAGGGAGTCCAAGTAGGCGTTCGCCGCAGCGTAGTTGGCCTGCCCGGCGCCGCCCAGCACACCGGCGGCGGACGAGAACAGGACGAACGCGTCCAGGTCGCGGGTGAGTTCGTGCAGATGGCGGGCGGACTCCGCCTTGGGCGCGAGGACGCTGTGCAGTTGGGCCGGGGTGAGCCGACCCACGGTCGCGTCGTCGACCACGCCGGCGGTGTGCACGACCGCCCTGATGCCGGGGTGGGTGTCGAGCAGCGCGGCGAGCGCGTCCCGGTCGGCGACGTCGCAGGCGGCGACGGTCACCTCGGCGCCCGACTCCTGCAGTTCCGCGGCGAGTTCGGCGGCGCCGGGGGCGTCGGGGCCGCGGCGGCCGACGAGGACCAGGGAGCGTACGCCGTGCTCGGCGACCAGGTGGCGGGCGACGAGGGCGCCCAGACCGCCGGTGCCGCCGGTGACCAGCACGGTCCCGGTGGTGGGCCAGACCGGTTCCGGCCCGGCCTCCGTCGTACGGCGCACCAGGCGCGGTGCCAGCGACGCGCCCCCGCGCAGGGCGAGTTCGTCCTCGTCGGAGCCGAGGACGGAGGCGGGCGGCGTGTCCGTGTCGGTGTCGAGGAGCAGCAGGCGTCCCGGGTATTCGGTCCGGGCCGCCCGGACGAGTCCGGTGACCGCGGCCTGGCCGAGGTCCGTGACGTCCTCTCCGGGCGCCGTGGCGACGGCGCCCTGGGTGACGACGAGCAGCCGCTCCTCGGGCGCGGCCCGCTCCAGCCACTCCTGGAGCGCTGCGAGGACCGCGGTCGCCGTCTCGGCGGGCGGGCGCCCGGCCGGTGCGGTGAGCGCGGACCAGCCGGACACGGGCAGGGCCTCCACCCGGCCGGCCCCGGGCAGCGGCAGCGGCTCGGGGGCACCGGCACCAGCGCCGGGCAGTTCGACGGCGGTCCAGTCGACGCCGTACTCGGCGTCACCCGCACCCGCTGTCCCCGCCCCGGCCGCCACCGGTACCGGTCGCAGTGCCAGGGTCCCGACGGACAGCACGGGCCGCCCCTCCGGGTCGGCGGCGTCGAGGGTGACGGCACCGGAGGTGGTGGCGGCCACCCGGACGCGCAGGGTGCGGGCGCCGACGGCGTGCAGGGTGACGTCGGACCACGAGAACGGCAGCCAGGCCGACCCGGGTTCGGGCGCCGGCAGCAGCTCGCCCGCGGCGATCGAGTGCAGGGCCGCGTCGAGGAGGGCGGGGTGGATGCCGTAGCCGTCGGTCTCGGCGTCCTCGGGCAGCGCGACCTCGGCGCACACCGTGTCCCCGTCCCGCCAGGCACGCGTCAGTCCCTGGAAGAGGGGGCCGTAGGCGAGGCCCAGGGCGGCGAGCCCGGCGTAGAGCTGCTCGGTGTCGAGCGGCCGGGCGGACGCGGGGGGCCAGGCACCGGCGGCGGGACCCGGTTCGGCCCCGGCCGCCGAGAGGACACCTTCGGCGTGGAGGGTCCAGGCCCCGTCCTCGCCGTCGGGGCGGGAGTGGACGGTGACGGCGGGCTCGTCGCCCTCGCCGACCCGGACGCGCAGGGCGACGGCGCCGGTCTGCGGCACGACGAGCGGGGCGTGCAGGGTCAGGTCACGGACGGTTCCGAGTCCCACCTGGTCCCCGGCGCGTACGGCGATCTCGATCAGGGCGGCACCGGGCACGATGACCGTGTCGTTCACGGCGTGCTCGGCCAGCCACGGGTGGGTGGCCAGGGACAGCCGGCCGGTGAACAACGCCCCTTCCGCGTCGGGGAGTTCGACGGACGCGCCCAGCAGCGGGTGCCCACCCGCCGCGAGCCCGAAGTCGCCGGGCTCCCCCGAGGCCACCGAGTTGCTGCGGAACCAGTAGGGGCGGTGCTGGAAGGCGTAGGTGGGCAGGTCGACGGGGTGCCGGCCGGGGCCGAAGAACGTCGTCCAGTCGACGGAGGGCAGCCGGGTGAGGGCTTCGACGAGGGCCTGGGATTCGGTGCGGTCGCGGCGCAGGGTGGGGATGGCACGCGGGTCGGCGACCATCGCGGTCAGTACCGCGTCGGGGCCCAGCTCCAGGAACGTACCGATGCCCTGGGCGTCGAGGGTGGCGACGGCGTCGGCGAAGCGGACGGCCTGGCGGACGTGCCGCACCCAGTAGGAGGGGTCGGCAAGATCCTCGTACGACACCTGCCCGCCGGTCAGCGTCGACACGATCGGGATCGACGTCTCGCCGTACGTCAGCCGCGTGGCGATCTGCTCGAACTCCGCGAGCATCGGCTCCATCAGCGGGGAGTGGAAGGCGTGGCTGACCGTGAGCTTCTTCGTCTTGCGGCCGGCCTCGGAGAAGTGCCGTACGACCTCGTCCACACCCGCCTCGGGGCCGGAGACGACCACGGAGGTCGGCCCGTTGACAGCGGCGACCCCTGTCCCCTCCGGCAGGACCGGCAGGACCTCGTCCTCCGTCGCCTGTACGGCGGCCATCGCGCCCCCGACCGGAAGCCGCTGCATCAGCCGCCCACGCGCCGTCACAATCAAGGCGGCGTCTTCGAGCGACCACAGCCCGGCCACGTGCGCTGCCGCCAGCTCGCCGATCGAGTGCCCGGCCAGCGCATCCGGCCGTACACCCCAGGCCTCCAGCAGCCGGAACAGAGCGACTTCGAGGGCGAACAGGGCGGGCTGCGTGTAGCCCGTCTCGTCCAGCCCTTCCCCGCCGAACATGACGTCCTTCAGGGGCCGTTCAAGATGCGGGTCCAGAGCCGCGCACACCTCGTCCAGCGCAGCCGCGAACAGGGGGAAGGCCTCATACAACTCCCGCCCCATCCCGGCCCGCTGACTCCCCTGCCCCGTGAACAGAAACGCCAACGGCCCACGACCGACCCCGGGCAGCGGTGCGCCGCCGGCGACGGCCTCCAGCCCGGCGACCATTGCGTCCCGGTCGCCCGCCACCACCGCGGCGCGGTACGCGAACGACGACCGCCGGGTCACCAGCGAGTGGCCCACGTCGGCGAGGTCCAACTCGGCTTCCGAACGGGCGAGTTCGAGCAGTCGGTGGGCCTGCTCACGCACGGCGTCCTCGCCGGTCGCGGAGACGATCCACGGCACCACGGGCAGCCCGGACGCCGGCGCCACCGCCTCCGCGGGCTCCTCGGCCGGAGCCTCCTCCACGATCACGTGCGCGTTGGTGCCGCTGATGCCGAAGGAGGAGACACCGGCGCGCCGTACCCGCTCCCCGGCGAGCCAGGGCCGGGCCTCGGTCAGCAGCTCCACCGCACCCGCCGACCAGTCCACGTGCGAGGTCGGCCGGTCCACGCCGAGGGTGCTCGGCAGTCGTTCGTGGTGGAGGGCGAGGACCATCTTGATGACGCCGGCCATGCCGGCGGCGCCCTGGGTGTGGCCGAGGTTGGACTTGATCGAGCCGAGCCACAGGGGCTCGTCGTCCCGGTTCTGGCCGTAGGCGGTCAGCAGCGCCTGCGCCTCGATCGGGTCGCCCAGCCGGGTGCCGGTGCCGTGCGCCTCCACCGCGTCGACCTGTTGCGGAGTGAGGCGTGCGGCCGCCAGGGCCTGCTTGATCACACGCTGCTGGGAGGGGCCGTTGGGCGCGGTGAGGCCGTTGCTCGCGCCGTCCTGGTTGACGGCCGAGCCCCGGACCACCGCCAGCACCCGGTGCCCGTTGCGCCGCGCGTCCGACAGCCGCTCCAGTACGAGGACGCCGACGCCCTCGGAGAGCCCCGTGCCGTCGGCCGCGTCGGCGAAGGCCTTGCAGCGGCCGTCGCGGGAGAGGCCGTCGGCGCGGCTGAACTCCAGGAACGTACCGGCCGAGCCCATGACCGTGACGCCGCCGGCCAGGGCCAGCGTGCACTCGCCGCCGCGCAGTGCCTGGGCGGCCAGGTGCACCGAGACCAGCGACGAGGAGCAGGCCGTGTCCACGGTGAGGGACGGGCCTTCGAGGCCGAGCGCGTAGGAGACGCGCCCGGAAAGGACGCTCGCGGCGACGCCGGTCATCATGTGGCCCGCGATGGAGTCGGGCATCCGGGTCAGGCCGCGCAGGTAGTCGTTGCTGCTGACGCCCGCGTAGACGGCGGTGCGGGTGCCGGCGAGGGCGTGCGGGTCGATGCCCGCGCGTTCCAGCGCCTCCCACGAGGTCTCCAGGAGGACGCGCTGCTGCGGGTCCATGGCGAGCGCCTCGCGGGGGCTGATGCCGAAGAACTCGGCGTCGAAGTCGGCGGCGTTCTGCAGGAACCCGGCGCGTCGGCCGGTGTCGTCGTGGCCGTCGCTGGCGGCCAGCTGCTCCAGGTTCCAGCCGCGGTCGCGGGGGAAGGGCGCCATGCCGTCGCGGCCGGCGTCGAGCATGGCCCACAGGTCCTCGGGCGAGGCGACGCCGCCGGGGAAGCGGCAGGCCATGCCGACGATGGCGATGGGCTCGTGTTCCCTCTCCTCGGCCTCGCGCAGCCGCCGACGGGTGTCGTGCAGGTCGGCTGCGACCCGCTTGAGCGTGTCGACCAGCTGTTTCTCGTCAGCCATTTCTTCCCCTACTTCCCCTCTGATCCCCTCGTACGACGGCGACAGCGGCGGACGTCCGCCTGGACGTCCGCCGGGTGGCGGACGCCGTGTCGGACGTCCGCCGATCGGCCGCCGGATGTCAGATGCCGAGTTCGTCCGTGATGAAGGCCAGCACCTCGTCGGACGAGGCGTCCTGCAGACGTGCGCCCACGTCGTCCGTGCCGTCGGAGTGCGCCGTCCGCAGGCTCTTGAAGCGGGCGAGCAGGTCCTCCAGACGGGCGGTGACCGCCCGGTGCGCCTCGTCGTCGAGCGAGGCGTCCGGCAGGTGGCTCTCCAGCCGGTCGAGTTCGGCCAGGACGCCTTCGGCCGGGTCGGTCTGCTCGGGTGCCAGTTCGGCGTGGAGCAGGCGGGCCAGGGCGAGCGGTGTCGGGTGGTCGAAGACGGCGGTGGCGGAGAGCCGGATGCCGGTGGCGGCGGTGAGCCGGTTGCGGAACTCGACGGCGGTCAGCGAGTCGAAGCCGAGTTCCTTGAAGGAGCGGGTGGCGCCGACCGCCGACGGCCCGGCGAAGCCGAGCACGGCCGCCGCGTACGACTGGACGAGGTCGAGCAGCGCCGTCTCCCAGCCGTCGGCGGGCAGGCCGGCGAGGCGGGCGCGCAGTGCCTCGCCCGGTCCGCCCGCGCCCTCCGCCGCGGTGGTGGCGGTGGCGACGGCGTGTGCGGTGGGCCGGGCCTGGGTGCGGACGAGTCCGCGGTACAGGTGCGGCACCGGTGCGCCGTCGGTCGCGCCGCGCAGCGAGGCCGTGTTGAGGCCGATCGGCACGAGGTGCGGGTGGTCGTGGCCGTACGCGCCGAGCGCGGCGTCCAGGAGGGCGAGGCCCTGTGCGGGGTCGAGCGGGCGGATGCCGGAGCGGGCGAGGCGGCCGAGGTCGGCGGCGTCGAGGTGGCCGGTCATGCCGCTGGGCTCGGCCCACAGGCCCCAGGACAGTGCGGTGGCGGGTAGGCCGGCGGCGCGCCGGTGGGCGGCGAGGCCGTCCAGGTAGGCGTTGGCGGCGGCGTAGTTGGCCTGGCCGGCGTTGCCGAAGACGCCCGCCGAGGAGGAGAACAGGACGAAGGCGTCCAGGTCGCGGTCGGCGGTGAGCTCGTGCAGGTGCTGTGCCGCGACGGCCTTGGGCGCGAGGACGGCTTCGAGCTTCTCCGGGGTGAGGCGGCCGAGGGTGGCGTCGTCGAGGACTCCGGCGGCGTGGACGACGGCGCGCGGGGCGTGCCGGTCGAGGAGGGCGGCGAGGGCGTCGCGGTCGGCGATGTCGCAGGCCTCGGCGACGACCGTGGCGCCCGACTCGACCAGTTCCTCGGCGAGTTCGGTGAAGCCGGGGGCGTCGGGGCCGCGCCTGCTGGTGAGGACCAGGCTGCGTACGCCGTGCTCGGCGACCAGGTGGCGGGCGACGAGGGCGCCGAGGCCGCCGGTGCCGCCGGTGATCAGGACGGTGCCGTCGGGGGCCCAGGTGTGCGGCTCGCCCTGTTCGGCGGGTTCGGTGCGGGTCAGGCGCGGGACGCGGATCTCGCCGTCGCGGAGGGCGAACTCGGGTTCGCCGGTGGCGAGGGCCGCCGCGAGCAGGGCGCGGGAGGGAACCTCGGTGCCGATGTCGGCCAGGACGATCCGGTCGGGGCTCTCGGACTGCGCGGTGCGGACCAGGCCGTGCACGGCGGCCTGCGCGAGGTCGGCGATGTCCTCGCCGGGTGCCGTGGAGACGGCGCCGCGGGTGACGACGACCAGGCGCGCGGTGTCGGTGCGCGGGTCGGACAGCCACACCTGGAGGTCGCCGAGGGTCTGCATCACGGCGTCGTCGACGGTGCTCTGCCAGTGCACGGGGGCCAGGACGGTGGTGATGCCGCCGTCGAGTTCCTCGGTGCTGAAGATCTCGGGCAGGCCGGGGAAGAGCGGGTCGTCGCCGAACACCGCCCAGTCGTCGGGGACTTCGCCGGTCTCGGGGGCGGGCAGGGCCGTCCACTCGACGCGGAAGAGGGTGTCGCGGAACGGGTTGCCGCTCGCCTGGGAGAGGCGGGCCAGCGCGTCGGCCGGCAGCTGCCGCAGCCCGAGCGTCTCGACGGAGGCGACGGGGGCGCCTGCGGTGTCGGTGACGGTGACGGACACCGCGCCCTCTCCCGCCGCCGCGATCCGTACGCGCAGCGCGGAGGCGCCGGCGCTGTGCAGGGTGACGCCGGACCAGTTGAACGGCAGCCAGGGGCCGCCGTCGCCCGCGTCCAGGAAGCCGCCGAGCGCGATGGCGTGCAGGGCCGAGTCGAGCAGGGCCGGGTGCAGGCCGAACTGCGGTGCCTGCGCGGCGGTTTCGAGGGGCAGGGCGACCTCGGCGTACAGGGCGTCGTCGGCGCGCCAGGCGGAGCGCAGGCCGCGGAAGGCGGGGCCGTAGTCGAGGCCGAGGGCGCCGAGGTCGGCGTACAGGCGTGAGGTGTCGACGCTCTCGGCGGCCTCCGGCGGCCAGGGGGCGAGGTGCTCCCCGGCCTGCGCGGGCGCCGGGGTGAGCAGGCCGGTGGCGTGCCGGGTCCACGGGTCGTCGGGCAGTGCGTCGGCGGGCCGCGAGTGCACGGCGACGGTACGGCCGTCCGCCTCGCCGGACGCCGAGACCACGACGCGCAGCTGGATCTCGGCGCGCTCGGGCAGGACGAGCGGCGCTTCCAGGGTGAGGTCGGCCAGGTGCGGGTGTCCGGCCTCGTCCCCGGCGCGTACCGCCATCTCCAGGAGCGCGGTGCCCGGTACGACGACGGTGGAGCCGACGGCGTGGTCGGCGAGCCAGGGCTGCGCGGTCAGCGAGAGCCGCCCGGTGAGCACCAGGCCGCCGTCGCCGGGCAGGGTGACGGCCGCGCCGAGCAGCGGGTGTCCGGCGTCGCTCTGGCCGACGGCACCGGGGTCGGTGGCGGCGACGGTGGGCTCCAGCCAGTAGCGCTCGCCCTGGAAGGGGTACGTCGGCAGCGGCACCCGCCCGGTGGCGCGGCCCGCGAACACGGCGTCCCAGTCGGGGCGTACGCCGTGCGCGACGAGCCGGCCGAGGGAGGCGAGGACGCGGGCACTCCCGCCGTCGTCGCGGCGCAGGGTGCCGGTGACCACGGCGTTGTCGGCGCCGGCGTCGGCGAGGGTGTCGGTGAGGCCGACGGTCAGCACGGGGTGCGGGCTGCACTCGACGAACACGGTGTGGCCGGTGTCGGCGAGGGAGCGTACGGCGGGTTCGAAGCGGACGGTGTGGCGCAGGTTGCGGTGCCAGTAGCCGGCGTCCATCTCGTGGCCGTCGATGAGCCGGTCCTCCAGCGTGGAGTGCAGGGGGACGCGTCCGGCTCGGGGGCGTACGGGGGCGAGGAGTTCTTCCAGTTCCTCGCGCAGGGACTCGACGTGGGCGGAGTGGGAGGCGTAGTCGACGGGGATGCGGCGGGCGCGTACGCCGTCGCCCTCGCAGCGCTCCAGCAGGGCGTCGAGGGCGTCCGGGTCGCCGGAGACGACGGTGGACGCGGGCCCGTTGACGGCGGCCACGGAGATCTGCCCCGGCCACGGTGCGAGGAGTTCCTCGACGCGGGCGGCGGGCAGCGGCACGGACACCATGCCGCCGGTGCCGGCGAGCCGGATCAGGGCGCGGCTGCGCAGGGTGACGACGCGGGCCGCGTCCTCGACGCTGAGCGCGCCGGCGACGCAGGCCGCGGCGATCTCGCCCTGGGAGTGGCCGACGACGGCCGAGGGGACGACGCCGAGGGACTCCCACAGCGCGGCCAGCGACACCATCACGGCCCACAGGGCGGGCTGGACGACGTCGACGCGCTCCAGTGAGGCGGCGCCGTCGGCTCCGCGCAGCACGTCGAGCAGCGACCAGTCGGTGAAGGCGTCCACCGCCGCCGCGCACTCCTCGACGCGCGCCCGGAACACCTCCGAGCTGTCCATCAACTCCCGTGCCATACCGACCCATTGGGAACCCTGGCCGGGGAAGACGAACACGGTCTTGCCGACGGGCCCGGCGAGGCCCTCCTCGACCCCGGCGGCCGGGATGCCCTCGGCGAGGTCGGACAGTCCCTGGAGCAGTTCGGTGCCGTCCTCGCCGACGAGGAACGCGCGGTACTCGAAGGGCGTGCGGGTGGTGGCGAGGGAGTGACCGATGCGGGCCAGGTCGGCCGAGGCCAGTTCCCGCCCGGCGAGCTGCTCGCCCAGTCGGCGGGCCTGGGCGCGCAGCGCCTCGGGGGTGCGGGCGGTGAGCAGCCACGGCACGGGCCCGTCGGCGTGCTCCGCCCGCTCGGGTGCGGCGGCGGGTGCGGGCGCCTCCTCCAGGATCACGTGGGCGTTGGTGCCGCTGAAGCCGAACGCGGAGACGCCGGCCCGGCGCGGTGCCGCTTCCCGGCGCGGCCAGGGCCGGGCCTCGGTCAGCAGTCGTACGGCGCCGGCCTCCCAGTCGATGTGCGAGCTGGGCTCGTCGACGTGCAGGGTGGCGGGGAGCTCCTCATGGCCGAGGGCCTCGACCATCTTGATGACACCGGCGATGCCGGCCGCGGCCTGGGTGTGTCCGAGGTTGGACTTCACGGAGCCCAGCCACAGCGGCTCCTGGCGGTCCTGGCCATAGGTGGCGAGCAGGGCCTGCGCCTCGATCGGGTCGCCGAGGCGGGTGCCGGTGCCGTGCGCCTCGACGGCGTCGACGTCGGCGGGTGCGAGGCCCGCGGTGGCCAGGGCCTGCCGGATGACGCGCTGCTGGGAGGGCCCGTTGGGGGCGGTGAGGCCGTTGCTGGCGCCGTCCTGGTTGAGGGCGCTGGCGCGGACGACGGCGAGGATGTCGTGTCCGTTGCGCCGGGCGTCGGAGAGCCGCTCGACGAGGACCATGCCGACGCCCTCGGCCCAGCCGGTGCCGTCGGCGGACTCGGCGAAGGCCTTGCAGCGGCCGTCGCCTGCGAGGCCGCGCTGCCGGCTGAAGTCCACGAAGGTGTCCGGCGTCGCCATCACGGTGACACCGCCGGCGAGCGCCAGGTCGCATTCGCCGCGCTGCAGCGCCTGGACGGCCATGTGCAGGGCGACCAGCGACGAGGAGCAGGCGGTGTCGACGGTGACGGCCGGGCCTTCGAGCCCGAGGACGTAGGAGATACGGCCGGAGGCCACGCCGCCCGAGGTGCCGGTGCCGAGGAAGCCCTCGACGCCGTCGGGGAGGTGGGTGTATCCGGCGCCGTTGCCGTAGTCGTGGTAGATGAGCCCGGCGAAGACGCCGGTGCTGCTGCCGCGCAGGGTGTGCGGGTCGAAGCCGCCGCGCTCCAGGGCCTCCCAGGAGGTCTCCAGCAGGAGCCGCTGCTGCGGGTCCATGGCGAGGGCCTCGCGGGGGCTGATGCCGAAGAAGGGGGCGTCGAACAGGGGTGCGTCGGGCAGGAAGCCGCCCTGGTCGGTGTAGCTGGTGCCGGGGCGCTCGCCGGTCGGGTCGACGACGGCGTCGATGTCCCAGCCGCGGTCGTCGGGCATGGCGCCCATGGCGTCGCCGCGGCCGGCGAGCAGCCGCCACAGGTCCTCGGGCGAGCGGACGCCGCCGGGGAAGCGGCAGGCCATGGAGACGACGGCGATGGGCTCGTCGGTGCCGATCGCCGGGCCGGACGCGGCGGTCTCGGCGGGCAGGGAGCCGACGAGTTCCTCGCGCAGGTATCCGGCGAGCGCCTCGGGCGCCGGGTAGTCGAAGACCAGCGTGGCGGGCAGCCGCAGCCCGCAGGCGCCGGCGAGGCGGTTGCGGAACTCGACGCCGGTGAGCGAGTCGAAGCCCAGGTCCTTGAAGGCCTGGGTGACGTCGACGGCCTCGGGTCCGCCGTGGCCGAGGACGGCGGCGGCGTGGGTGCGGACGACGTCGAGCAGCAGCGCGTGCTGTTCGTCGGCACCGAGCCCGGCGAGCCGCGTGGCCAGCTCCCCGCCGCCGGCGGCCTTGTCGGCGCCGCGGGCGGTGCGCCGCGCCGGGGTGCGCACCAGGGCCCGCAGCAGCGCGGGCACCTCCTCGGGCGCCGCGGTCGCGGGCAGGTCGAGGTGGATGGGTACAAGCGCGGCGTGCGGCAGGGCGAGCGCCGTGTCGTACAGCGCGAGGCCCTCCTCGCCGGTGAAGGCGGCGGAGCCGGAGCGGGTCATCCGGGCGCGCTCGGCCTCGTCCAGCGACTCGGCCATGCCGCCGCCCTCGGCGGCCCACAGTCCCCAGCCGAGCGAGAGGCCGGGCAGGCCGTGGGCGCGGCGGTGGGCGGCGAGGGAGTCCAAGTAGCCGTTGGCGGCGGCGTAGTTGGCCTGCCCCGGGTTGCCGAAGGTACCGGCGGCCGAGGAGAACAGCACGAACGCGGAGAGGTCGGCGAGCCGGGTCAGCTCGTGCAGATGCCGGGCGGCGTCCGCCTTCGGGGCGAGCACCTTGTCGAGCCGCTCGGGGGTGAGCGAGCCGACGACACCGTCGTCGAGGAGGCCCGCGACATGCACGACGGCGGTCAGCGGGTGCTCGTCCGGTACGCCGTCGAGGGCCGCGGCGACCGCGTCCCGGTCGGCGGCGTCACAGGCCACCAGGTCGACGACGGCACCCAACTCGCGTATGGAAGTGGCAAGTTCCTCGGCACCCGGCGCCTGGGCGCCGCGCCTGCTGGCCAGCAGCAGCCGCCGTACGCCGTACTCGGTGACCAGGTGGCGGGCGAGCAGCC
Organism: Streptomyces sp. NPDC054794; assembly: GCF_053611585.1. NCBI lineage: Bacteria > Bacillati > Actinomycetota > Actinomycetes > Kitasatosporales > Streptomycetaceae > Streptomyces > Streptomyces sp. NPDC054794. The sequence continues at coordinate 4,008 of NZ_JBSHAQ010000085.1, read as the reverse complement.
CGCCGAGCGCGCCGGTCGCGCCGGTGACCAGGACGGTGCCCTCGGGGTTCAGGGGCGCGGGCACGGTCAGCACCAGCTTGCCGGTGTGCCGGGCCTGCCCCATGACGCGCAGCGCCTCCGGGGCCTCGCGCACGTCCCAGGCGGTGACGGGCAGCGGACGCAGCGCCCCGCTCTCGAAGAGCGCGAGCAGCGCGCCGTACATCTCCTGGATGCGGTCCGGGCCCGCGTCCATGACGTCGAAGGCCCGGTACACGACCCCCGGGTGTTCGGCGGCGACGGTGTCCGCTTCCCGGATGTCGGTCTTGCCCATCTCGACGAACCGGCCGCCGCGCGGCAGCAGTCGCAGCGACGCGTCCACGAACTCCCGTGCCAGCGAGTCGAGTACGACATCCATGCCGCGCCCGCCGGTGGCCTCCAGGAAATGCTGCTCGAACTCCAGCGTGCGGGAGTTGGCGATGCGGTCCTCTTCGACACCGAGGGCACGCACGGCACCCCACTTCGCGGGGCTGGCCGTGCCGTACACCTCCGCGCCCAGGTGCCGGGCGAGCTGCACGGCCGCCGTGCCGACACCGCCCGCGGCGGCGTGGATGAGCACGGACTCGCCGGCGCCGAGGCCGGCCAGGTCGACGAGGGCGTAGTAGGCGGTCAGATAGACGACGGGCGCGGCGGCGGCCTCGGCGAACGTCCACGTGGACGGCATCGCGGAGACCAGTCGGTGATCGACCACGGCGAGCGGTCCGAACGCCCCGGAGAACAGGCCCATGACCCGGTCCCCCACGGCGAACCGTTCCGCACCGGGCCCGACCTCCACCACGATGCCGGCCGCTTCGAGGCCCAGTCGCCCGGCGTCTCCCGGATACATCCCGAGCACGTTCATGACGTCACGGAAGTTCACACCGGCGGCCCGGATGGCGACCCTGATCTGCCCCTCGGCGAGCGGTGCGGCGGCCTCGGGGAAGTCGGCGACGTAGAGGCTGTCGAGCGTGCCGCTGGCGGTGAAGTCCAGCCGCCAGGGCGCGTCGCCCTCCGGGACGCTCAGCTCGGCGCCCACGCTCCGCACGAGCCGCGGGGCGAGCAACTGCCCGACGCGCAGCGCGAACTGGGGCTCGTCGGTGCCGGTCAGGGCGGGCAGCAGGGCGTCGGCCGACTCGGCGGAGGTGTCCAGGTCGACCAGGACGATGCGCCCCGGGTGCTCGGACTGGGCGGACCGGGCCAGACCGACCACGGCCGCGGCCGCGGGGTCGGGCACCCGGTCGCCGGCCGCGGCAGCCACCGCCCCCGAGGTGACCAGCACCAGCCGGGCACCCTCGGGCTGCGCGCCCTCCAGCCACTCCTGTACGACCTCCAGGGCCCGGTGCACGGCGTCGCGCGGCGCCAACCCGGCGGTGACGAAAGTGGCGAAGACCAGCCGGGCCTCGTCGGCCTCGGTCACGTGCCGCCCACCGGCCTCCACGACCAGGTCGACGATCCCGAGCGGGTCGGGCCCGATGACACGGCACGGTACGGGGGCCGACCGCTCGTCCGCGGCGGCCTGGGCGATCGACTGCCAGTCGAGACGGTAGAGGGAGTCGTGCCCGCGCCCGCCGGCCGCCGGGGCGGGCAGCGCGCGCAGGGCCAGCGCGCCGACGGTGGCGACGGGGGCGCCGGACGGGTCGGCGAGGTCGAGCCGGTAGCCCGTTCCTTCGGCGCTGACCCGCACCCGCAGCGCCGAGGCACCGGCCGCGTGCAGCGCGAAGTCCGTCCAGGAGAACGGTAGTTGGGCGCCCTCGCTGTCGCCGTCCAGCAGGCCGATGGCGTGCAGGGAGGCGTCGAGGAGGGCCGGGTGGATGCCGTAGCCCTGGGTGTCGGTGCCCTCGGGCAGGGCGACCTCGGCATACACGACCCCGTCGGCGGAGCGCCAGGCGGTCGTGAGTCCCTGGAAGAGCGGACCGTACTGCAGACCGATGGCGGCCAGGTCGCCGTAGAGGCCGCCGGTGTCGACCGGTTCGGCGCCGGCCGGGGGCCAGGCGGCGAGGTCGGCGGCGGGCTCGACGGTGTCCGCCGACAGGACGCCTTCGGCGTGCAGGGTCCAGGACTCCTCGCCCTCCGGGCGGGAGTGGACGGTGACGGCGGGCTCCTCGCCCTCGCCGACCCGGACGCGCAGGGCGACACCGCCGCGCTCGTCCAGCACGAGCGGGGCGTGCAGGGTCAGGTCGCGGACGGTCCCCGCGCCGACCTGGTCACCGGCGCGTACGGCGATCTCGACCAGCGCGGCACCGGGCACGATGATCGTGCCGTTCACCGCGTGCTCGGCCAGCCAGGGGTGGGTGGCCAGCGACAGCCGGCCGGTGAACAACACGCCCTCGGCGTCCGGCAGTTCCATCGCACCCGCGAGGATGCGGTGGCCCGCGGCGGTCAGGCCGAGTCCGGCGGCGTCGGAGGCTGCGTACGGAGCGGTGTTCGGCCAGTAGGTCTCGTGCTGGAAGGCGTACGTCGGCAGGTCGACCGGGCGCCCGGCGGTGTCGGCGTAGAAGGCCTGCCAACTCACCTCGCCCCCGGCGCAGTGCAGCCGCGTGAGGGCTTCGACGACGGCCTGGGGTTCGGTGCGGTCGCGGCGCAGGGTGGGGATGGCGCGGGGGTCGGCGACCATCGCGGTCAACACTGCGTCCGGGCCCAGCTCCAGGAACGTACCGATGCCCTGGGCGTCGAGGGTGGCGACGGCGTCGGCGAAGCGGACGGCCTGGCGGACGTGCCGCACCCAGTAGGCGGGGTCGGCCAGATCCTCGTACGACACCTGCTCGCCGGTCAGCGTCGACACGATCGGGATCGACGTCTCGCCGTACGTCAGCTGGGCGGCGATCTGCTCGAACTCCGCGAGCATCGGCTCCATCAGCGGGGAGTGGAAGGCGTGGCTGACGGTGAGCTTCTTGGTCTTACGGCCCGCTTCGGAGAAGTGCGTCACGACCTGCTCGACGCCGTCCACCGGTCCGGAGACGACCACGGAGGTCGGGCCGTTGATGGCGGCGATACCGGTGACCTCGGGAAGGACGGGCGCGACCTCGTCCTCGGTCGCCTGGATGGCGGCCATGGCGCCCCCGGCGGGCAGCTGCTGCATGAGTCGGCCGCGCGCCGACACGATCAGCGCGGCGTCTTCGAGCGACCACAGGCCGGCGACATGTGCGGCGGCCAGCTCACCGATCGAGTGCCCGGCCAGCACCTCGGGGCGTACCCCCCAGGCCTCCAGCAGCCGGAACAGAGCGACTTCGAAGGCGAAGAGGGCGGGCTGGGTGTAGCCCGTCTCGTCCAGCCCTTCCCCGCCGAACATGACGTCCTTCAGGGGCCGTTCAAGGTGCGGGTCCAAGGCCGCGCACACCTCGTCCAGCGCGGCGGCGAAGACGGGGAAGGCCTCGTACAACTCCCGCCCCATCCCGGCCCGCTGGCTCCCCTGCCCCGTGAAGAGGAAGGCGGCCGGACCGGCCTTCGCCGACGGCGTGTCCTGGTGGGTGATGGTCTCAAGGCCGCTCAGCAGGCCCTCGCGGTCGGCGGCGACGGCGCTCGCACGGTACGGGAGTGCCGAGCGGCCGGTGGCGAGGGCCCGGCCGATGTCGGCGGGGTCCAGTTCCGGGTGCGCGGTGGCGAAGTCGAGGAGGCGGGCCGCCTGGGCGCGGACGGCATCCGCGGTCCTGCCGGAGACGATCCAGGGCACGACCGGCAGCTCGCGGGTGGGTGCCGCCGGGTCGGCGGGGTTCTCCGCGGGCGCTTCCTCGATGATGACGTGGGCGTTGGTGCCGCTGATGCCGAAGGAGGAGACACCGGCACGCCGGGTGCGCTCCCCCGCCGACCAGGGCCGGGCCTCGGTCAGCAGCTCGACGGCGCCCTCGGTCCAGTCGACGTGAGAGGAGGGGGCGTTGACGTGCAGGGTGCGGGGCAGCTGCTCGTTGCGCAGGGCGAGGATCATCTTGATGATCCCGGCGACGCCCGCGGCGGCCTGCGTGTGGCCGAGGTTGGACTTGATCGAGCCCAGCCACA
>NZ_JBSHAQ010000084.1:0-29324 GCF_053611585.1 Streptomyces sp. NPDC054794 | reverse complement strand
TGCCATGGCTCCGCCATGACGCCCTCCTCCGCCTTGCGATGCACGGCACCAGACCCCGCTCCCTGATCCGGCCTGATCCAAACGAAAGACCCTAGGCCGCCAGGCGCTCGGCGAGGGACTTCGCCTTGGTGCTCGCTTCCTGGTGGGCCCGCTCGCGGGAGGCCTCGAAGAGCGGGACCAGCTCGGCCATGGCCGGGTTGTGCGGGGCCATGGTGAGCTCGGGGACGATGAAGTCCAGGTCCAGGGCGAGGGTGTCGGCGAGGATCGCCCGCAGGTAGTTCTGGACGAACTCGAACGACTCCCTCGGGGTGCCGGGGGCGTAGGAACCGCCGCGGCTGGCGACGACGGTGACCGGCGTGCCCTTGGCGGTGGGGGTCTCGCCCGCGGTGCGGCCGAAGAGGATCACGTTGTCCAGCCAGGCCTTGAGGGTGGACGGGATCGCGTAGTTGTACATCGGGGCGCCGATCAGCACCGCGTCCGCCCGCTCCAGCTCCTCGATGAGCCGCACGCGCTCGGCGAAGGCCGCCGCCTGCTCGGGGGAGTGCGCGGCGGGATCCGCGAACCCGGCCGTGTGCGCGTCGGCGGTGATGTGCGGCACGGGGGTGGCGGCGAGGTCCCGGTAGATCACCGTGCCCTCGGGGTGCTGCTCCTCCCAGGCCTTGCGGAAGGCGGTCGTCACCGCGCGGGACGCGGAGCCGGCGGTGGGGAACACGGACGAGTCGATGTGCAGGAGTGTGGCCATCGGGGGTCTCCCATGAGCGGTCGTTCGGGCGCACGTGCCCAGGGGTGACGGACACCCCCAGGACGTGCTGCGGTTTCGTACTCAACTATGGATATCACAGGGACTTACTTTTTTTCATCCCCGTACGACGGCACAGTATCCTGGGGGCATGGCGGTCGAGCAGACTCACGACGTGGAAGCGTGCAAGCAAGTGGACGGCGGCATCACGCGCGTCTTCCAGTTGCTCGGAAAGCGATGGACCGGCCCGATCGTGGCCGTGCTGGTGGAGCAGCCCGCGCACTTCGCGGACCTGCGCAGGGCCGTGCCCGGCATCAGCGAACGCATGCTCTCCGACCGGCTGACCGAGCTCGGCGCCGCCGGCCTCGTGGTGCGCGAGGTCGACGAGGGGCCTCCGCTGCGCGTCTCCTACCGGCTCACGGCTTCCGGCGCCGCGCTGGAACCGGCCCTGCGGGAACTGGGGGAGTGGGCCAAGGTGCACCTGCCGGACAGCGGGCCGTGCCCCTGACCGGTGCGTCCGCGTAGCCGCCGCCCGTACGAATGGGACACGGGGTGCTTCGTCACGCGTGCTGCGCCGCGTGACGCTGCGTGCGCAGTGTCTCCAGCAGGCGCAGCCAGATCTCGCTCGCCGTGGGGTAGCTGGGTACGACGTGCCACAGCGTGGACACGGGGAGGCGGCCGACGATCGCCGTGGTCGCCGAGTGCACGAGTTCGGCGATGCCGGCGCCCGCGAACGTCGCCCCCACCACCACGTCGGTGGCGCGGTCGACCACGAGTTTGGCCCGGCCGCGGTAGTCGGCGCGCATGACATAGGTGCCGGCGAGCGCGCCGAGGTCGTACTCGACGACCTCGACGTCGATCCCGGCGTCCCGCGCCTGCCGTTCCGTCAGGCCGGCGCTGCCGACCTCCGGGTTCGTGAAGACGACCTGGGGCAGGCCCACATGTCCGGCCGCCGAGGACGGCAGCTCGGCCGAGCCGGCGGCGCGCGCCGCGATGACCTCACCGACGATCCGGGCCTGGTACTTGCCCATGTGGGTGAGCAGCGCCCGTCCGCACACGTCGCCGATGGCGTACAGCCAGCTGCCCGAGGCGCCGCGTACGGACTGGTGGTCGTCGACGTCGAGATAGCCGCCGGGGGAGAGGCCGACGGTCTCCAGGCCGATGTCGTCGGTGTTCGGGGTGCGGCCGGTGGCCACGACGATCTCGTCGGCCTCGATGACGGTGCCGTCGTCGAGGGTCACGCTCGCCGCTCCGCCGTGCACCCGGCCCTGGCCGGAGTCCTGGGCGTCGGACCGCCGCACCTCGGCCAGGGTGCGGCCGAGACACAGGCGTACGCCCGTCTCGCGCAGCTCCTCGGCGACCAGCGTGCCCGCGAACGGTTCGTTCCGGGCCAGCAGCCGCTCCCCGCGGTGGACGAGGGTCACCTCGGCGGTGCCCAGTCCCCGCAGCCAGGTGGCCGCCTCGCAGGCGACCACGCCACCGCCCACGACGAGCACCCGGCGCGGCACCTCGCGCATCGTGGTCACATCGCGTGAGGTCCACGGCAGCGCGGCACGCAGCCCCGGAAGGTCCGGTACGGCCGGACAGGAGCCGGTGTCGATGACCACGGCGTGCCGGGCGGTCAGCGTCCGGTCGGAGCCGTCCGGCCCGCTGACCACGATCGTGCGCTCACCGGCCAGTCGCCCGTAGCCGCGCACCACGTCGATCCCGGTGTTCAGCGCCCAGTGCACCTGGGAGGTGTCGTCCAGACCGTTGATCACGGCGTCGCGCCGGGCCAGCACCGGGGCGGGGTCCAGGCGTGCCGTCAGACCGGGCAGATGGTCGGCCGCGTCGACCACCTCGACCGGGCGCAGCAGCGCCTTGCTGGGCATGCAGGCCCAGTACGAACACTCGCCGCCGACCAGCGCGTCCTCGACGAGCACCGAGGACAGGCCGGAGAACTGGCTCGCGTACTGGGCCGCGTTCTCCCCCGCCGCCGCGGCGCCGAGGACGATCACGTCCCAGTCGGAGTGATCCGGGTCCACGGCTGCCGTCATGAGATCCTCCCGGGTCGCCCGTCCACCGAGGCGGCGAAGTGCGCGGAATGCGTCAAATGCGATGACTATCCGAAATGTAAATACTGCGGCGAAGCGTCAGCCTAACTGCCCTGGCGCTCTCCCGCGCGAAGAATCTCCTCGGCCTCCGCCTCCTGCTCCAGGCCCACCGTGGTGGTGACCCGCACGACGCAGGGGCGCCGCGGCATCGACCCGAATCCGAACCGTACGGGGGGCTCGAAGGGGGCGAGCGGGCCGAGGACCCGGCCCTCGTTGACGGCGGTCGCCGAGATGACCGGGCTCAGGTCGCGCGCCCCGTACCACTCGCGTCGCCCGTCCACGGCGGCGCCGCGGGTGCGCGCGCCCAGCCACAGTCGTGCGGCCGGATCGGTCACCACGGTCCAGGCCGGCCAGGCGGCGAGGGCGCCGGGCACGGCCCGCAGCACGAACCCCGGGAGGCCGCGCCGCCCGACGGTCAGGCGCAGACCGAGCGAGGCCGCCTCGACGGCCCAGATCGGTCCCACCACATTCACTCGTACGGGCGTTACCTGTACGTCGTCGAAGGTGTACGTGCCGGTGATGAAGTCCGCCGTCTCCCAGGTCGGGGAGAACAGCGCACGGTGCCCGTCGGCTCGTTCCAGCATCACGTCACTGAACGGCCCGAACGGCGATCGCGTCCAGTGCCCCACCACGACGCGTGTGCCGGAGGCCGTCCCGATGCCGGCGATCCAGCCGTCGAAGCGCAGCCGCGGGGAGGAGGGCACGCGGACCACCTGCCCGGCGCACGGACCGCCAAAACCGGCGGTCACGCGCTTGGCCGTGCCCGGCGCGGCCCTCAGCGGGAACCCGCGTCGGGGCCGCCGCTGCCGGTCCGGGCCGGTTCCGGCCGGGTGGCAGGCGGCTTCGGGCCGGCCTTGGACGACGTACGGCGGCGGCGCAGCAGGAGCCGTCGTGCGGGGCTTTCCACCGCCTCGTACAGGACCCAGGACAGGGCGAGGGACACCGTGAACGCGACGGCGGTGACGGCCACGCCCGTCGTCAGGCCGAAGCGGGGGCGGTTGCCCAGCACGCTGATGCCGGCCCGCAGAACCAGGAGGTGGATCATGTAGAAGGCGAACGAGAGTTCCCCCAGTCGCACCAGCGGGCGGTGCCGCCACAGCGAGGGCAGCCCCCGCAGGTCCGCCACGGCCGCCGCCGGGATGAGCAGGGCGAAGCCGATGACGGGGCAGGTGGCGGCCGGGTACCCGTCGCTGACCTGGGGGACGAGGAAGTAGCCGATGATCGCCAGGGCGAGCGAGGCCTCCAGCCCCGGTCCGCGCCAGCGGCCGAGGAGCACCAGCCGGGCCGTGCAGACGCCGAGCACGAACTCGGGCAGGCGGGCCGCCGGGAAGGAGCTGAGCTGCTGGCCGAGCCAGTGGTGCGTGTCGGCCCAGGCCATGAGCAGCACCGTCAGCACCGAGACCGCGCCCAGCGCCGCCGCGCCCCGGGCGCCGACCCGGCGCAGGACCAGGAGCAGCGCGGGGAAGGCGGCGTAGAAGAAGGCCTCGCAGGCCAGTGACCAGCTGACGGGGTTCAGCGTCTGCCACCACGGGCCCCACCAGGCGTGGATCAGCACGACGTTGGCCAGGCCCTGGGAGAGCGTGGGCAGCGGCCAGCGGGTCAGCGTGCAGGCCATGACCAGGGCGATCGCCGCGGTGGCGAGGTGGACCGGGTAGACGCGGGCGACGCGCCGTCGCCAGAAGGCGAGCACGCGGTCGTGCGGGCGAGCGGACCACGTCAGGACGAACCCGGACAGCACGAAGAAGAACGACACTCCGGTGGCGCCGCCGCCGAAGGCCCACGTCATGATGCGGCCGCCGCCGCCTCCGAAGTAGCGGAAGTTGTGCACGTGCAGCCCGAAGACCAGCAGCGCTGCCATCCAGCGCAGCCCGGTGAGGGAGGGCAGCGAGGGCCGGGAGGCGGCGGACGGAGGGTTTCTCGCGGTCGCGGCGGTCGCGGCGGTCGCGGCGCTCGTGCCGGTCGTGGCGGAGTTCGTCGTTTCGGTGGCGGGAGGCGTCCGGGTCGCCTTGGTCGCCGTCGTCATCGTGTCCCCTGTCGGAGCGCGGTCGTCAGTGGCATGAAACGGAAGGTTGCCCGTTCCTCTCCTTTCAACCCGGTCTCACGGGAAACATCACACCGGCGCCGGGGCGCTCTGTTGACGGAACATTCCGGATGGCGCACACAGACACCCGTATGGGCGAGCCCCCGGCATCGGAAAGCACCGGAAAGCAGCCGAAAGCGCCCGGGAATGCCACGAGGGACACCGCTGTTACAGGTCATGGTTGGCATGCCCGAGTCAAGATCCGGGCGTGGGTGAAGGGAGAACCCCCATGGCACGCAGCACCGTGCGCCCCGTGGTCCGTCTGAAGTCGATCGCCGGGACCGGCGTCACCTACGTGACGCGAAAGAACCGTCTCAACGACCCCGACCGGCTCGTCCTGCGCAAGTACGACGCCGTGGTCGGCAAGCACGTCGCCTTCCGCGAGGAACGCTGAAACCGGCCGTCCGCCCCACGGCGGACGGCGCTGAGGAAGGAAACACCATGAGGCCCGGCATCCATCCCGTGTCCCGGCCGGTCGTCTTCCGCGACCGCGCCGCGGGCGCCCTGTTCCTGACCCGTTCGACCGCGGCCGCCTCCCGGACGATCGCGTGGGAGGACGGCACCGTCCACCCGCTGATCGACGTGGAGACCTCGTCGGCCGGCCACCCGTTCTACACCGGCACCTCGCGGGTCGTGGACACCGCCGGCCGCGTGGAGCGCTTCGAACGCCGCTACGGCCGCTCGGCCCCGGCCCACCGGTGACCCGGGCCCGCGGCCCCCGCACGAGAAGGAGTCAGGCATGAAGGTGCGCAAGTCCCTGCGCTCGCTGAAGTCCAAGCCCGGAGCCCAGGTGGTGCGCCGCCGAGGTGTGACCTTCGTGGTCAACAAGAAGAACCCCCGCTTCAAGGCCCGCCAGGGCTGACGAACCGCTCCGAGCAGTCCACCGGCCCGGTCCCGCGACACGCGGGGCCGGGCCGCTGCTCGTCGTGTCCCGGCCGGGTCCGGGCCCTGCCCGAGTGGCGCCCGTTCGGGTGATCTGCCGTGCGGCCCGAAAACGCGCGCGACCAAGGAATACGGGCCCGGTGAACTCTTCGCCTCCGCAGTGCGATCGATCAGAAGTGGCAACGTGACGGTGGCCGACCGAAACTGAAGCTCGCGGTTCTTGATCAGCGAAGAGCGCGCGGTTCCGTGGCTTCCGATGGCACACGTCCTCCAGGAGATCGCATGGTGGAGCAATCCTCCAAGGTCCACATATCCGGGCCGGACGAAGAAGCCGTCATACCCGGGCCTGACGAAACAGCCGTCATATCCCGGGCGGACGAAGCGAACGTCACCGGACGCAATGGCAACGGCGCGGTGGGGACGGACACCGAGAGGAAACTCGCGGAGGTCCTGGCGGACGTCGTGAGCGTCGCGGAGGTTCCGGCCGACAGCCACTTCTTCCACGACCTCGGAGCCAACTCCATGGTCATGGCCCAGTTCTGCGCACGGGTCAGGAAGCGGGCGGACCTGCCGTCCGCGTCCATGAAGGACATCTACCGGTACCCCACGATCCGCAGCCTGGCCGAGGCCCTGGCGGCCACCGCCCCGCCCGCTGCCGACGCTGTCGGTTCACCGCCCCCGGCACCGCCGTCGCAGGAGAACACGGCGCGGCCCCCGGCGACGCGCACGCACAGGTTCAGCCATGTGCTGTGCGGGACGTTCCAGTTGCTGGTCTTCCTGGGGTATTCCGTCGTCGCCGGATTCGTCACCGCCACGGGCTACGAATGGGTCGCCACCGGCAATGGCCTGGCCGACATCTATCTGCGGTCGCTGCTGTTCGGCGGTATCGGTTTCATCGGCCTGTGCCTCTTCCCGGTCCTCGCCAAATGGATTCTCGTCGGCCGCTGGAAAGCGGCCGAATTCCCCGTCTGGGGCCCGGCCTACATGCGCTTCTGGCTCCTGAAGGTGCTGCTGCACGCCAATCCGATGATCTTCTTCGTCGGAAGTCCGCTGTACGTGCTGTACCTGCGGGCACTGGGCGCGCGCATCGGCAAGGGAGTCACGATCCTCACCCGCTTCGTCCCGGTCTGCACCGACCTGCTGACGATCGGCGCCGGCACCGTGATCCGCAAGGACTCGTTCCTGCTCGGCTACCGGGCGCACGCCGGTCGCATCCAGATCGACGGGATCACGCTCGGCCGCGACGTGTACATCGGCGAGAAGACCGTCCTGGACATCGGCGCCTCGATGGGCGACGGCGCACAGCTCGGTCACGCGTCCGCCCTGTACCGCGGCCGGGCCGTTCCGGACGGTGAGCACTGGCACGGCTCCCCGGCACAGCCCACGCAGACCGAATACGTGCGGGTCCCGCCGGCGAAGTGCGGCGCGTTCCGCCGTGCCTGGTTCGCTCTCGTCACCCTGCTGCAGCTGTTCTTCCTGTACATACCGCTGTTCGTCGGCGGGACGTACATGCTGTTCACCGCGGTGCCGGCGATCGGCAAGCGACTCGACCCCGAGACGGCCGTGCTGTCCCGGTCGCAACTGATCCCCGACGCGCTGGCCCTCTCCGCGGTGCTCTTCCTCGGCTTCCTCGTCCTGGGCCTCGTCGTCCTGTACACCGTTCCGCGGCTGCTGCACCTGACCGTCACGCCGGACCGGGTCTACCCGCTCTACGGATTCCACTACGCGATCCACCGGATGACGGCGCGCATGACGAACATCCGGTTCTTCGCCTGGCTCTTCGGTGACAGCTCCTACATCGTCCACTACCTCCGCGGCCTCGGATACGACCTGTCCCGGGTCGAGCAGACCGGGTCCAACTTCGGCACCGAGGTCCACCACGACTCACCGTTCCTGGTGTCCGTCGGCAGCGGAACGATGGTGGCCGACGGCCTCTCCCTCATCAACGCCGACTTCTCCAGCACGTCCTTCCGGATGTCCAGGACGACGATCGGCCCGCACAACTTCCTCGGCAACAACATCGCCTATCCGCCGGGCGGGAGAACGGGCGACAACTGCCTGCTCGCGACCAAGGTGATGATCCCGCTCGACGGCGAGGTCCGCGAGGGCGTGGGACTCCTCGGCTCACCGTGCTTCGAGATTCCCCGGTCGGTGGAGCGCGACGCGCGCTTCGACGACCTCAGGACCGGTGACACACTGCGCCGCCGGCTGGCCGCCAAGAACCTCTACAACACCCGCTCGATGCTCCTCATGCTGTTCGTGCGGTGGCTGCACACCTTCTTCCTCACGCTGCTCGCCCTCGCCTCGGTGGACCTCTACGGTGTGCTCGGCCACGTGGTGATCGCCGGATATCTGGCCTTCACGCTCGCATTCACCACCCTGTGGTACATCCTGCTGGAGCGCTGCATCACCTCCTTCCGCGGGCTGAGCCCCCAGTTGTGCTCCATCTACGACCCGCACTTCTGGTGGCACGAGCGTCTGTGGAAGGTTCCGGACGAGCACCTCAACATCTTCAACGGAACCCCCTTCAAGAGCCTCGTCTGGCGCATGCTCGGCGTGCGCATCGGCAGCAGGGTGTTCGACGACGGCTGCTATCTGACGGAGCGCACGCTCACCACCATCGGCGACGAGTGCACCCTCAACGCCGGCAGCAAGATCCAGTGCCACTCGCAGGAGGACGGCACCTTCAAGTCCGACGGCACCACCCTCGGTGCCGGCTGCACGCTGGGCGTCGGCGCCCATGTGCACTACGGCGTGACGATGGGCGACGGCGCGGTGCTGGCTCCCGACTCCTTCCTCATGAAGGGCGAGGAAGTCCCGCCGTACGTCCGGTGGGGCGGCAACCCCGCCGAGGACCTGCCGGACCTCGTCGACCAGCCCCGTGGCAGTGGCCCGGCGGCGACGACGTCTTCGGTCGACACCGCCGCCACGACGGCGCGTTGAGAGAGGCCATCCGATGGGAGCGCGTGTGGAAGCGGACCGCGAGTTCTGGAGCCGGGTGCTGACCGCCGGCGGTTACACCGCCGTGCCGCGGTGGGCGGGGGAGCCGGTGCCGGGAGTGGCCGAGCACGAGGCGGTGGTGCCGGACGACGTGTCGGCCGCGGTCCGCGGGCTGGCGCAGGAGGTGGGCGTGCCGGTCGGCGCGGTACTGCTGGCGGCGCACGCCAAGGTGCTGGCCGCGCTGTCCGGCGAGCAGGAGGTGGCGACGTGGTACGCCGCCGGGGTGCCGAGCGGACCGCTGCCCTGCCGTCTGACCGTCGCCCCGGGAACGTGGCGCGCGCTGCTGTCGAGCACCTCGCAGGCCGAGGCGGACATACGGGCGCACCGGGACTTCCCGGTGGCGGAGCTGCGCCGGGAACTCGGCGCTGCGCAGGAGCCGTACGAGATCGTGTTCGACCCGATGGGCGCCGAGGACGCGCCCGAGCACGTCGACGGCGCCGTCCTGCACACGTGGTGGCGCAACCGCGACGGACGGTTCGTGCTGCGGCTGCGGTACCGCACGGACGTGCTCGACGCCGACGGCGCGGCCCGCATCGGTGGCCATCACCTGACCGCGTTGCGCCGGATGACGGATCAGGTCGACGCCGAACACACGTGGCAGAGCCTGCTGTCGGCCGACGAGGTGCGCGAGCAGCTCGAAGGGTTGGCCGGCCCCAGCCGGTCGCTGCCGCGGGCGCGGGCCCACGAGCTCTTCGAGCAGCGGGCGCGGGCACATCCGGAGGCGGTCGCCGCGGTGTGCGGCGAGCAGGCATGGACCTACGGCGAACTCAACGCCCGAGCGAACCGGTTGGCGCGGGCGCTGCTGCGCCGGGGACTGGACCGCGAGGACGTCGTCGCGGTGGTCACCGAACGCAACCTCGACTGGCTCGCGGCGACGCTGGCGGTCTTCAAGGCGGGCGGCGTCTACCTGCCGATCGAGCCGCACTTCCCGGCCGACCGCATCAAGGCGACGCTGTCGCGCGCGGGTTGCCGCCTGGTGCTGACCGAAAGCGGCAGCACCGACACCCTCGACCGGGCGCTGACCGACCTGCCGCGATGCGAGCGGCTGCTGATCGAGGCGGCATACGCGGAACCCCACACCGACGGCGACCGCGACAGCGATGTCGCGGTGCCGGTCGACGCCGACCAACTGGCCTACATCTACTTCACCTCCGGCTCCACCGGCGAGCCGAAGGGTGCCATGTGCGAGCACGCGGGCATGCTCAACCACCTCTACGCCAAGATCGACGACCTGGGGATCGACGAGGGCTCCGTCGTGGCGCAGACCGCCCCGCAGTGCTTCGACATCTCGCTGTGGCAGCTGGTGTCCGCGCTGCTGGTGGGCGGACGCACCCTGCTGGTCGGGCAGGACGTGATCGTGGACGTGGAACGGTTCGTCGACACGCTCGTCCGCGAACGCGCCGCTGTGGTCCAGGTCGTGCCCTCCTACCTGGAGGTGGTGGTCTCGTACCTGGAGCAGCACCCGCGCGAACTGCCGGACCTGCGGTGCGTGTCGGTCACCGGCGAGGCACTGAAGCGGGAGCTGGTCCAGCGCTGGTTCGCGATCCGCCCCGGGATCAAGCTCGTCAACGCCTATGGGCTGACCGAGACCTCGGACGACACCAACCACGAGGTCATGGACCGGGTGCCCGAGCGCGTGCTGCTGGGCCGCGCGGTCAACAACGTGCGCGTGTACGTCGTCGACGAGCGGCTGTCGCTCGTCCCGCTGGGCGCGCCGGGCCTGATCGCGTTCTCCGGTGTCTGCGTCGGACGGGGTTATGTCAACGATCCCGAGCGCACCCGCGAGGCCTACCGCGAGGACCCGTACCGGCCGGGCGAGCGGCTCTACCTCGGCGGCGACTGGGGCCGCTGGCACCCGGGCGGCAAGCTGGAGTTCCTCGGCCGGCGGGACAACCAGGTCAAGATCCGCGGCTTCCGCATCGAGATCGGGGAGATCGAGAACGCCCTGCTGCGCGTGGACGGGGTACGGGACGGCGCGGTGGTCGTCGCCGAACGGGCCGACCAGAGCAAGCACTTGATCGCCTACTACACCGGTCGCGAGCGGCGGACGGACGAGCTGCGCGAGGCTCTGGGCGCCGTACTGCCCGCCTACATGGTCCCCTCGGCCTTCCACCGGCAGGACGGCCTGCCGCTGACCGCCAACGGCAAGATCGACCGGAAGGCCCTCACCGCGCTGGCCCAGCAGACCGCGCCCGACGCGGACGGCGAGGTCACCGCGGAGGACCGGGCCCCGCTCACCCCGACCGAGCGGAAACTGGCGGCGGCCTGGGCCGAGCTGCTGGGCGTGCCCGAGCACCGGATCGGCCGCGACGACCACTTCTTCGACACCGGCGGCACCTCCCTGTCGGCCGTGAAACTCACCATCGCGCTGGACCGCGCGGTGTCCCTCAAGGACATCACCGGTCACCCCGTACTCGCCGACCTGGCCGCGCTCCTCGACGGCACCACCGGCATCCGCCCGGGACTGCTGCAGCCCCTGTCGGAAGCGGGCGGTACGGCGGAATGCGCCCTGGTGTGCTTCCCGTACGCGGGCGGCAACGCCGTCAACTACCAGCCGATGGCCAGTGCGTTGGCGGGCAGCGGCCTCGCCGTGTACGCCGTGGACCTGCCCGGTCACGATCTGGCCGCCCACCAGGAGCCGTTCGCGCCGATCGCCCGGGTGGCGGAGCAGGTCGTCGCCGAGATCACCGCGCGCGGTCTGACCCGGGTCATGCTGTGGGGCCATTCCTCGGGTACCGCACCGGCCTTGGAGACGGCGCGCAAGCTGCTGGAGCGCGGCGTGGACGTCCCCCGGGTGTTCCTCGGCGCGCAGCTGCTCGGCACCGCCGCCGAACGGCGTGCCGCCATCGACGAGTTGTCCGGCCGGAGCGACGCGGAGATCGCCGCGCGGCTGACCGCGGACAGCGGCTACACCGAGCTCGCCGAACTGAACGCCCGGCACGCCGAACACGTCGGTGCCGCCTACCGGCACGACTGCGTGTCCGCACACGGCTATTTCGCGGGCGCCCTCGACGCCCCGCCGATGGCGAAGCTGTCCGCACCGGTCACCGTGGTCGCCGCCGCCGACGACCCGAACACCCCCGGCCATCGCGACCGCCACCAGGACTGGCGGCTGCTGGCCGACCACGTCGACCTGTACGAACTCCCCGACGGCGGCCACTACTTCCTGCGCACCCGGCCGGTCGGTGCGGCACGGGCCGTCCAGGCCGCCACCGCACCCCTGGCCTCCTCCTGATCCTGAGGCTCACGAGCCTCCCCCCCAGCGGCAACCGAAAGGAAACCGAGATGTCGTCCTCACCCCTGACAGCACCGCCCGACGTGGAGCTGCGGCCGGACAGACCGGCGATCCTGCGCACCGAGCGCCCCGGTGACCCGGTGAGCTGGGCGGCCGCGAACCGCGAGGCGCTGCGGGCGCAGGTCACCGAGCACGGTGCGCTGCTCGTCCGGGGCCTGGGCCTGCGGGAGCCGGATCAGGTCGGTGCCGTCTTCGCGGAGCTGTCCGGCGGCCTGATGACGGAGCGCGAGGCCTTCGCCCCCCGGCAGACGTACGGCCCGGGGCTCTACTCCTCCTCGACCTGGCCGGCCAACCAGCCGATGTGCATGCACCACGAGCTCAGCTACACGCTGGAGGTCCCCGGCCTGATGCTGTTCGCGTGCACGACGCCGCCCGGCGAGGGCGGGGCGACCGCGGTGGCAGACGCGGAAGAGGTGCTCCGGGCGCTGCCCGCCGCGCTGGTCGAGCGGTTCGAGCGCGAGGGCTGGCTGCTGACCCGCAGTTACAACGACGAGATCGGGGCGTCCCTCGCCGAGTCCTTCGGCACCGACGACCACGCCGCCGTCGAACGCTACTGCCGTGCCAACGCCATCGACTTCACCTGGCAGCCCGACGGCTCCCTGCACACCCGGCAGCGCCGCAGCGCCGTGGTGCGGCACCCGCTCAGCGGCCGGCGGTGCTGGTTCAACCAGATCGCCTTCCTCAACGAGTGGACGCTCGCGCCGGAGGTGCGCGAGTACCTGGTCGACGTCTACGGCGAGGACGGGCTGCCCTTCAACACCCGCTTCGGGGACGGCACTCCGATCGAGGAGGACGTCGTCCAGCTGCTCAACGCCACCTACGAGAAGCACACCCGCCGCGAGCCCTGGCAGGCCGGCGACCTGATGCTCGTCGACAACATCCGCACCGCCCACAGCCGTGAGGCCTACGCCGGCGAGCGCGAGGTGCTGGTCGGCATGGCCGAGCCCCGGCGGTTGCCCGACGGCTGCCCGACCCCGGAGGCGAGCGAGCGATGAGCGACGTCCTGTCACCCGCCACCGAGCGCTCCACGAGCCGGCCGGACACGGTGCCGTCCTTCGCGGTCATCTCCGGCGGCCAGGTGGAGCAAGCACTCGGCGGGCACGAGAAGGAGATCGTGGAGCTGGTCGAGGCCACCTACCGGCTGCACGGCGCCGGGTACTCGGTCAATCCGCCGTCGTACTTCCTGCGCTTCCCCGACCGGCCCACGGCTCGGATCATCGCGCTGCCGGCCTCGATCGGCGGTTCGGTCCATGTGGACGGCCTGAAATGGATCTCCAGTTTCCCGGCCAACGTGAGCGCCGGGCTGCCGCGGGCCTCCGCGGTGCTCATCCTCAACGACCACGACACGGGCTACCCGTTCGCCTGCCTGGAGAGCTCCATCATCAGCGCCACCAGGACCGCGGCGTCCGCCGCGCTGGCGGCCGACTGGCTCAGCCGCACCCGGACCCGCCCCACCCGTGTGGGCTTCTTCGGTACGGGACTGATCGCCCGCTACATCCACACGTTCCTGGCCGGCACCGGCTGGACGTTCGACACGGTCGGCGTGTACGACGTGTCCGCCGAGAGCACCGCCGGCTTCTCCGGCTATCTGCGGCAGACCGGCAGCACCGCCGAGGTCGCCGTCCACCAGAGCCCGGAGGATCTGATCCGCTCCAGCGACCTGGTGGTCTTCGCGACCATCGCCGGTGAACCCCATGTCACCGACCCGTCCTGGTTCGACCACCACCCGCTCGTCCTGCACATCTCCCTGCGCGACCTCGCCCCGGAGATCCTGCTCGACTCCGCCAACATCGTCGACGACGTCGAGCACTGCCTGAAGGCCGACACCTCCCCGCACCTGGCCGAACAGCGCACCGGCAAGCGTGACTTCCTCGACGGCACCCTCGACGACGTCATGTCGGGACGGGTGACCGTGCCGGCCGACCGGACGGTGATCTTCTCGCCGTTCGGACTCGGCGTCCTCGACCTCGCCGTCGGCAAGTACGTCTACGACGAAACAGCCCGCGCGGGGGACCTCCGTCTCATCGACGACTTCTTCCACGACCTGCGCCGATACGGCTGAGGAGATGTCCTCGGCCCTGGCACCAGGAGGCCACCGTGCCCGTCATATCCGCTCCGCACGCCTTCAACGAAGGCCGGCTCTTCGTCGACCTTGAGCCGGTGCTCGGGTGCTCCCTCTATCTGAAGTGCGAGGGCTTCAACTTCGCCGGCTCCATCAAGTTGAAGGCCGCGAACGAGATGGTGGAGAACGCCGAGCGCGACGGCGTCCTGACGCGCGACTCGATCCTCGTCGAGTCCTCGTCGGGAAACCTCGGTGTGGCGCTCAGCATGATCGCCGCGAGCAAGGGTTACCAGTTCCTGTGCGTCACGGACTCCCGGTGCAATCTGTCGACCAGACTGCTGATGGAGGCGCTGGGCAGCCAGGTGCACATCGTGGCCGACCTGGACTCCAACGGCGGCTTCCTCGGCAAACGGATCGACTACGTCCGTGCGCTGTGTGCGTCCGACGACCGGTACGTGTGGCTCAGCCAGTACACCAACGCGGGCAACTGGCGGGCACACTACCGCACGACGGCGCTGGAGATCGCCGGCCAGTTCCCGCAGCTGGACGTGCTGTTCATCGGCGCGGGTACCACCGGCACCCTGATGGGGTGCGCGCGCTACTTCCGGGAGTGGCATCGCCCGGTGCGGATCGTCGCCGTGGACAGCGTGGGCTCGGTCGCCTTCGGCGGCAAGCCGGGCCGCCGGATGATTCCCGGCCTCGGCATGAGCATGCGCCCCCCGCTGCTCGACGAGTCCTTCGTGGACGAGGTGATCCGGGTGGAGGAGCGGGACACCATCCGTACCTGCCACCGACTGGCCCGGCGCGGGTTTCTGTTCGGCGGCTCCACCGGAACCGTGGTCAGCGGTGCCTCGGACTGGCTCGCCGGGCACGACGCGCGCGGCCTCACGGCGGTCGCCATCGCCCCGGACCTCGGTGAGCGCTACCTCGACACCATCTACCAGACCAACTGGCTGCAGGATCTGTACGGCGATCACGTGCTCAACCCCGAGTACGACGGCGAATACGCCGAGAACGCTGAGGACGCCGAGAGCACCGAGGACGCCGAGACGGTCAACTCCGTGCCGAAGAGGTCGGACTCACCGGAGACGGTCAAGTCCGCACCGCAGGTGACGGACCGCCGGCGCAGATCGTAGCGCCGCGCAACCCGCGCCCACGGCCGGGGACAGGTCCGCCGCGGCGGACCGGCCCCCGGCCGTGAGTGTGCGGGGAGCGGGGATCAGTGCGAGTCGATGAGACCGTACGCGGGCACGGTCACCGTCCGGGCACCGGGCGTGCCGCCCAGGATCACCTTGCGGAGGGAGACGTTGTTGCTCTGGCTCGTCTCCAGCAGCTTGTGCTCGGGGTTGGCGAGCACCTGGATGTAGTACGTGCCATTGGGCAGGCCGGTGACGTCGAATGACTGACCGGGACGGTACTGGCTGTACGTGTCGCCGTTGCCGACGTCCAGCGCCTCGCGCACCGACACCGAACTCCGCTCACCGCAGGCGGTGGCCAGGTCGGTGTTCTCCGGGTGCCAGTTGGCGTTCTTCACCGTGTAGTCGATGGCGTCCGTGTCGGCCAGGCAGAAGGCCTCCTTGCCGCTGCGGACGATCTCCTTCTGGTCCGCGCCGAGCAGCCGGTAGCTGGCGAAGTCGGTGAAGTGCCAGTGCTCGTGGCCCTCCCGCGGGTCCCACTCCATGGTGCCGGTGGGGGTGTAGCCGACCTGCTTGCCCTTGGCGTCGAAGAAGTACTGGTAGGCGTCCATCTTCTCCTGGCCGGGCTTGCGGAAGCCGTCCACGACCAGCGGTGCCGGGCCCCCGTTCCACACCGTCGCGCTGAACGCCAGGTACTCCTTGCCCGGGCCGGCGAGCCCGTGGTTCCCGTCGGAGCCGTCGGTGAGCGCGATGCCGTAGGCGGGCAGCGCGCGCAGGTCGGGCTTCGGCATGACGGCCGCGTTCCCCCGGCGGCCGGTCGGACGGTGGGCGTTCGGCTTCAGTGCCGAGGACCGGGAGCCGGAACGCCCGGCGGCGACGCCGTGCCCCCCGCCGTCGTCGGTCTCACGGACCGTCACCTTGATGGTCTGCGGCTGATCGGCCATGCCGAAGAGGTCGCGGTACTTCTTGGCCACGGACACCTTGGCCGTGTACTGACCGGCCGCCAGGTTGACGGGACCGCTGTTGTAGTCGGGGGCGAGGGAGGCCGCCCAGCCCTTCTGCGTGCCCCACACAGAGCCGAGGGTGAAGGGGTTGTCGGAGCAGCGCTCGGGATAGGGCGAGGTGGCCGGGGCGTCCGGGCGAATCCGGCCGGACGAGGTGTTCGGGCAGAACGACTGCGTCGTGCTGAGCACCTTGGCGCCCGTGGCGTCGGTGAGCGTGACCTGGAGGAACCCGGGCAGTCCCGTGAAGTCCTTGAGCAGGCCGGCGGGCAACGTCTTGGTCCGCGTGGTGCTGCCCTGCCGCATGATCTGCTGGGCCACCACGGGGTCCTTGTAGGACTTACGGGTCACCCGGAATTCGAGGGGCGCCTTATCGACGGTGATGTACGCGCCCAGGTCCAGGTAGACGCCCGGTTCGCCCCGCCACCGGTCGACGGTGACCGAATCGGAGGCGGCGATCAGTTTGAGCTGGGGTGCGGCGGGTTGAGCGGGGTGGGGTGCCGCGGCGGCCGGCAGGGCGCCCCCGACCCCCATGGTGATGGTCGCGGCGGCCACGAGTGCCGACCGTCGTAACCGGTTGGTGTGAAGTCTCGTCATCACGTCCTCGTTCGAGTGTGCCGGAGCGGCGTCCGGCAAGCCGGTGCCGCGCGGCCGCTCCATGTGCCGTGCGGTGCGAGAGGTGCTTGAGCGGCCGGCGCGGTTGTG
The DNA here is from genome assembly GCF_053611585.1 of Streptomyces sp. NPDC054794. NCBI lineage: Bacteria > Bacillati > Actinomycetota > Actinomycetes > Kitasatosporales > Streptomycetaceae > Streptomyces > Streptomyces sp. NPDC054794. The sequence continues at coordinate 12,331 of NZ_JBSHAQ010000084.1, read as the reverse complement.
CGTAATCCATGTGCCGCCTGTGAAGAAGGTGTTGGGCCGCTTCGGGTTGCCTCACCGCGCGACTCCATGACCACGGAACGACGGTGCAGGGTGACGCAGGGGGCGTGGGCGCCGCGGTCGGTCAGGAACCGGACCGGTCGTGCGGGGCGGTGATCTTCGCGACGGCCGCGGTCAGGTTCTTCTGGACCGGTTCGGGCAGGGGGTTGCCCTTCACGGCGGTCACCACGTCCCTGGCCAGGTGGCGCAGCTTGGTGTTGGTGTTCTGGGACGCGGTGACCAGGACCGACCATGCCTCGTCCTGGTCGAGGCCGAAGGAGGCCATGAGGATCCCGCGGGCCAGATCGATGTCCGGCCGGGTCTGCAGGGCCCGCCGGAGCTGGACGACCTCCGCTCGCAGATCGTCGCGGGCGTCCTCGGACGGCGACTCGTGCTGCTGGTGGCAGGGGGCAGTGGCGCCTGAGGCCGACACGGGAGTCGCGGGCGTGAAGAGCGCGTACGTGTCGGTGAGGGCGAGCAGGCGTTCCGCGACGGGACTGGCCGCGACGAGGACGATCGACTTGCCCCGCGCCAGCGCCCGTTGCCGGGCGGTGAGCAGGACGTTGAGGGCGGAGCAGTCCCAGAAGTCGACGCCGCCCAGGTCGAGGTCGACGCCCGTGGCCGAGTTGTCGAGGGCGTCGCGCAGGCTGCGCATGAGCAGTTCGCCGTCGTCGAGGCCGAGCTGTCCGGTCACGCTGACGACCACCCGGTCCCCGTCGGGGTGGGTGAAGATCAAGAGGGGGCCGGGGGCCTGGCCGCAGTCGTCCGCTCGCGCGCGGCCGACGTCGGCGTCGGCGTCGCGTGCGGACCGGTCCGTGTAGGGAGGCTCGGGCATGACCGCCTCTCGGTGGGTTCGGGACGGGGCTCCCTGTTCCAGGGTCACCTGTCCGTATGGAAGGCGTCAAGATATGCATGAAACAAAGTTCGCGTTTTAGATTGCGTGAAAATACGGCCGTAGAATCAGGCCATGGACGGAGTGCCTGAGCCACATACCGGATGGACCTTCCTCACCAGTCATGCCCGGGTCCTGGCCGCCATCGCCGACAATCACAGCGCGCGCATCCGTGACATCGCGGCCCACTGCCGCCTCACCGAGCGCGCCGTGCAGAAGATCATTTCCGATCTGGAGCGGGACGGGTATCTGTCCCACACCCGCGAGGGGCGGGGCAACGTCTACCGGATCGACCCGAGCAGGGTTCTCCGGCACCCCGCCGAAGCCGGCCTGACCGTGGCGGCGCTCCTCGCGCTGCTGGTCAAGGACGAGGCCGACCGTCATCGCCACATGGAGGAAGCCCAGCCGGAAAGCTGAGAAGCCCGCGCGGGGGCAGGGGCGTACGACCCCCGGCCCGCCCGCCCGGCGTGTCGAACCAGCTGCCAGGGGCACTGGGAGACGATGGGCGTCCTCGGACAGCCGCACGTCGAGGCCGAGGCAGAGGCCGGGAGAGGACGCAGAGGCCGGGAGAGGCAGGGTGTCGCATGGAGCCGCGGATCACGCCGGAGCGGGCGGGCGGGGGAAGGAGCGGGGCCGCCGAGCCCGCACCCGCGCGTACGTCCGAGAGCGCGGACGGCGACGTACGACGGCGGATTCCGCGCACCGACGCCCTCCTCGGCGAACCACGTCTGGCGGAGGCGGCCCGCAGGCTCGGCACGCCCGTGGTCAAGGCGGCGGTCCGGGAGGCGCAGGCAGGGGCGCGGACCGGACGCGTCCCGCCCGACGCGGTCGCCGACGCGGCGGTCGCCCTGCTGCCCGACACGGCGGGCGGACTGCGCGCGGTGATCAACGCCACCGGGGTGGTGCTGCACACCAATCTCGGCCGGGCCCCGCTGTCCGCGGCGGCTCGGCAGGCGGTGGCGGAGGCGGCGGGTCCCACCGACGTGGAGCTGGACCTGGACACCGGCCTACGGGCCCGGCGCGGGCGCACGGCGTTGCGGGCGCTGCGCGAGAGGGTGCCGTCCGCGGGCGCGGCGCACGTCGTCAACAACGGCGCCGCCGCGCTGGTCCTCGCCGCCACCACGCTCGCCGCCGGGCGGGAGATCGTCATCAGCCGGGGGGAGATGGTGGAGATCGGGGACGGTTTCCGGCTGCCCGACCTCCTCGTGTCCACCGGGGCCCGGCTCCGAGAGGTCGGCACGACCAACCGCACCACCGCCGCCGACTACGCCGCCGCGATCGGCCCCGGCACGGGCTTCGTACTGAAGGTGCACCCCTCCAACTTCCGCATCACCGGCTTCACCCGCACCGCCGACGTCGCTGAACTCGCCGCCCTGGGCGTCCCGGTGGTCGTCGACATCGGTTCCGGCCTGCTCGCGCCGCATCCGCTGCTGCCCGAGGAACCGGACGCCGAGACCCAGCTGCGAGCCGGCGCCTCCCTTGTCACCGCGAGCGGCGACAAGCTGCTGGGCGGACCCCAGTGCGGGCTCCTCCTGGGCGAGGAGGACCTGGTGCGCACCCTGGCCCGCCATCCGCTGGCCCGGGCCCTGCGCGTCGACAAGCTGACGCTGGCCGCCCTGGAGGCCACGCTCACCGGCCCGCCGACGCCGACCGCCGCCGCGCTGGCCGCCGCCCCCAGCGCGCTGCGCGCCCGCGCCGACCGGCTCGCCGCCGCCCTGCGCGCGCACGGCGTCGACGTACAGGCCGTCGAGAGCGCGGCGACGGTGGGCGGGGGCGGTGCGCCCGGCGTGACCCTGCCCAGCGGCGCGCTGTCCCTGCCGGAGTCGTACGCGGCCGCCCTGCGCACGGGACACGTCCCGGTCGTCGGGCGGCTGGAGGCGGGGCGCTGTCTGCTCGACCTCCGGGCGGTGCCGCCGCAGGACGACGAACGGCTCGCCGAGGCGGTGCGGGCGGCCGCGGAAGGGTAGGCACCATGCGGGTCCTGGCCACCGCCGGACACGTCGACCACGGCAAGTCCGCCCTGGTCCGGGCACTGACCGGCATGGAGCCCGACCGCTTCGAGGAGGAGCGGCGCCGGGGGCTCACCCTCGACCTGGGCTTCGTGTGGACACGGCTCGGCGCGGACGGGGAGCACCTCGCCTTCGTGGACGTACCGGGCCACGAGAGGTTCGTCCCGACCATGCTGGCCGGGGTCGGGCCGGTGCCCGCGGTGCTGTTCGTGGTGGCCGCCGACCAGGGCTGGCAGCCGCAGTCCGCGGAGCACCTGGCGATCCTCGAAGCGCTGGGCGTCCGCCACGCCGTCCTCGCGGTGACGCGCGCCGACCTGGCCGACCCCGAACCCGCCCGCGCGGACGCCCTGGAACGCATGGCCGCCACCTCGCTGGGTGCCGTGCCGTCCGTCGCGGTCAGCGCGGTGACCGGCGCCGGGCTGGACGAACTGCGCCTCGCCCTGGCCCGGTTGGCGGACACGCTGCCGGACCCGCCCCCGGATGCGGACGTGCGGCTGTGGCTGGACCGGGCCTTCACCGTGCGCGGCCACGGCACCGTCGTGACCGGCACGCTCGGGGCGGGCACCCTGCGCGTGGGAGACCGGCTGGTGACGGGTGAGGGGACGGCCGTGCTGCGGGTGCGCGGTCTGCAGTCCCTGCACGAGGAGCGCCCCGCCGTGCGCGGGGTGGCGCGGGTGGCGGTCAACGTGCACGGTCCCGGGGCCGGTGCGGTGCGGCGGGGCGAGGTCCTGCTGGCGCCGGACCGCTGGCTGCTCACCGGCCTCGTCGACGTACGCATCGTGGGCGAACCCGTCGACGACCTGCCCCGCGCGGTCACCCTGCACCTCGGCACCGCGGCCGTCCCGGCGACCGTCCGCCCCCTGGGCCGGGACACCGCCCGCCTCACCCTGTCCCGACAGCTCCCCCTGCGCGTCGGCGACCGCGCCGTGCTGCGCGAACCGGGCGGCCGACGCGTCCCCTGCGGCGTCACCGTGCTGGACGTGCGCCCGCCACTGCTGGCCCGGCGCGGCGCGGCCCGTGCCAGGGCGGAGCACCTCGCGGCCATGACCGGCAGTCCGGACGGCCCGGCGGAGCTACGCCGGCGCGGGCTCGTCACGCGCTCCGAACTCCTCGCGATGGGAGTGCCGCCACCGGCCGCACCCGTCGTGGGTGACTGGCTCGCCGACCCGGCCCACTGGGCGGACCTGCGCGCCCGCCTGGTCGCCGAGGTGGACCGGTACGCGAGGGAGCACCCCCTGGACCCCGGCCTGCCCGCCGAGGCCGCCCGCCATCTGCTCGGCCTGCCCGACCGGGCCCTGGTCGACGCCCTCGCCGAGGCGCCCGGCCACCGGCGACCGGAACGCCGGCAGGGGCGGCTGTACGGCCCCGACGACCGTCGGCCGACCCTGCCGCCCGGCGTCGCCGAGGCCGTGGACGCCGTACGCCGGGACCTGGAGCGGGCACCTTTCCACGCGCCGGAGGCCGGCCGCCTGGCCGCGCTGGGCCTGAACCGCAAGGCCGTGGCAGCCGCCGTCGCGGCCGGAGCGCTGCTGCGCGTGGCCGAGGGCATCGTGCTGCTGCCGGGCGCGGACACCCGGGCCGCCACCCTGCTCGCCGGGCTGCCCCAGCCGTTCACGCCGAGCGAGGCCCGGCGGGCCCTGGACACCACGCGCCGGGTGGTTGTGCCGCTGCTGGAGCACCTGGACGCCCAGGGGTACACCGAGCGCGTGGACGACCGGCGCAGACGCTTTCGCCACGACGGGGGAAGCGGAGGCGGACGGGAATCGAACCCGCCTGCCCGAGATCCTCGGGCACCTCGGTTTTGAAGACCGGGAGGGCCACCAGGCACCCACACGCCTCCAACGGCCACCAGGCTACTCGACCAGGAGACCCGCATGACCACGACCCACCAAGCGCCCGTCCGGCTCACGCGGTTCGCCCACGGCGGCGGCTGTGCCTGCAAGATCCCGCCCGGTGAACTGGAGGGGGTGCTCGACGCGCTCTCGGTGCCGCCGGCCGCCACCGACACACCGCTCCTCGTCGGCCTGGCCACCGGCGACGACGCCGCCGTCGTCGCGCTGCCCGCGGCGGGCGGCACGCCCGCACAGGCGGTGGTGTCCACCGCCGACTTCTTCACCCCGGTCGTCGACGACCCCTACGACTGGGGACGCATCGCCGCCGCCAACGCCCTGTCCGACGTGTACGCGATGGGCGGCCGGCCGGTGCTCGCCGTCAACCTCCTGGCCTGGCCCCGCGGCGTGCTGCCGTTCGAGCTCGCCCGCGAGGTCCTGCGCGGCGGGCTGCACATCGCCACCGAGGCGGGCTGTCACGTGGGCGGCGGTCACAGCGTCGACGACCCCGAGCCCAAGTACGGCATGGCCGTCACCGGCCTCGCCGACCCGGCCCGGCTGCTGCGCAACGACGCCGGCCGGGCCGGTCTGCCCCTGTCGCTGACCAAACCCCTCGGGCTCGGCGTCCTCAACAACCGCCACAAGGCCACCGGTGAGCGCTTCGAGCAGGCCGTCGCCACGATGACCACCCTCAACCGGGACGCCTCGGCCGCGGCCCTGGCGGCCGGCGCGAGCTGCGCCACCGACGTCACCGGCTTCGGTCTTCTCGGCCATCTGTACAAGCTGGCCCGGGCCTCGGGCGTCACCGCGGTGATCGACACCGCCGCCGTGCCCTACCTCGACGGTGCCCGGGAGGCCGTACGCGACGGGTACGTCAGCGGGGGCACCCGGCGCAACCTGGAGTGGGTGGCGCCGTTCACGGACTTCGGCGCAGCCGACGCCGACACGCGGCTGCTCCTGGCCGACGCCCAGACCTCGGGCGGGCTGCTGATCGCCGGTGAGGTGCCGGGCGCGCCGGTGATCGGGGAACTGGTGCCGAGCGGGGCGCACTCCCTCGTGCTCCGGTAGCTCCGGTGCGCAGCGGGAGTTCCGTGCCGGTACAGGGTCAGAGTTCGGTGCCCGTGCGCGCGTCGATGCCCGCCCGTGCCCGGTAGGAGCGCACCAGCTCCACCGACGCCGGACCCCGGGGACGTCGGCCGGCCCGGATGTCGACGGCGAACGCCTTGGACTCCTGGATCTGGCTGTTGGGGTCCATCGCCAGGTGGAGCAGTTCGTTGGCCGCGTCACCGGTGCTGTAGCCGTTCGGCCCCCAGTGATACGGCAGCCCGACCTGGTGCAGGGTCCGCCCCTGCACGGTCAGGGGCGGCATGCGGTCGGTGACGAGCACCCGCGCCTCGATGACACCCCGCGCGCTGACGATCGTCGCCCAGCCGGTGTGCTCCAGACCGCACTCCGCGGCCAGTTCGGGAGAGACCTCGCAGAAGAACTCCGGTTGCAGCTCCGCCAGGTACGGCAGCCAGCGCGACATGCCGCCCGCCGTGTGGTGCTCGGTCAGCCGGTAGGTGGTGGCGACGTACGGGAACACCTCCGTGCCCGGATCGCCGCCGCTGGGCTGGTAGCGGTTGTCGGGGTGCGGGGCCAGCAACTGCCGGACGGGGTTGCGCTGGTGGCCGTACAGCAGGTTCCGGAACGGGGAGTCCTGCGGCTCGTAGTGCGCGGGCAGCGGTCCGTCGGTGAGCCCGGTGGGCACGTACAGCCAGGCCTTGCCGTCCGCCTGCATGATGAACGGGTCGACGCCCGACAGGGCCTCGGGCCCGGTCGCGTCCGGCGGCGGCCGGTCGCCGGGGGACTTGTCGACGTCGATGTCGGGGACGTCGTGGCCGACCCAGCGCGCCTGGTCCTCGTCCCACCACACCAGAGCCTTGCGGTCGCTCCACGGCCTGCCCTCCGGGTCGGCCGAGGCCCGGTTGTACAGGGTGCGGCGGTTGGCGGGCCAGGCCCACGCCCACTCGGCCGCCACCCAGTCCTGCTCCGCGCCGGGCTTGCGGCGCGCCGCCTGGTTGACGCCGTCGGCGTACACCCCGCAGTAGATCCAGCAGCCGCACGCCGTGGAGCCGTCGGCTTTGAGCTGCGCGTAGGACGCCAGGGGGTTGCCGTCGGCGTCGTAGCCGTTGATCTCGGCGAGGACCGCCTCGGCGTCCGGCTCGACGAGCTCGCCCTTGGTGGGGTAGTCCCAGGTCAGATCGAGCACCGGCCGGTCCATCGGGTCGCTGGAGCCGGCCAGCTTCTGCCGGATGAGCCGCCCGAGGTGGAAGGTGAACCACAGGTCGCTGCGGGCCTCGCCGGGCGGCGCGACGGCCTGGTGGTGCCACTGCAGCAGCCGCTGGGTGTTGGTGAAGCTACCGTCCTTCTCGGTGTGCGCGGCGGCCGGCAGGAAGAACACCTCGGTACGGATGTCCTCCGTGCGCAGCTCGCCCGTCTCGATCTCTGGCCCGTCCAGCCACCAGGTGGCCGACTCGATGAGGGAGAAGTCCCGTACGACGAGCCAGTCCAGGTTGGCCATCGCCAGGCGCTGCAGCTTGGAGTTGCCGTGGCCGACCGCCGGGTTCTCACCGAGCACGAAGTAGCCCTTGCAGGTGCCCTCCAGCTGGGCCATGGCCGTCTCGTACGTGGCGTGGGAGCCCGTCAGCCGTGGCAGGTAGTCGAAGCAGAAGTCGTTGTCGGGCGTGGCCGCCTCGCCCCAGTACGCCTTGAGCAGGCTCACCAGGTACTCGCGCATCGGGGCCCAGTACCCCTTGTGCGCCGCCTCCGCCTGGACGAAGGCGGACAGATCCTGTTGCCGGTGCGCGTGCGGGAGCGGGATGTAGCCGGGCAGCAGGTTGAACAGGGTGGGGATGTCCGTGGACCCCTGGATGGAGGCGTGCCCGCGCAACGCGAGGATGCCGCCGCCCGGTCGGCCGATGTTGCCCAGCAGGGTCTGCAGGATGGAGGCCGCGCGGATGTACTGCACGCCCACCGTGTGCTGCGTCCAGCCGACCGAGTAGACGAAGGCAGTGGTCCGCTCCCGCCCCGAGTTGTCGGCGACGAGCTCGCACACCTGGCGGAAGACCGCCTGCGGCACCCCGCAGACCTCCTCGACCAGCTCCGGCGTGTAACGGGCGTAGTGCCGCTTGAGGACCTGGAAGACACAGCGCGGATGGGTCAGCGTCTCGTCCCGCTCCGGCTCGCCTTCGCCCAGCGGCGGGCCGCCCGCGCCATGGGCCTCGCCGCCCCCGGCCCCCGCCACCGAGCTGCCGCCCTCGGTGCGCTTCTCGTACTCCTGGTCGCGCGCGCCGGAGGCCGCCTGGATCTCCGTGCCCTCGTACTGCCAGGTGCTGTTGTCGTACGTGCGGTGCTCGGGGTCGAGTCCGGAGAAGACGCCGTCGAGGTCCTCGGTGTCGCGGAAGTCCTCCCGCAGCAGGACGGGCGCGTTGGTGTAGGCGACCACGTAGTCACGGAAGTACCGGTCGCTTTGCAGCACGTGGTTGATGATCCCGCCGAGGAAGGCGATGTCCGTGCCCGCGCGCAGCGGCACGTGCAGATCGGACAGCGCGCTGGTGCGGGTGAACCGGGGGTCGATGTGGATCACCTTCGCGCCCCGGGCCTTGGCCTCCATCACCCACTGGAACCCGACGGGATGGCACTCGGCCATGTTCGAGCCCTGGATGACGATGCAGTCGGAGTACTGCAGGTCCTGCTGGAAGGTGGTCGCGCCGCCGCGCCCGAACGAGGTTCCCAGACCGGGAACGGTGGAGGAGTGTCAAACGCGCGCCTGGTTCTCGATCTGGATGGCGCCGAGCGCGGTGAACAACTTCTTGATCAGGTAGTTCTCTTCGTTGTCGAGCGTGGCCCCGCCCAGGCTCGCGATGCCGAGCGTGCGCCGGGTCCGCGTCTCGTCGACCTGCCACTGCCAGCCCGCCCGCCGGGCCTCGATCACCCGGTCGGCGATCATGTTCATGGCCGTGTCGAGGTCGAGGCGCTCCCACCCGGTGCCGTGCGGCCGCCGGTGGAGCACGTAGTGCTCGCGGGCGTCGCCGGTGGTCAACTGGAGGCTCGCCGAGCCCTTGGGGCACAGGCGGCCGCGCGAGATGGGGGAGTCCGGGTCACCCTCGATCTGGGTGACGCGCTCGTCCTGGACGTAGACGTTCTGGCCACAGCCCACCGCGCAGTACGGGCAGACCGACTTCACCACGCGGTCCGCGCTCGCCACCCGGGGCGTGAGCCGCTCGCTGCGCCCGCTCTTGGCCGCGGCCCCACGCCCCAGCGGGTCGGTCCCCGTGAGCTGGCGGTACACCGGCCAGGAGTCGATCCATGTGCGGACGCCCACGAGTCACTCCTCCCGCGCGGTTGACCTGCGATCGGCCGGACGCCGGCCGGGCCTGTCCTGCCGGACCGGTGCGACGTCGGTGCGGGGCCGGGTCCCGGCCCTCCTGCGCAAGATTCTCCCGCAGCCGGGTGCCCACGGCATCCGCATGAACGCCGGCATCCTTCGGTCCCTCCGTCGGTGTTCCGGGTTCCGGCCGAGCCGGAGTACCCGCCGCCCGATCATCGAAACGGGCGCCCGCGAAATGGCCGCGCGAGCGGGTCGGGCCGCCCGCGCTTGGCACGACGTCTGCCGGGCACTCGGCGGCCAGGGGGTGATCCCGTTGGCACCCGACCGCACACCGAGTGTCCTCGTCTTCGACGTCAACGAAACGCTCACCGACATGACCCCGCTCGCCGCGCGCCTTGCCGACGTCGGCCTGCCCGGCCATCTGCTGCCCGCCTGGTTCGCGGGTGTCCTGCGCGACGGAACGGCCCTGACCCTGGCGGGCACGTACGCGTCGTTCGCGGACGTCGCCCACGACGTGCTGCGCACGCTGCTCGCCCGGCACGCGCCCGCGCCGGCCACGGAAGAGGCCGTGGCGCATGTGCTGGCCGGAATGCCCGAACTGCCCGTCAATCCGGACGTACCCGACGGCATCAACGCCCTGCACACGGCCGGCCGGCGCCTGTTGACCCTGACGAACGGCTCGGCCGACACCACCCGCGCGGTGCTCGACCGGGCCGGTCTGACGGACTGCTTCGAGGCCCTCCTGGACGTCAGCCCGGCGGGAGCCTGGAAGCCCGCACCCGCCGCCTACGCCCACGCGCTGCGCACGGCGGACATGCCGGCGGGTGAGGCGATGCTGGTCTCCGTGCACCCGTGGGACGTGAACGGCGCGGCCCGCGCCGGCTTGGCGACCGCCTGGCTGCGCCGGACGGCGGGCCCGTATCCGTCGGTGATGTGCCCGGCCGACGTCACGGCCGACGACCTGCCGGACCTCGCCCGGCGACTCGCGTGACGTGACGCCCGGCGCGTCCGCCCAGCGCGTCAGCCCTCCCGGTCCCGCAGCCGCTCCCGCTGCGGTACGACCGTGTACTTCGGGTCCTCGGCGGAGGCGACCCCCGCGAGGAACACGCCGAACCGCAACGCCGCCGACCCGGTCAGCAGGGCGGCCCCGGCCAGCGCGGCGAGACGCCGCCCGCGCCGCCGCTGTCCCGCGCATCCGGCGAGCACCGCGCCACCCGCCGTGAGAACCTCCGCGGCGCGCAGCAGCGTGTGCGGCCGGCCCTCCTCGAACGGCTCGGCCACCAGCCCCATCCGCCGCTTCATCGACCGGAAGGCGCCCAGCTCCAGGGCCGCGCCGAGGACCGCCATCCGGCGGGCGGGTCCCGTCTGCGCGACGGGCGCCGCCACCAGCGAGAGTCCGGCCGCCGCGGTGGCCGCCGAGCCCGCGAAGACGAACGGCAGCTCCCGGTGTCCTTCGTGCCAGGAGGGCACCGCCGTGTCCGAGATCAGGACGGCTGTGTACGTGGCGACCGCCGGGCCGAGGACGGCGGCGGCCCCCGTGGCGGCCGAGCCGACGAGCCGGTACCGGCCGACGACGTCGCTCGCCGCGGCGGCCAGCGTCAGCGGGGCGTAGCCGACCAGCAGCCACGACCCCATGCTCATCGGGGAGGTGGGCTTGACGACCCGGAGCATGTGGAGGAAGCGGGTGGGCCGGCCCAGGTCGTGGACGAGCGCGGCCAGCGACAGGGAGATGGCGCCCGCCGCGCCGAGCTTCGCCGACCGGGCCAGGGTGGGGCGTCCGGTGGCGTGGCCCCCGGCGGCCAGCAGCGAGGAGGCGCCCGCGAGTCCGCCGAGGTAGAGGTACCCGGCGATGTCGAGGGGCCGCCAGGTCGGCGGCTTCAGGATCGGCCTGCCGTAGTACGAGGAGAACCGCGCGTCGGGCACCATGGCCCGTTCGCCGCGGCCACGGCGGCGTCGGGGGCGCCCGGAGTGCGCCGCGCCGGGGGTGTCTCCTCCGGGCTCCGCGTCCCGAGGGCTTGCGGTCATCGTGGCCTCCGGGTCATCGTGGCCTCTTGAGGAAACTGGCGACGGCCAGCGCGCCGAGCGACACGGCGGCCATCGCCGCGTGCCGCCACATGTCCGGCAGGTCCCGGGTGGTGACCACCGGGTCGGGCGGCAGCCCGTAGACCTCCGGCTCGTCCAGCAGCAGGAAGAACGCGCCGTCGCCGCCGACCCCGTCGTCCGGGCTCGCTCCGTACAGGCGGGCGTCGGTGACACCGGCCGCGTGCAGCCGGGCCACCCGGTCCGCCGCCCGGTCCCGCAGCTCCTCCAGCGGGCCGAACTGGATGGAGTCCGTCGGGCAGGCCTTGGCGCAGGCCGGTTCCATGCCGGCGCCGAGCCGGTCGTAGCACAGGGTGCACTTCCAGGCGCGCCCGTCGTCCCGGCGCTGGTCGATGACGCCGTAGGGGCAGGCGGGCACGCAGTAGCCGCAGCCGTTGCAGATGTCCTCCTGGACGACGACCGTGCCGAACTCGGTGCGGAACAGCGAACCCGTGGGGCACACGTCGAGGCAGGCCGCGTGCGTGCAGTGCTTGCAGACGTCCGAGGACATCAGCCAGCGCAGTTCGGTACGCCCGTCGGGCTGCACCGGGGAGATCTGTCCGGCCGCCGCGGCCGGGGGAGCGGTGTCGAGGCGGCGGGCGGCGTCGAAGACGTTGACGGCCTCGCCGACAGTGGTGCGCTGCTCGATGAAGGCCACGTGGCGCCAGGTGTCGGCGCCGAGGCCCTGGGTGTTGTCGTAGGACATGCCCGTCAGCTCCAGGCCGTCCTCGGGGACCGCGTTCCACTCCTTGCAGGCCACCTCGCACGCCTTGCAGCCGATGCACACGGAGGTGTCCGTGAAGAAACCCATGCGCGGCGGGGCGTCGGCGTACCCGGCCGCGCCCGCCACATCCGGCTGTGGACCGTACAGCTGATTGCCGTGGGTCATGGCCAGACCTCCGTCTGCCGCCCGCTGCGCCCGGGCCGTCACCGTCAGCGCTCCGCTTCGAGCCTGACACGGGTGCCCGGGCCGCGCGCGCTCGAAACGGCGGCGAGGAGAGGGCGGAGGAGAGACGGGAGGAGAGACGGGGGAGGGATCGGAGGAGGGATCGGAGGAGGAACCGCACGAGACACCGAGCGCCGGGCTCCCCGGCCGAGCCTGCCTCCGCAGAGC
>NZ_JBSHAQ010000083.1:0-29754 GCF_053611585.1 Streptomyces sp. NPDC054794 | reverse complement strand
CCAACATGCCCATGGCCGCCGACCGGCCGGGATGCCGCACCGTCACACGTTCAGGTGACGACAAAACCCGTATGAAGTCTCATACCGCCCTCTGAGCCGCAACTGGGCCCCCGGGTGCGGCCGTTCCTTCCTGACGATCAACCGCATGCCCTTGGGCCAGCCGTCCAGAACATCGCCGGTGAGTTCGGCGACCCAGGCGCCGTCATGGATCTCGCCGTCCGTTTCGACGGCCGCCGTCCAAGCCGATGCCGGAACCTTCAGCACATGCTGGTGGACCTGCTCGGTGATGACCATGCCGACCGAGTAGGACAGCCACCGTCCCCGCCGGGCGAGCCAGGCGACGAAGTCGTGGGTGCCGCCCGCGGAGTCGGTTCGGATCAGGGTCCGGCGCCCGCGCCGGTACTTCTTCGGCAGCTGGGCCAGGGCCAGTTGGGCGACGGTGACGTGGTCGGTGGCCGTGTTCGAGCCCGCGTTGCCTGGTCTGAGCAGGGCCGCGACCGGTTCACCCGTGCCGCCCGGTCCGTGGTCGACGAACCCCATCAGCGGGTGGTGGCCGTAGGTTTCGCTTCCACGTGGGTGCGGCGTCCTCCTTGTCCGAGTGCGCGATCACCAGTACCCCGTCCAGGTCCACGGTCACCGTCCCGCCCGCATCAGGCGCTTCCCGGCCGGCCAACCGCCAGACATGCTGGCGGACTTCAGTCCGCGCGGCACGGATGGCCCGCAGGGCCTTCTCCCCGGAGATGGCGAGGGTATCGATGAGGCGGGAGGCCGTCGGGTCGGAGGCCACCGGCCCGAACACGGCCGCCTCGGCCCGCAGCATGGCGACATCCGCGAGGCAGTCCCCGCCCAACGCGACCGCCAGGGCCACGTCCAGCAGGATCTTGCCCGGATCGTGCACCGTCCGAGCCTTCCGCCACGGCGTCAGCGCCGCTGATATCGCGGTGTCCAAGCCGGCCTTGCGGACGGTCTCGACCAGCAGCACGCTCCCGGCCTGCGAGACCACTGCCCGGCCGCCGCCCTCGATGCGGACACGCGGGTACGACCCGATACGCTTCTTCACCTGGAGAGTGCTTCTTCCGTGCAGCCAACAGGACCCTAGACAAGTCCCATCGTTGCAGGTCAGGAGCACTCTCCGCTTATTTGATCAAGCCTCGGACACCCCACCTCGTGTAGGGTCGGGGGCTGGCGCGGTGGCGTAGTAGGTACGCTCCGTTTCCAGCCCCCGCCGCATCGAACCGTGCGTGCGGTTCTCCCGCACACGGCTCACCGACGCCGTTCACCACCGGCATTCGGCCTGCCCCGCCAGTCCCGAAAGGGTCTGGGTGCAACGACGGTCCCGTGCAGGGCGACCAGCCCCAACGAGTCGGAGGCCGCGTGGGCGACTACCGACCAGCCGAACTTCCGGCTGCGCCGGTGCTTCTTGGCGATGAACCCGCCGATCCGCATCCGTGCGTACGAGCTGATCTGGTCAAACCGATGGGCCGAGTTCCCGAACCGGAAATACGCGGCCCATCCGCGCAGGAACGCATTCACGTCCTCCACGATCACTTTGACCGGCCGCAACATCCTGCGCCGCTCCGTGAGTTCACGGATCCGGTCACGAGCATGCTGCACCGCCCTGTCCGAGGGCCAGCGAGCGAGGAAGGCGATCGGATGCCGCCCGCCACGAGGCCGGGACGTGACCCATCGGTGGTGGAAACCGAGGAAGTCCACTCCCTCGCCTCCGACCTGCAGGTGCACAATCCTGGTCTTGGCCGCCTTCGGCTCCAGGCCGAGTTCGGCCAGCAGGACCTTCAGCTGCCCAAGGGCAGCCTCGGCCTGCTCGCGGGTAGTGCACATCACCACGGCATCGTCGACATAACGGACCAGGACCCCATGACGACGCACGTCCCATGCCCGGTCCAGCCGGTGCAGATAGACGTTCGCCATCAACGGTGAAACCACACCGCCTTGTGGGGTTCCGGTCACCGGCCGCCGGACCTGCCCGTCCTCCATCACCCCCGCCCGCAGCATTACGCGCAGGAGTTTGAGGACCGACCGGTCGCAGACGCGTTCCTCGACCGCCTGCATCAACTTCCCGTGCGGAATCGCCTCGAAACAGTTGGCGATATCCGTCTCCACCACCCAGCGCCTGCCCCGCCATGCCTCATCGATCAAGACTTGGAGGGCATCGTGCGCCCCGCGCCTGGGCCTGAACCCGAACGAGCACGGGAGCATGTCGGCCTCGAAGACCGGCTCGAGCACGATCTTCAGCGCCGCCTGCACGATCCGGTCGCGGACGGAAGGGATCGACAGCGGTCTCTGTTCCGCGGTCGTGCCGGGTTTCGGGATGAACACCCGGCGCGCGGGCAGCGGCCGCCAGCAGCCTTCCTTGAGTTCCACGGCCAATTCGTCAAGGAGCCGGTCGATGCCGTACTCCTCGACCTGAGCGAGAGTGGTGGCGTCAATGCCCGGGGCGCCATTGTTTCGACGCACCGTTGCCCACGCGCGCCGCAGGACGTCCCTGCGGTGGATCTTGTCCCCCAGCGCGTGGAACCGTCGTCCGGGATCGGCCTTGGCCGCCCGGTAGAGCGCATGCTGCAAGGCTCGGACCGGATCCAGCTTCAGGGATCCCGACGTGGTGGAACTAGCCGTAACGGCACTCACCAAGTCCCTCCAGACAGACTGCGCATCGACGAAGCAGCGGCCCTTCCCTGGCCGGCGGTTGTGTTGTCCGCCGGCTCATCGCGGTACTACGGCCGCCTCCGACGCCTACCCGACCCGCGTCCACTTCCCGGGGTGCACCCGGTTATAGGACGCGCAGCTTCCGACGGCAGCTGTCCGCAGGCCGCCGGGCCGGGGAGGGCCTCCCCAGTTCCCGCTGTCACCGTCGCAACGTTCCATGCCCCATACGCCGGGGAGTCCTTCACGGCTGCATCTCCAGGATCTTCGCCGATTCCATGGCCTTCGCCCTGATTTCGGGGGCTCGGCACTCCCTGTCCCCGCCCCGAGAGGCGGGCCTCTAACGACGCGCAGGCTTCGCGTGATGCTACGGACCGCTGCTTTGCTCCCCCTTACAGGGCTTTCGACACTGGGCTTCGACGCCGGGCGTTTCCCCCCGACGCCGCCAGTCTGCTACCGGGCCTCCTGGCAGCTACCCGGACCGGACTTCCACCGGCAGGCGACAACAAGCTTACGACTCAAGATCTACTACGTCACGAAGACCTCCGAGTCTGCTGGGCGCGCGAAAGCGCGAGGCTAGATAGGCCTGGCTCTCCCGCAGCTTCTCCACCGCCTCCTGTTCCTGCCGTTCCAAGTCGGCAAGCCGGACCCGGACCTGCCGGCGCTCGGCGGTGAGGGAGGCCCGTGCCATGTCGGCAGTGTCAACGAACGGCAGGTCCGGCCAGTCGGCGTGCACGGCGCGGATCCGCTCGACGAGGTGCTTGCAGGCCTGTTCGGGCAGAGCAGCACCGACAGCAAGCTGAAAGCTGGCGAAAGCGTCGTCGAAAGGCTGGTTCGGTGGGGTGATGGTCATGCCTGTTCAACGACGGGCCAGGCATGGCAAACGGGTGAGACTGGGCGCTCGGGGCTGGGTCGCCGAGGGGCGGTTCCTGCCACAACGGCAGATTCGACACCACAGGCATGCGGTCACCCATCAGGCGTCGGGAAGGTGCGCGGCTCTTGACGCTGATCGTGATGCGGGCGGATCGTGGCGGTTCGCGGAATGTTCCACCCCGGAGGGGGGCCATATGTCGTTCACCTGGCGCTACTTGGTACGTCCTGACGGATCCTTCAGCCGGATCGGCAACATCGACGGCAGTCTCGACGACGTCAGCGACGAGGAGCTTGCCCGCCTGAGCCCCGCTGACGCTGACCGTGACGAGGACGATGAGCGGGTCCGGCCCTGCTCCCGATGCGGCGGCGATCTCCTGCTGTACTGGCACGGCCCGCTGGTCACGCGCGTGTGGATGGAGCTCTGTCCGGCCTGCGACGCACACCGACCCGCGGCCCGCGCGTTCATCCGCTGGCACCGCGACCCCGACCGCGATCCGAAAGCCTTGCCCAAGTTGTTCGAGGACTGGGAGACGGAGACCATGCGCGCCCACGGCTGGGTCCGCGCCCAGCCGCCCGAGATGTCCGACCTGCCGCCGGCACCGCCTGGTCTGACGCCGCGCGGACACGGCTGAGCGCTACCAGCATCGGGGCGGCCGGGTCAGGACACCAGGATCTGCGAGCTCGGACACAGCTGACCGATCCCTCCGCGCCCTCTAGCCGGCCTCCAGGCGGCGGCCGGAAGGTAAATGCGCGGTTTACCGCGACGGACCGCCCGGCCTCTGGCCAGGGAGAACGGGAACATGCCACTCGGCCGAAGCTTTGAGAACAGAGCCAAGTAGCCAGCGCTAGCGCCTTCTTGTGGCGGCGTAGAACAAGCAGATCGCCAAGCACCAGGGAACAGCCACTGCCGGGCCCGCAACGAACGCGGCGAACAGCCATTCGCGCACAGTGCCCGTTGGAAGTGCGCTGAGGAAGAGACACTCCGCCAAGACCAAGGTGATCACATAGAAACTGAAGAGTGTCTTCGCCCATTCGGGCATGCGGTCCACGGCAGCAATCCTGACAGCCCTGTGCCTGGGCAGTGCTGAAAGACGGGTTCTGACCGATGCTGTCTTGCGGCACGCCGTACGCGGTGCGCCGGTCCCCCGGCGCCGGGTCAAGAAGCCAGGACGAGTGTGAGGGTCGGGTTCTGGTGCCAGGGGACCTACTTCCTGCGGTAGGCGTCGAAGGCCGCGCTGCGCAGCGAGTGTCGGCACACCGCCGAAGTCCTGAGCGACCTTCGGTGGTTCTGTCGGCGTTCGATGGCCCCACTTGTCAGCAGCCGCTGGCCCCACCGCCGTCACCACCGGGGCCGCGTCAGCGGATGCTGGCCCCACCCGACGACCTGCGCCTTGCGCACTCCGGTGGGGCCAGTTCCCACTGACGATCACAGCGATCGAGATCAACAAGTGGGGCCAGAACTCGGTGTCGGGTGGGGCCGCTTCCCACTGTCGAAGCCACTTCGGCATGGCACAGCGGCCCCGTTCGGCTGTGCGGGGCCGCTGTGGCGTTCTCAGCCCTCCCTGTCGGGGGCGGTGTTGCCGGTGTCGAGCTGGAAGTAAAAGCGGCCGCCGGAGTAGCCCCGCGGGGCAGTGATGGTGAAGTGGGCACGGAGGACGTCGAGGACCACGTTGGCGGTGTCCTGGTCCGCGCGCAGGCGGAGCTCGGCGACGCCGGGCAGGGTCTCGCGGTCCGGGCGCGGCTGGCGGGCCATCAGACGGTCACCTCGCGGATGAGAGTCATCTCGTCGGCGGTGCAGCTGCAGGGGACGCGCAGGTGGATGACGACGCCGTGGGCCTGGCCGCCGTCGTCGGGGAAGCCCGGCATGTAGTTGAACTGGCGGCCGTGGCACGACGGGCAGGGCGGCTCCTGCTCACGCTCGTCCTCATCCTCGTCGTCGTGGTCGGCGTCCAGCCACTCATCCGTGTGGGGGTAGCCGCAGCCATCGTCCTGGTTGTGCTCCGCGCGTCCGCAGCCGAGGCAGATGCTGCAAGCAGCTTCCACGCCGATCGGAGGGCGGTCGCCGTCGGACTTCATGAAGTACAGGGCGTTTTCGTGGCCGGGCGTCTCGGACTCGCGGCCGGTGCCGAGGCAGATGTCGCAGGGTCGCGCGCCGTGCAGTTCGGGCAGCGGCAGGAAGACGTACAGGTACTCGAAGGTGTCCGCGTCCGCGGCCGGCTGGTGGGTGCGCCCGTGGGCCGGGGTGCGCAGGCGGGCGAGAGCGGTGCTGTAGGGGAGGTTCTCCCGGGCGGCGAGGGCGTGGGCGCGGCTCTTGAGGTCGTTGCTGACGTGCCGTGGCATGTGGGCTCCGAGGCAGGCCCCACGCCGCCCGCCGCAGGTGTCAGGCAAGGGCGGTCCGTCGTGGCCCTCGCCCGGTGCACCGGGTGCCGGTAGCCGCGTCCGGCGAGCCTTTGACCGTGGTGCCGACGCGCTGCGTGGGAAGCGGATCGGCGGTCTGTGCGGCGTGTCCACACTGGCAAGCACTCTACCCGGTCGGAGCCGGAAAAAGGCGTGAGGCCGCGCCGGTTCCCCATGCCGTACGAGACAGGACCAGATCGCCGCCCTGTGGCGCCTGGACGTGAAGTCGCTGGACAGCTTTCACTCATCGGCAAGGATCCGCTCCCGCCCCTGTCGTGGTGCAGCCAGGAAGATCACCGCTCCGGTACGCTATGCCGCTCGACATCCAAGGGGGGATTGTGCGAAGGAAAGCGAGCACCGCTGCGCTGTGCCTGTTCGTGGGTGCCGTCGCAGTCGGCTGTGCTGGCGTCGGTGACACCGCTGACACCCGCTCTGCCGACCAACTGCTCGACGAGGCCAACCGCACCATGAAGGCGCTCACGTCGGTGACCATCGACACAGACGTCACCTCCACCGGCGGAGGAAGGGGCTACTCCAGCCGCCTGACGACCGATCTCAAGAGCAGATGCACGTTGAAGGCGACTTGGTCCTACGGTTCCGAGCTGGAGCAGATCCGGATCGGCGAGACGGACTACATCCATCCCAATGAGGTGTACCTCCAGTGGTGGGGGCGGAAGACGGTCCCCGCGATGCGGCACAAGCCCTGGCTGAAGAGCCCCGTGAGCGCGGCGAAGGGAGCGGACGGCCTGGCGGATTGCGCGTGGCCGTTCTCCTCGTTCGGCAAGGCCACGAAGGGTGCCACAACCGAGCTCGACGGCAAGCCGGTTATCCCCGTGGAAGTGACGGACGACGAGGTCGAGGGAGGCACCTACACCTTCTACGTGGCCGCCGAGGGCAAGCCGTACCTGCTGAAGATCGACTACCGAGAACCTCACCACCGCACCATCAGGAAGTTCAGCGGTTACAACAACAACCTCGACATCCGGCCCCCGGCGGCGGTCGATGTCCTGGATCTGAGCAGCCTGCCGTCAGACGCGTCTTAGAGAGCATCGCGCTGGGCTGGTCACTCAGGCCAGTCACGGACACGATGGCAGGGCCTCAGCGCCCCTGACCAGCGAAGTTATTACCGCATGAAGCAAGCTTGACTGACGTCTCCCTGCGGGAGAAGACGTTCTGGAAGATGCTCTACGAGTCCGCGGCCCGGCCGACGAGGTGCTCAGACCCTGCCCCGGTTCACTCCTCCTCGTCCTCGTCGGTGTCAGCGGATCCAGGTTCGCGCAGCGGGCGCAGGCCGCCATCGGCCGGGACCGAGGCGCGGATGCGGTAGCGGCCAAGCACGCTGAAGTTCGCGTGCCTGACCGGGGACAGCCGAGACGGCGATCCACGCCGCCCGGGTCGCCCAGATCGCCACGCTCATACCCGACGATGTCGACCTCGGCAACGCGGCTGACCATCGCCGGACGCACCCGCCCTCTTGACGATCTCACCCTGCAGCTCCTGGCGGCCTGGCTGGACCACCGGCGCCGCCGGTGGCCGAGCACCGCGAACCTCCACCTGCTGATCAACAATCAGACCGCCCACACAACCGGCCGGGCCAGCAACCACTGGATCAGCGCTCCGATGCGGGGGCAGGACGCCATCCTAGAGCGGCTCCGTATTGACCGGCAGCTCGAAGGGGCCGTGGTCCACGGCCCTGACCTACGCAGTTCTCGCAACCGCGTACCGGCGATCGCCCGGGTGGTCCGTACAGCACCTGCCGCGTGGCGCGGTCCGAGACCGTCCACATACGCTGGCTCGCCGTCATCGTCCTGGCGCGGAGACTCTGCCCTTGGGGCTCGTGCCGCTATCCGCCTCGCAGGCATACAGATCGCGATACCGGATGGCTGCGGGAGGCACTTGCCCGGCAGCCGTCGCGGGTTGCTCTACTGGCTGAAGGCCGTCGTCTGGCGGAGGGCCCTACGGGCGCAGCTCAAAAATTTGTCCAGTGGAAGATCAGGGCAGCATTCCGCGAGGTTGGCGACCATCCTCATGCCCGCTTGCGCAGCGACATACGGCAGCGTCGTCGTCTCGGTGGGTGTGGGTGTGGTCAAGATGAGCAGACGCGTGCCTAGGCCGCCGTGTTGCTCCTCGTCGCGGTCTTGCGTCCACGCTTCCCCGGCGTGTCGAAGGAGCTCTTCCGTCGTGGAGGGATCAAGGGCGTCGATGACGGCCGCGATAGCCATCTGAAGGTAGGGCAGCGCGGCTTGTCCTTCGGCGTGGAGTTGAAGGCCGGCGCACTCCTCGCTCAGGTGCTGCCTGAAGAGGTTCCTCGCCGCCTCGCGCCTGTGGTATTCCTCCAACCCGCCGATGCCCATGGGCGCACCATATCGACCGAGACAGACGATAGGTCCATTTGGCGCCTCGGTTCCTGGGCAACCGCCTCTGCCGCGCGCAGGGCCGCGCGGCTCGAGCGTGGCGGAGGGCCCGGCGGTCAGGCCAAGGCGAACGGCACGAGAGTGAGTGTCACCTCCCTGCCCCCGTGGTTCAGGACGAACGCGCACTGCCGGTTTGCCGCGTCCATCGAGCCGGTTGAGGCGTAGGCAGGGTGCTCCTTCACCGCTTCGACCGCCCTCTGGGTCATGCCGCCCGGGTCCGTGGCGGGGATGAACAGCGGGATGACGGTCTGGGTGTCGTACGCCCCGAGGTTGCCCAGGAGCTGGTCGATGGCCTGGCCGAACGCTGTTGTGCCCCGGACTCCTATCCGTGACCCAGGGTGCAAGGTAGAGGGTCCGCAGCTGGCCAGGCCTTTGGCTACCATTCTTCCTTCATCACGGCGGCGATCCGTGCCATGACCGTGGTATTCGCAGCGAGGTGTGCCGGCAGAAGAGTGCTCTGTGTGGGGCGGGCAGACGTCAGTTGCTCGACCGTCAGATCCAGGGCCTCGTAAAGGATCGCCTTGGACAGGTTTGCCCCGGACAGGGACGCCCCCTCCAGGCCCGCCCAGGGCAGGCTCGCCTCCACCAGGTTCGCCCCCGTCAGTCTCGCCCCCTTCAGGTGAGCCCCGGACAGGTACGCGTGCTCCAGGTTCGCCCCGGACAGGAACGCCCCCCTCCAGGTGAGCCTCGGGCAGGTTCGCCCCCTCCAGGTGCCCGTTGACCAAAGACGCACCTCGCAGGTCGGTGTGAGCCAGATTGAGTCGGAAGGGCTCGTCACGGTCGCGGCGCCGTCGGGCAAGTGTCTGGGGTGAACTGTCGGGACGCCGGACGAGTTGGTCCGCCCCCCCCTGCCGCGCCCCGTAGGCAGTGGCATTCACGCCCTTCCGCCTTACGGCGTGGTGGACCCCTGGGCATCACACCGAGACGGTGATGATCAAAGCATGGCGAGAATCGGAGGCCGCGGATACCGGCGCTGGCGGATGTGGTTGGCCGTAGTGGGTGGGCTGCTGGTGGCGGCAACCGTGTCGTACGCGGGAGTGCAGCTGGCAAGTGGCGGCCTGAAGCCGTCGGATACCGCGGGCTTGCTCGGGCTGCCCGTCGGGGTGGCGGCGCTGGCGGTCGCGGCGATGGGTCTGCGGCGGCTTCCTGACGGTGACCTGGCGCAGCTGGCGCGTGGCTGGACGGCGACCTTGGCTGAGCAGGTGGAGGAGGACGGGCAGCGGCAGTGGCGGCAGTTGATCGGGGATGACACCCAGAGGATCAATCTGGCCTTCACCCTGCGCCCGGAGCTGGGGCGGGCCGCGGTGGTCCCGGCTGATGTGGGGCGTTTGTTCGAGGGGACTCCTATCTTTCCGGATGTGGCCTCGTATTACCGGCGCACTTGCCCGCGCCGGCTGGTGGTCACTGGTGGGCCGGGGGCGGGTAAAACCGTGCTCGCCCTGGAGCTGATCCTGGCCCTTATCGAGGGGCGGCAGGAGGGGGCCCCGGTCCCGGTGCGCCTGTCGCTGTCCGAGTGGGATACCACCACCCCTCTGTCCGAGTGGCTTGCCCGCCATCTGGTGGACGTCTACGACTGGCCGGCCGAGATGGCCGAGGAACTCATCCGCCAGCGTCGTGTGCTGCCAGTGCTGGACGGCCTGGACGAGATGGACCCCACCGCACCCGACGGCACCCCCTTCCCCAACGCCCCGCGCGCCCAGGCTGCCCTGGACGCGCTCAATGCCTACCAAGACGGCCGCGCCGCGGGACCGGTGATTTTGACCTGCCGCACTCGCCACTACGAGGCCCTGAGCAGCCGCACCCGGCTGCTCGACGCCGCCCGCATCGACATCGACCGCGTCACCCCCGATACCGCCCGCGTCTACCTACACCAGCGCGCCCTCGACCCTGCACGGTGGCAGCCGGTCCTAGATGTGCTGGGTCGTGACTCCAGCGGCCCGCTGGCCACCACTTTGTCCACGCCGTGGCGGCTGAGCCTGGCCGCCACCGTCTACGCCCAAGACGGCGACCCCGCCGACCTGCTGCGCCACACCACCCCGGCCGACCTCGACGAACACCTACTGGCGCGCTTCATCCCCGCAGCCACCGACCTCCACCCACGCCCACACCGCCCCTACACCGCGGGCGATGTCCACCGTTGGCTGGCCCGCCTCGCCGCCTACCTGAACACGGCATCCCCCGCCCCGGAGGATGCGGTCGGTGCGGACACCGGTCCCCGCACCGACCTGGTCCTGCACCAGTTGTGGCCGCTGGCCGGACGCCGCCGAGTGCGCGCCACCGACGCCGTGCTCACCACGCTCGCGGTCCTCCTGCCGCTGCCCCTCGCATGGGCCACCTCTTCCCCCCTGACGTTCGGCACGCTGATTGCACTGAGCGCCGTCCTAGCCGGCTCCTCTGCGGCAGGGGCTCTTGTGGCTCCGCCCAGGCGCGTGCACTGGGGACGCTTGCGCACCAAAGCCGGAAGCCGCGGGTTCGCGGGCGGGTTCGCGGGCGGGCTCGGGGGCGGGCTCGCGATCGGGCTCGCGTTCGGGCTCGCGTTCGGGCTCCTGCCCAGGCTCGCGGTCACGTTGGGGGACATGCCCGCGCAAGGGCTCGGAGCCGAGCTCGCGTTCGGGGCCGTGTCCGGGCTCTCGAGCGGGTCCGCGGCCGGGCTTGCGTCGGGGTTCACCAGCGCCATCGGGAGTGAGCCCCCAACGAGTGCACGGCCCCGCGACGTCCTCCGTAGCGATCTTTTGCGAGGACTCGCGGTCGGGCTCGGGGTCGGGCTCGCGTTCGTGCTCGGGGTCGGGCTCGCGCTCGTGCTTGGGGGCGGGTTCGCGGTCGGGTTCGTGTCCGGGCTCGGGGCCGGGCTCGTGTCCGGGCTCGGGGCCAGGCTGGCGTTCGTGCTCGGGGTCGGGCTCGCGTCTGGGTATGGGTTCGGGTTCGGGTACGGGTACGGGCTCGTGTCCGGGCTCGGGATCGCGGGCGGGATCGCGGGCGGGATCGCGTTCGGACTCGGGATCGGGCTCGCGCTCGGTGCCCCATCCGGGCGCCGGTACCTGGTCTTCGTACTGTGCGCCAAGGGAAAGCTGCCAAGGAGGCTCGGAGTATTCCTGGATTGGGCCTGCACCGCCGGGCTGCTGCGCCTCGCGGGCGCCGCCTACCAGTTCCGGCACCGCGAACTGCAGCAATGGCTGGCATGTCATCCCAGCCCCCCACCGGTGTAGCCGTCGGTCATGCAGACCGGGCTCGTTCCGCACACCAGCCAGCGCCGACTCAAGTCCCCCAAGTTCGGAGAAGCCGAGGGCCAGTCGGACAAGACGAGAGGAATTCGGCATCCCTGAAGGAACGTCACCGCCCTGGCGCCCGTCCGACGCCGGGAGAAGTCCCTGGCCACGGGCCCCAGGCTCTCAACGGGCTCAGAGGAACCCAAGTGATGTCGCACAGTCGACGGCTGACCCGTTCGCAGCCTCGACGAATGTCTTCACGGTGAGCGGCTATGCCCGCGCATGGCGCTGGAGCCGATCAGCTGGAGGCGGCGTGGTCGACCCGCCTCCGGCGGAGGATGAAGGGGTTGGCGCATTACTCGGAGGCGCCGTAGTGGTGGGTGCCTGTGGCGAGTGCGGAAAGATGTCAAGCACGAATGGCTGTGCCCCGGCAATGATGACAGTGGCGACGCCAGCAGCCAGGGCAGCTGCGGTCGATGACCACCATGCAGTGATGGACCCGAGATTGTGGATATCTGTAAGCCGAGCGGGACGCATTCGGATCGTCGTCAGAACATCAGCATCAGCACGCAGCCCTAGAGTCATGACAAAGGTGAGCGCCTGAAGGGCATACAAGATCGTATGAGTCCATGCGGTCCAGTGGGATGGATCGTGCGAGGAAAGCACCTGAAGTGCAGCAGGGATGACCATCACGCCGTACATCCAGAGCGCCTTGGCGAGCCCGGTCTCACCTCGTAGCAAGGGGAAAAAATAGCCGTAAAGCAGTCCGAAGCCAACCCAGGTCAGCATGATTGGCATCGCCATAGCGGCGATAGCGAGTACGGGGTAGTGCGCGTGAGTACCGGTGGTGATGGCAGCGCTGGCAAGGGACAGTAGTGTCCAAGGTGCCCCGATTACTGCAGCTGATAGACCGGTCCGGACAGCGCGCTGCCACGGATTGGGGCCGATGTACGCGCCGAATGCCAGCTCCCGCGTGCTGACGCCGTCGTCGGCGTCCCTAGGCCTTCGTACATCATAAGACGCCTGCTCTAGCGCTCGCAGTTGCTGTTGAGCGACCCTGGCCGAAGGAAGGCCATCGACAATCCTTTCGCGTGCCGCCTTTCGAAGTGTCGGCAATGCCCTGCGGGCTGCACCTGATTTGACACTTCTCTTGAGCGCCCCCGTACGCTCAGCTGGGCTCTGGCTGAGTACGAGGGCAGCACGCCGAATCTGCCGGTAGGGGAAGAGGAACCAAACGATGAGTGCGGCAGAGCCAATGGCGACCGGCGAAGGCACGGTGAGAAGCGAGAAACTTCCAGCAGCCATGGCAAACATGGTCAGAAGGCCCAGTGCGCGAAGTCCACGCAGAGGCCGAGGATTCGTGAAGGGTTTCCGCCCGCAATCGCGGAGGGCGTGCACCGTAGCTGCAACAAGGACCAGGCCCAGAACCGCGTCCAGTTGCTGCGTGAGTTCCGTCAGATCCCACCAGCCCGCCGAGAGTGACGGCTGCCTGTGCCAGGCGACGGCCAAAGCGGCGGCTACAGAAAGAGCGAGCCATAGCCAGGCGGCGCGAGGTCGGGAAAGCGCCGACCGGACCGTGATCCACCATGCAATGCACGCGGTCGCTGTCACTGCCACGGTGCCCATGAGCAGTGGCCCAGACCAGCGGACCACGAGGGGAAGCACGCCCTCATCTGAGTGGATCGACCCAGCCACCGCCAGCAGCGGTACGAACGCACTTGCCCATAGGAGGGAGGAGAGTCGGATCTCCCATCTACCCCCCCGACGTGCCACAAGAAATGAGAGAAGGGAGACGACGGCCAGGACGGCCAAGAGAACCAGGGGCAGGACGATCGCCCCTGCCGGTGGCCAGGTGCCAGATTGGAGCGCGGCGAGCGCACCAACCATCAGCCACGCGCTCCCCGAAGCAAGAAGTGAGACAATCACGATGGCGGCGATAGATCGTGTTCTACGCCAACTAGGCGATGCGGGCTCTTCGGCGCGAGGGGAGGGTCGTTGACCCCGTACGGCGCCGGGTGATTGCCCAGGGCGACCTGACGTGGGTTCACCGCTATGCAGCAGCCCCGTCACCAGGCGGGGGACCGCCACCAGAACTGCGGTTGCCAGCAGTACGAGGGATCCGGGGAGGGGCGCATAGGGGTTGTTCTGCCAGCCCCAGGCGCCTTCCACAGCGTCCCTGAGGCCAACGGGTGCAAAGGCATGCCCACCGTATTCGCCCAGCGGACCAATCCAGGGAGTTACCGAAAGCACCAGGTGGACTAGAACAACTGCTCCCGTGATCCGGATCAGGTTGCGGATTTGAGCATCGCAGCCGAGAGGGGAGAGAGCTCCGTTCCTGGCGGCAAGAAGTAGCGCGCACCAGCCCACCGCTGCGAGCAAGGACCTCGCTGTTGCTGCGACCACATTGCCAGCCTCTGCAAGGAATTGACCAGCTGACGGCCACCACACGGCCAGAGGTGCGTTGCCCGGATAGTTGCGTCCTGGCCCCGTCTCATTGGCCGGGCGCATCGTGACGGATAGCGCCTTGCCCGATGAAGAAGTATCCGCTTCCAGCGTGTGTGGGCCTTGAACCGCGATATGCCATGATGTATTGACCGCTGTAAAGGACTCATCGGGTAGGTCCATCCACAGTGTGGTTGGCCCCTTCGAGAACATGGCCAAGTTGCCTGATCCCGCGAACAACGTCCCGTTCACTGAGACCTCCGCCTGTTTGGAAGACCCGTCGCTCGTCAAGACAGGGAGCTGCCACGTCGGCTCAGTGCCGGCGACGATAAGCGGACCCCAGACGGTCTCCGTGAAGGCTGTCACGTCCTTCGCCGCTACCCCATGTTCTACACTCCTGATCAGGGTGCTATCTCGGGGTGCCGTGGCGCTCAGTCCAAACTTGATGATGCCTGCTTTTCCCGCACGGATGTCCACGCTCCGTTGGATGTCCAGTTTCGGCTTGGCCGACGGGTCCATGATGGCCTGCTCCCACTGACACCTGTTCCGACCGCCGGAGAACCCCACCAGCAGCCATTCATAAGGTCGAGTTGGAGCTCCGGCCTCCGGACAACCACTCGAATACACAAATGGTGTGACCAGGAAAAAGGCGCTTACGGTTATCGAAGCAACAGACCCCAGTAGGACCAGAAGCAGTACCATCAACGCCTGCCGAGCGCATAGGGCCGCCCGCTGTCGCAATAGCACACGATTCACGCCATCACTTTTTCAGCTGGAGGCATGAATCTCCATAAACACTACGGGCGCGTCGGCCGGTTGCAGCAGCGCAGACACTGAGCTTTTCGGCCTAGCGTGACGGTGATCTCGCTGGCGGGTGTATCCCGATGGGGGCGGTCTGCCCGCGAAGCAACAGGCTCAGCGGGAACAAGTGCGTTTCGAGGCGGTCGAGTTATAGCTTCGCGCGCACGTCCCCGGTCGATCAGGCAGCGAGCCCCAGGCCCACTGTGGGATTCTGGCTCCAGGGGATCTTCTTCTTGCGGTAGGCGTCGAAGGCGGTGCTGCGCAGGGAGTGCCGCGAGTGCAGGGCGACCACTTCGGGCGGGTTGCCGGCGGCCAGGGCCTGCTGGATCCAGCCGCGGCGGAAGCTGTGGCCGGTGATGCAGAGAGTATCCGGAATCAGGACCCGGCGCAGGCCCGACACCCAGCCGTCCGGGATTCAATCAACCCGGACACCCGGCAGGCGTGACAACGACCGCTTCGGCCGCACACGCCTCCCTGAGACAACAGACCCCCTGTGAAGGTATACGGGCGGGGAACCTGCTTCACGCCCCAGATCGGCGCACAGCGAATCACCCCAGATGAAAGCGGATCAGACATCACCAGATCACGCGTCAACTCTCGTCGTGTTCGAGTTGAGTTGTATTCGCACCGACCGGTGCTCTACCGTGCCAGGGACCTGGCGGCCGGCACGGCCGCCCCGGCGCGGGCACGAGAACGGGACGGCGATGACCACGACACCCACCCGGCCCGGCGGCCGCCGACGACACCTGGCTGGCGAAGAAGCTGATGGCAGCGGGCTTCGGCGGCCCCGACTGCGACTTTCCCGACTGCACCGCCGCCCGCGCCCGGCCCACTCAGGGCAAGCCCGGCCCGCCGCCGAAGTTCTGCGTCCAGCACAACAACAGGCGCGACCGGCAGATCGCGTACCGCGCGCGCAAGGCCCTGGAGACGGAACGCGCCGCGCGGCCGGAGCCGCTGCCCGTGGACCGCGCTGTCGCCCAGGGCGCTCGCGAGCAGGTGGTTCTCGCCGACCTGTTGCCCCGGGTGCTGACCGCGCTGCAGGCCGTGCACCAGGGCCAGAAGGCCGGGGCGGACAGCGCGGCGGTCGCCGCCCACC
Source organism: Streptomyces sp. NPDC054794 (assembly GCF_053611585.1). Taxonomy (NCBI): domain Bacteria; kingdom Bacillati; phylum Actinomycetota; class Actinomycetes; order Kitasatosporales; family Streptomycetaceae; genus Streptomyces; species Streptomyces sp. NPDC054794. The sequence continues at coordinate 13,864 of NZ_JBSHAQ010000083.1, read as the reverse complement.
TCGCCGCGGTCCGAAGCGACGCCGACGCCCGGGTCACTCAGGCCGAACAGGCCCGTGAACAGGCCGTCCAGGACGCCAATCAGGCCCGCGAGGAGGCCGCCCGTAGCGCCCAGGTGGCCCAGGACGCACGTACCGAGCGGCAGGCGGCCCTGCGGGAGGCGGCCTGCGCGCTGGGCGAGGCCGCCGGCGCCGACCAGCGCGCCCACGCGGACCGCGCCGCGCACGAGGAACTGTCCGCCGTGCACCGGCAGCTGCGCGACGCCCACCAGGAACTCACCGGCGCGCACACGCAGTTGCAGGACCGCTGGCGTGAGCAGGAGACGACCCTGGCCCAGGTCACCGCGGAGCACCGCAGGCTGCTGGCCGACCACGGCCGCCTGCAGGGCGAGAAGCAGGCCCAGGACGCACACGTGGCGGAACTGTCCCGAGCAAAGGCCCTCCTGGAGGAGTCACAGCAGCGTACGGCCGTCGAGCTGGCCGCCGCGCAGAGCGAGCTCACCGGTCTCCACGCCCGGCTCACCGAACTCCAGGCACACCGCGAGGAACTCAAGGCCGCATACGAACGGCTGGCCGCCCGGCACGACGACGAACGCGCGGAACATCGCCGCGAGTTGGCCGCGCTGCGCGCCCAGCTCGACGCCGCCCGGGCAGCGACCGCGCCGGACGCCGGCCGCGGCGAGGCTGACGTCGTCCCGGACAGGGCCCACGAGCCGGACCGGCTGGTGCCGGCCGACAGCGACGGCGAGGATGCCGGGGACGGGCCGAGCGTGCCGGACGCCATCGTCGACCTGGGCGTGTATGGCGGATCCGGCTGGACCCTGGTGCGCTACGCGGACGATCACAGCCGCTGGCGGGTGCTGCGCGACGGCGAGATCGAGGGGGTCATCCAGCCCGAGCACTCCCTCACCGGCACGTCGCTGCTGGGCTGGTCGGCGCGCACGAGTAGCACCGTGCGACTGCACCCGCCGCACAGGCACGAGCACTACGCCAACCGTGAGCAGGCGGCGGGCGCGGTCATCCGCGACGTCCTGCGCCGGGCGCCCGGCGCCATGTCCTCCGCCGCGGCGGGGCCGCAGCCTTCGCGGCCCTTGGTGAACCGGCGCAGAACGCGCTGGTCGCCGCAGTGATCCCGCTGGCCACCGCCACCCCCGAGCGCGGCGGCCGGCAGGCCCGGCTCCCCCACGCCGTCCGCCAGTCCGCGCTGCGTACCGCGCTGCGCGTGCCCACCGAGGAGGACCTCGACCGGCTCACCGGCCTCGACCAGGCGGCGCTGGGGCGCGGCAAGGAAGCCCGGCAACTGCTCCACGCGCTGCGCGACCTCCGCCCGGCCGAGGAAGAGCAGGAGACGGGACCGGTCGACCTGAGCACCGTCGGCGGTCGCGCCTGGCGGCTGGAGCCGGACCCCGACTACCTGGGCGGCTACCGCATGCTGGCCGACGGCACCGAGGTCGGCGCCATCGCCCCCGTCCGCCGCCGCAAGACCGACGACGTCCAATGGACAGCCAGCCACCGGCGGCGGACCCTCGGCCGGAGCCCGTCCCATGGCGACCGGGATGCCGCCGCCCACGCCGTGATCAACGCGGAGAACGCGTGGGTTCCGCTGCCGGATCTGGACGACGAGGCCTACCGGCGCATCCCTGCCGAACTCCGCTCCGGCCTCTGCGGCGCGGCTAACCGGATCGACCTGCGACGCGGACGGCTCGCCCAGATCCAGCCCGGCGCCTACCGCCAGCAGCTGCACGCCGCCATTGGCCAGGCCCGCCGCTCCGCCACCGGACAGATGCGCGGGCAGCATCTGACTGTCCTGCTGGACGCCGCCCGCGAGGACCTCGGCGCCCCCGGCAGCACGCCCGCCCGGCAGTTGTACGACGTGATCCAGGAGATCCGCGCCGTCTTCGTGAGCGGGGACGACAGCCGGTGATGGCCAGTGTCGTCGCACGCCCCGTCGCCGGGCCGGGGACAACGCTCGGGCGACCGTTACACCTTCGCCGGGATACCGGCCCGCGCTACCCCGACGCGGGACACACAACTGGACCCCACTGTGAGCCTCGCAGGCCAGGACGCGCCCGGCAGCCCGATGGGCGGATCGGTGAGCGCGGACGAGAGTCCACGTCCTGACCGAGCTCCACCGGCTCCGGGACCGCGCCGATACCCGCGGCCGGCGCCTGGACAGTTACCTGCACGCCGCACTGCACGCCGCGCGGGACCACCCCCCGCTCGTGAAGGGCGTCCCGCCGATCCGCTCGCCCCGCGGAGGGCGACGGCGCAAGCCGGGCAAGCTCCACGCTGACAAGGGCTACGACTACTCCCACCTGCGGCGCTGGTTACGCGAGCGAGGCATTGCACACCGCATCGCACGCAAGGGAGTCGAGTCCTCGCAACGGCTGGGCCACCACCGCTGGACAGTCGCGACTCGTTCGGCTCACCACATGGGACGACTGCCGGGTAACCGAGGGCGAAACGAACACGCTCCTTGAACCTCATCGGCGCGATCACGGGCAGGATGCCGCCAGGACCTTGTCCGTGTAGTCACCGGCCGGCTTGGCCATCCACATTGCTTTGGTTTCGTCCCAGGTCCAGTACACCCCTCCGTTGAATCGTTTGATGGCCTCGCGTTGCAGCACTTGATCGTTCGTCATGCCCTTGTCGTTGGGCCATTTACTGTCAATCTTGTGCATGTCCAGGTACTGGCGTGCCGCTGCCTTGTGTTGATTGAACAGGGCGATGCCTTTCTGTACGTTGGCGCGCCAGTTCCACCGCTCGTCGCAGGTGGCCGCCGGATTGCACAGCTGCATGACTCCGGTGTCGCCCCCGGGGCCAAGCTTGGGAAAACCGTTCGACTGAAATTGTTCCATCCCGCTTTCGTGGCAGGCGATACGCGCAATATCTGTGGCCGCTCCACCACACATTTTGTGAATCTCCGCGCGAGGTGGGTTTGCGCCGATGATCGCCACCCGTGTCTCGGCTTCGAGTGGAACCCCGCCAACGGTTGTTGTGACCCGGATTCGTGCTTCGCCGCCGCGGAACTCCACCAGGCTCGGTTTCCACGCCCCACCGACCACGCCGCGCCCGAACTCATGGGAACCGCAGAACACTCCCGCGCTCGCGCAACTCCCCCGTTTCTGCGGCTCGATGATCTCGATGAGCCAGTCAAAGGCTGTGGTCGGTGTGGGGTCGGGCGCAATGCCGGTGATCTGTGCCTGGCACGCAATCACTGGCATGGCAGGAGTGGCGTCGATCAAAAAGGGAGGGACGCCAGCCTTGGGCTGCACGATGGTAAGGGTCGGGGAACCGCTGTTGGGTGTCGCGGCGGCGCTATGTCCCAGTGCCTGGGGGGCGAGTAGCTGGGTACTTTTGCCGACTGCGACGTTTGTCAGCATGCCAGTTCCGAGGGCCGGCTCGGGCACAGTGCTTCTCCTTCTTCAGACATCGGGCGGAGCCGGTCCGCGGCCGCATCCTGCGAGCGGACCGGCCGCGGGAGGTCATCCGCTGGTGGTGTGTCCGTCGGTGGAGATGGCGGCCGGGCTGGACGCAGAGGTGGAGGAGACGGTGACCCCGGTGTCCGAGGCGGAAACGGAGATCTTCCCCGGCAGCGCAACGGAGTTAGGGAAGATGTCCTTGTAGATCTTGGCCTTCGGGTTGTCGGTATCGGTGACGACCTTCTGACCGAGAGCCTCGCGATCATTGCCCAGCTGACGCTGTCGAACAGCCTGGACCTGGAGGCCGTTGGAGTAGGCGTCGAGGGCGTCGCCTTGGCCCAGGACGGCGTCGACGATGACCCCGTCGGTCCGCATGACGATCTTGTCGACGTTCATGATGACGCCAGGGACAGTGAAGGCGTTGCCGGTCTCGTCCGTGTAGGTGGAACTGGTCTTGCGCCATCGCAGATAACGGTCGTTCGAGGCAACTTCACGCTCCTCCACCATGGGGGGCTGGACCAGGTTGTCCTTGTAGTCGAAGATCGTGGAGAGCTGGGCGAGGACGATCTTTCGCAGGTCCTGCCGACGCTCCGGCTTGATGTATGCGGCGAGCAGCGAGTCGAGTCCCGACAGCGGGACCTCCCGTACAGATTCGCCGTAGCCGTTCCAGAAGGCGACGCGCACGTCGACCAGGTGCAGGATCGTGACGTGTTCCTGGTTCATCTGCCGAAATGCGAAGTTCAGCGTGCGCGCGACGTTGATGTTCTCCAGCTGCCGGATGATCGAGGTTTCCTCGCCGCTTACGGTCTTCACCTCTTCCGAGGTGTTCACTTGCACGTCACGCTTGGCCGAGGCCTTGGCCGCGTGTTTGTTGACCGCACTACTCATGTTTTTTGCGAACTGTTCGCGCTGAGAGGCGGTGGCGCCCTTGACGCCACCGCTGACCTTGGCGCTGGCGAAGCCCCAGGATCCTTCCGCCTCCGCCTCGACATGCCATTCCAGGCTCTTCTGGTTGGCCTGCTTGTCTGAATTCTCGTGCTGGACGGTGTTCTCGAAGTCGTCAGCGCTCGACTTGGAGAACGAGTCGAGCACGCTGGATGCCGATTTGCTGTCAGTCTCGGTCTTTCGGTACGTCTTGATGCTGATGGTGGTTTTCTCGCCGGGCAACAGGCTGAAAGTCTTGATAGTCCGGCCCGCGCCGTACTGGCCCAGGAAGGACGAGAACCGATACGACTCCACAAGCGCGATCTGCGGCTCTCCGGCGGGGAGGTCGGAGGACGGTGCCGCCTGCGGGAAGGGATCCGGCAGGAAGTCGTACGCGTACTCGCCCCAGAGGGTGCGGCGCACCGTCAGTCGTCGGCCCGCGCTGAGCATCTCGGCGACATGCCCGACGTCCAGATCGGTGATCTCCGGTTGGGTCCGCTGACTGCCCAGCGCAGCGTCGGAGAGAACCGCACCGCGCAGGGCGCGCGGCAGGTGTGTGATCTCGCTCGTGCCCGGGGTGTCGTCCACCACGTCCCTGGCGGACTCGCGTGCGCCGTCGACACCCCCGACGGTGGAGGTCGCAGCGACACCCCCCACGGCGAGCGGCTGCAGATTGGCTGCTGCCTGGCCGTAGCGCAGCCCCTTGGCGAGCACGCTGGTGGTCGCGGTGTCGAGCACACCGCCGCTGGAGGCGACTACGCTGTGCGTAGAGAACAGCCCCGCGTGAGTGGCCGCCGGGTTCTTGATCCCTGGAAATGTCTTGAGGTCGCCGGTTCGCAGCAGCTTGGCGATGTCGGCGCCCGTCGCCTGCGACAGACCCTGCGCGGGAGTGCGTTCCGGAGCCTTGAAAGCGTCCGGCAGGAACCAGTTCGTGGGATCGTCCAGGTCGAGTGCGATAATGTTCCGCCCGCTGTACGAGGTGGGCTCCGGAACGTTGTAGCTGAGAACGGATGCCTTGCCGTTCGGGTCGAATTTTGAGATCGGCTCAGCCATCAAGTCTCCCTCTAATGGGTGCGCCGCCTCGCTCTCGCCGAGGAAGCCTTTGCGTAGATCATGACCGCCCCGACCCACTCTGAAATCGTCTCAATGGGCGAATTTTTGATATTCGTCGACGCATTCGGGGCATGCGTTCGGCGTGTGAACCGCTCAGAGGATGATGTGCCGCGGTGACATCTCGCGGTGATGGTCGCCCCTGCTCATGGCGAGAAGAGCGGCGTGATCGTCAGGTTCCTCGGGCGGGCTGGTACTACAGCCTCAGATCATGTGACTGGTGATCGGTGCTGATCGTTGTCCGGTCATGCTGATGGATGTGAGTGCGGAGCATGTTGAGGGCTGGGCGGAGGAACTGGCTGCCTTGACGGGCGGGTTGGGGCATCTGTTTGCCCGGCCGGAGCCGCGGGAGGTGTTCGCGGATCTCGTAGAGGGGCTGCTGTCGGGCCTGGCCAGGAAGAACGGCTGGACGATGGCCGAGCGGGCGGGGCATGCCACCCCGCACCGGATCCAGAAGTTTTTGGTTGAGGCGTCCTGGAGCGCGGACGGACTGCTAGCCGAGGTGCAGGCGTACGTGGCACGGGAGTTGGGGGATCCGGGCGCGACGCTGGTGCTGGACGACACGCAGGTGATCAAGAAGGGGGACAAGTCCGTCGGGGTCGCCCACCAGCACTGCGGGACGACCGGTGACGTCCGCAACTGCCAGGTCATGGTGATGCTCACCTACGCCGCCGCGAGTGGTCACACCTTCTGCGACCGGCGCCTGTACCTGCCGCAGTCCTGGACGAAGGACCGCGAGCGGTGCCGGGCGGCCGGGGTGCCCGACGAGGTCGCCTTCACCACCAAGCCGCACCTGGGCCTCGCCATGCTGGAGGCCGCGTGGTCGGCGGCCTGCCGTTCTCCTGGGTGGCCGCGGACGCGGACTACGGCAAGGACCCCGCCCTCAGGTCCTGGCTGCAGGAGCGGAAGATCCGCTATGTACTCGCGGTGCCCATCACGCTGCCGGTTCAGGGTCCGCCGGGCAAGCCGTACCTGCCGAAGGTCGCGGCGGCCGGTGACCTGCTGCACCATGCCACAGTGCGCGAGAAGTGGGAGCGCCGCAGCCAGGGCGAGGGCTCCAAGGGGCAGCGCGCCTACGACTGGGCCTGGTTCGAGGTCACCCTGCCCGGACAGATGCCGGCCGACGGCTTCGCCCACCGGCTGCTGATACGCCGCAGCACCGACAAGAAGCAACTGGCCGGCGTCCGCGTCGACTACGAGTACGCGTACTTCCTGATCCATGCCCCCGCCGCCGACCCGGTCACCGAGGCGATTGTGAGGGCCGGGGTCCGCTGGAAGATCGAGGAGAACAACGAACTCGCCAAGCAGATCACCGGCCTCGGCCAGTACCAGGTCCGCCGCTGGACCTCCTGGCACCGGCACGTCACCTGCGCGATGCTCGCCCTGGCCTTCCTGACCGTCCAGCGCGCCCGCCACCCCGACCCGGAACCAGACACCGAGGCCGAGCCCACCGGCTGGGCCCCGGCAGACGAGGGAAAAGCGCAGGAGACGGTGGGAAGAAGCACCTTCCGCTGATCCGGCTGACCGTCCCGGCCCTCGCCTTTCTCCTCGCGGCCACCGCCCTTACCGCCCACCACAGCGACGCCTACCACCTCAAGCAGCACCACTGGCGAGCCATGCATCAGACCCGGGCCACCGTCAGCCGCTACAACCGGCGCGGCGACCCTCTGCCCGCCCGCCTCCGCCCCTGGCGACAACCCGAACACAACCGATCACAACCTCAAGATCTGAGGCTGTAGTACCAGGCGCATGACTTCGTGCTTGCGGACGCCCAGCTCACTGGCAATGTCGGGCGAGCTTCTGCCCTTGTGGTGGTACTCGTTCTCCAGCCAAGTGCGCGAGATGACTTTCGTGAGGTAGCCGGCAGGCCGGCGCGTCCGCTTGGGGATTCCGGCCTCGTGGATCGCGAGGGCGACGGTGCTGTGGCTGCAGCCGGCAAGCTCCGCGATCCGGTCGAGCGTCAATCGTTGTTCCTGGTAGAGATAGCGGAGTCGGGTGGAAGCGAGAGGGCCGGTGCGGGGAACGCCCTTGGGCCGGGCCTGTCGTGTTCGGGGCGAGCGCAGCTCGTGCGGAAGCGGGATGGAAAGAGCACGGCTTTCGAAGTAGAGCCGCAGGTGTGTCGTGGTGAGCCCGAGGTCCTTTGCCAGTTCACGTTCGACGGGTGATTGTGCGGCGAGTTCGGCTGCGAGAGAGGTGCTGATCATCGCGTCGTCGTGGCCGGGCCAGTGCGGGATCTCGACCCAGTGGGAGGGTGGCTCCCATTGGAGCGGCTCGTTGATGTTGAAGCGTCTCAGGTCAGCTTCGGCCTGGTCGTGGAGGAATTCCTTGAGCGGGACGGGCAGGTGTTGTCGGAAGTGGTGGTGGTCGGCGAGCCGTTGTCCATCCTCCAGCTCGGGATCGGCGCCCACAACGACCGCCACAGACCGTAACGAGTGTGCACCCGTCCCCGGATTTGCGCATTCACTGCGCATCCTCAGCCGACATTGCGCATCGACCTGCGGATCCTAGAACGCACGAGGGTCAGGCCTCGGCGCCTTCCTGCAGGCGGTGCAGTTGCGCGAACAGCCCGCTTGGCCGGGCCAGTAGTTCCTTGTAGCTGCCGGACTCGGCGGTGCGGCCGTCGGCCATTACGAGAATGCGGTCTGCGACGCGTGCGTTGGCGAGCCGGTGTGTGATGACCAGTGCTGTGCGTCCGGCTGCGAGCTCGCGGAATTTGTCGAAGACCTGGCGCTCGGCGCGGGCGTCGAGTGCGGCGGTTGGTTCGTCGAGGATGTGTACGGCGGCATCGGCGTGGAAGGACCGTGCGAGCGCGATCCGTTGCCATTGGCCCCCTGACAGGTCGTGTCCGCCCCACCACGAGCGTACGAGTGATGTGTCCAGGCCGTCCGGGAGAGTGTCGAGGACGCGGTCTGCTCCGCTGGCCCGGGCCGCGTTGAGCACTGCGGCGTCGCCGGACTTGTGCGGTGTGCCGAGGGTGATGTTTTCACGGGCGGTCAGGGGCCAGCGGGTGTATTCCTGGGATGTCATCGCCACTCGCCGCCATACGTCAGCGGGTTGCGCCTCGGTCAGGTTCCTTCCGTCCCAGGTGACCTCGCCGGCGTCCGGCAGGTACAGGCCGGTGAGCAGGTGGACGAGCGTTGTCTTGCCCGAGCCGTTCTCCCCGACGAGCGCCACGATCTCGCCGCGTTTCAGGTCGAGGTCGACCCGGTCGACGGCCGGCCGGTCGGCGCCGGGGTAGCGGAACGTCAGGCCGCGTGCGCTGATGACGTCGGGGCCGTCGTCGGGCAGGGGGCGGGTGCCCCGGTGGGTGCGGTGGCGGTCCGCCTCGTCGAGGAATGCCGCCCAGTCGTCCAGGTAGAGGCCGGTGCGGAAGATCCGCGCGGCTGACCGGGTGAGCGTCGTCAACGCTGCTGTCGCGGTTCGCAGCGCGAACAGTGCCGTGCCGGCCGCCGCCGCCTCCAGGCGCCCGGCACCGACGAGTCCGGCCAGCGCGGCGAAGGTGGCGCACAGCGTGAGCGCCGAGACGGTGTCTCCGGCGAGCTGGACGCGCAGGCCCCGCACCGCGGCCGCCAGCGCCTCGGCCTCCAGCCGGTCGGACACCTGCCGGTAGCGGACGGACAGGAACCGCCCCATCCCCGCAGCGCGGATCTCGGCTGCGGTGTTGCGGTCGGTGCTGTAGCCGCGCAGGGTCGCGCGAAGACGGGTGTCGGAGCGAGTCGCGGTCGCCGCCGCGTGCTCCAGGCGCGCGGCCCGCAGTGAGGCGTACGCGCGCGGCGCGGCCGTCAGCAGCAACAGACCCATGAGGATGGGGTCAAGGGTGGCGACCACGGCGGTGACGGCGGCGAGCTGCGCAAGGACGGAGATGGCGCTTTGGACGTCGAGGACGAGGTCGCGTGCCGACTCGGCGCCCTTGCCCGCTGCTTCGAGCCGGTCTTCGAAGCCGGGGTGCTCGTAGGCGATGAGCTCGACGGACGCGGCCGCATCCAGGACGCGCAGGTCGGCCTCCCGGAACACGCGGGGGCTGAGGCGGGCTGCGGCCGCGCGGGCGGCAATATCCACGAGCGCGGCCCCGGCGAGCGCGGCGGCCGCCCACACCGCAGGCACAGCCGCTGCGCGCACGACGGGACCGACGGGTTCCCTGCGGCTGTAGGCGGCGGCCGCGTCCAGGACCGCCGACAGGGTCGTTGTCGCCGTCAGGGCGAGCGCGGCCAGCACGGCTGTTGCGGTTTGCGCGGCGAGCATGGCGATCAGAGCAGGGCGGTCGGCGTGCCAGGCCAGCCGCACCGTGCGGGCGAGGACGGCGGGCAGACGGCGGGCGGTTGCGGCCAGCCCGAGGGCGCCTTCTCGTTGGCCGTCGACGTACCGCATGACCGGCGCGGGGCCGACAGCGGGGGCGGGTTCAGCAGTCACCCATCTGGTGTAGAGGTCCCGTCCGCCGCCCGGCACACCGGTTTACGCGACCGCCTGCCCCAGAAGGGCAGGTAGGCCGCCGGAGACGTCAGTTCCGCGCCACGTAATTCACCCGTTCGGGTGAATGGGGGGTGTGGCGGCGACCCCGACCCAGGGGCGTCGCGGGTCGTCGGCGTCGCGCCCGGACAGGCCGAACGCCCCGTGCTGGGTCCATACCCAGGCGTGCGCCTCGTTCGGCAGGCGCCGCGACCCAAGCACCCAGTGTGCTCGCCGCCCCTGCAACGCGATCGTGAGGACGGTGGCGAGCGACACTTCCATGCAGGCGATGCGGCCCGGCCACCAGGCCGGCCGGACCAGCGGCACGGCGGCGGCCGCCGACGCGGCCACGATCGGCGGCGCGGCCGGCAGGAATCGCAGGCAGCCCAGCAGCCGCATCCGGGCCCTCATCGGCAGCCGCATCACGCCGAGCGCCAGGGCCAGCGCCACCCTCGCCAGCATCCGCACCGTCCAACCGGGCCGGATGCACAGCGTGGCAACGGCGGTTACCGGGGGCATGGGCGGTGGCAGCATCGCCGAACCGTGGTCCGAGTCGGTGAGCAGCCCTGCCCGCTTGAGGTCCTCGATGGTAGAGGTGACGATCGCCTCGACGTCGCCGGGAACCTCTTCCGCCTGCATCTGCTTGACCAGTTCGGGCTCGGCGCCGGACAGCGCCGCCGACCAGATGCGCTCGGTGGCCTCGTTCATCCACTGCCACGTGCCGGTGGGCACGTTCAGCACCGCAACCGCGCCGTCGCCGAGGCTTGCCCGGTGCACACCGGGCGGTACCCGCATCACCGCACGCCCCCCGCAGCCGCAAGGCGGGCCGGGGTCCGGGCCAGCCACCACGACGTGATCAGGAAGGCCTCCAGCGCAGCCAGCGGCGGCCGGCCGACGCCCGCCGTCGCCGCCTCCAGCGCGGCGTGCACGGCTGCGGGGTCGATCAGCCCGCAGCCGACCAGCTCGCTGGCGTCGATCACCTCGTGCAGGACCTGGCGGCGGGCGCGCAGGCCCTCGTACGACAACGGCGTGAAGTGTCCCTTGCTCTGGCGGCCCGTCAGCCAGTGCGGCAGCTCGGGGCGTGCCAGGGCGAGCAGCGGCTTGTACACGCCCGGTCGGCGCCGCTCGCCCGCACCGATGCGCAAACACGCCCGCACGACCTCGTTGTCCAAAAATGGGCTCACCTGGGTCACGCCGTGCTCGGCGCACAGCGGCTCGCTGTCGCGCATGGCGGAGCCGTTGTAGCGCAGCGCGCTCCAGTCGTCCCACTCTCCGGCCTCGACCTCGCCCACCGCCCGCCCGGAGGCATCCAGCATGCCCGCGATGACCTGCCGCCCGTACGGGGTGAGCCACTGGGCGGCCGCGCCGATCGGGCACCATGTCCATACCCCGAGCCCGTCACCGAACGGCCGCCCCTTGGAGACTGCTTCCGCCGCCCGGAACAGCGCGCTGGGCCGTCCTCGTGCGGCTTCCTTCACCGCCCGCCACAGCGGGCCCGGCGCGGTGTTGACCCGGCGGGCTTGCGCGGTCACGGCCGCCCGCGCCCGCCGGGTCTGCCCGTTCTGCGCGAGCACGGTCCAGGCGGCCGTCGACGACTCCAGCACCACGTCCCCGCCGTGCCCGGTCAGGTGCAGGGCGGACACCCCGCGTGCGGGCGGGAGGTAGTCGGCGTCCAGCGGATAGGACGACACCGGCAGGACCGGCGAGTTGGGGCGGGCCGACGGCCAGCTGGAGAAGTGCGCCGTCAGGCGTCCTCCGGAGCTGACGTGGTGCTCGGCGCCCACGTACGCGGCGACCTGCCGCGCGAGGCGTGTGTCCTCGCTGTCGGCGAGCGGACCGCCGTAGGTGACGGCCACGATCTGGCTTACGGCAGCGGCGGCGATAGCGACGGTCGAGGAGTCCAAGCCGCCAGACAGGTCCGCGCTCACCCGCGGCCCCGCCTCGCGGGCGTAGCTCTGGGCGGCTGCCCACAAAGCGGCCCCGACCTCTCCGGAGCCCGCCTCCATAGTCCGTCCGTCCGGGCGGGGCCGGACGTCGGCGGTGCGCGCGGTGCCGTCTTCCAGGACCAGGGCGTGGCCGCCGGGCACCCGCTCGATGCCCGACCACACCGACCTGTCGGGCCAGTGCTCCGCCGATCCCACCGTGATCCGGGCCGCCAGCAGGTCCAGGTCCGGGCCGCGGCCGAGTTGCGCCGCGAGCAGTGCGGCGTCCGTCGCCCACACCGGGCCCCGGTCGGTCGCTGCTGTGAACACGCCCCGGGCCTCGGAGAGATCGCCGGCCACGACCGTGCGCCGCCGTTCCGTGTCGTGGACGACCATCCAGTACGAGCCGCCCAGCGTGAGGATCTCCTCTATCCGCCCGTCCGCAACTGCCGCGGCGACGCGGGAGACCTCGGCATCGCCGCCCCGGCACACCCCGCTCACCACGGCGTGGACCGCTCCTGCAGTCACTACCCGCACGCCGGCATCAGGGGTGTGCCACACCCGGGCCGTGCGCACGGCACCCGCTGGGGCGTCGAAGGCGCCCCCGGCCAGCCACTTCGTATCCAATTCCGTCCGCTCCTCTCACTGCTGCCGGAAATGCTGGGGCGGCGCCGCTTACGCCGCGCCGCCCCAGGTCCCGAAGGTGCCGGTCGGTCAGCCCTCCAAGTAGTTCGACTTGTCGCTGTCGTTGAAGGCCTGACGGCCGAGGGTGACCTCGTCGACGTCGGCCGACGCCAGCACCGGCAGCTCAGGGATGGCCGGGGTGGTCTGGGTGCTCGTGGCGTTCATGGGAGTTCCCTTCCTGTGCCATGACGGCCTGCGCCGGGCGGCGCGGCCGGTGGTGCAGCGGTGCTCAGTGGAGGGCGTCACCAGGAGCGGTCAGAGCCGGTACCACTCCACGGCGCCCTCGCGGTAGCCCTCCTGGTCGCGGCCGAGGGTCACCGCGTCGATGTCCTCCGCGTGCAGCACGGGGAGGCTGCTGGAGTGCTGTTCCTGCTGCATAGGTGGTCCTCCACTTCGCTCGCGCCGGGCTTTCCGGCGCACCGACAGCACACCGGTTCGAAAGCCCCTGGGGGAGTCGGTGCTGCACGGTGAAGGGCGGTGCTCGCTGTCACGCCGCGCACCCGGTGCGCACGGCCCAGGGCGGGCGACCAACCGGCGCCTCTCGGCGAATTACGATGCCGGGTAGGCGAGTTGAGGCCCGGCCCATACCCTGGAAGACCCGCCATTTCCAATGGCACTGGAGGCGTACCGCATGGGCAGGCCCCCGCTCGACAGGCAGTCGAACACGCTCCTGGCGCACTGGATGAGCCGGTGCGGACTGACCAACAACCGCCTGGCCCGCCAGATCACAGAGCGAGGCGCCGAACAGGGCATCACCGGCCTGGCCACCGGTGAGAGCCGGGTCCGGGCGTGGCTGAAGGGCTCGATCCCCCGCGACCCCGTGCCGCGCCTGATCGTGGAGGTCTTAGACGTCGTCTCATTTGGCGTGTTCGATAGTCTGGCGTCGTGGGGATCGTTGAGCGTCTCGTGCCAGATGAGTTGTGGGAACTGTTCGAGCGGGTGGTGCCGCCCGCTCCCTCGCGGCCGCAGGGCGGTGGCCGACGGCGGTACGGTGACCGCGAGGTTCTGGCGGCGATCATTTTCGTGGCCACTTCGGGCTGCACTTGGCGGCAGTTGCCTCCTTCGTTCGGTCCCTCAGGGCCGACGGCCCACCGGCGGTTCAGCGAGTGGAGCAAGGCCCGGGTCTGGGCCAAGCTCCACCGCCTGGTCCTGGACGAACTGGGCGCACGCGGCAAGCTGGACTGGTCCCGCTGTGCGATCGACTCGGTGAACATGCGGGCCCTGAAAGGGGGGAGTTGACGGGTCCGAATCCTGTAGACCGGGGCAAGAAAGGGTCGAAGATCCACTTGATCACCGAGCGGACCGGTCTGCCCCTCTCCATCGGCATCTCTGGTGCGAACCTGCACGACAGCCAAGCCC
>NZ_JBSHAQ010000082.1:0-31120 GCF_053611585.1 Streptomyces sp. NPDC054794 | reverse complement strand
GCCTCCCACCGCGGCCGACCCGCTCGGCGCCCGCCCAACTCCCCAGAGAGGTCGCAGACCCATGCCCCGCCCCTACGACCAGCAGCATCTTGAGGCGCTCGGCGCCCAACTGCACCTGCCCGTGACCGAGCGAACCTGTCCGATCTGCGGCCATGTCACCATGCGCGTGTACCACCGCGAGAAGCTGGGCCGGACCCTTCTCCGGGGCCGGCCGCAAGATGGTGGAGCGACCCGCTCTTCGAGGAATACGGCGACCGCATCGCCGAGGTCTTCCGCGACACCGAGCGCCTGCTCAAGATCCTCGACGGCTACTGGAAGGCCGGCAGCCTCCCCCAGGTGATCTCCCGCCGCCCCCGCGGACGCTGAGGGCCGGAGAGCCACGGGGCCACTCCAGAACCGACCTGTGACCTACTACCCGGATTTCTCGCTCTATGACTACGACTACCACGCAAAGCCCGAGGGCCTCACCATCGGCTGGCTCGAGGCCGGCTTCGACTACTCCGTCGACGAGGTCTCCGAGGAAGACCTCGCGAACATCATCGATCTCGGTTCGCTGCGGCAGCACCGGAGCAGGGGCTGGCACTCGTGCACGCTCTGCGGGGAGTACACCGAGCACACGGCGACCTCGGAGCGGGCGGGGATCACCTACCGGCTCGGCCATGCGGAGATCAGGGCGGTCTCGGACGACGGTGTGCTGTACGTAGCCCCGAACCTGATCATCCACTACATCGTCGACCACCTCTACGGACCGCCCGCCGAGTTCATCGACGCCGTCCGGTCCGAAGTCCGAAGGCGCTGGCCCGATGAGGCGTGACCGAGACTTCAGCTAGTGGCGGTATCCCACCGCCGTGACCGGTGTCGATCGAGGCGCCCCGATTCCGCCGCGTGACCGTCCGCCGGTCACCGGGCGCAGGAGGACGGCGGCGTCCAGGCCGCTGCCCGGGGCCGGGTGCAGGGTGATCTCGCCGCCGGAGGCGTGCACCAGATGGCGGACGATGGGCAGGCCGAGGCCGGTGCCGTCGTGGTGGGAGTCGGAGGCGCGCCAGAACCGGTCGAAGGCGCGGGCGCGGTCGGTCTCGGTCATGCCGGGGCCCTGGTCGATGACGTGGAGTTCGGCGCCGGGCGCGCGGTGGAGCGTGATGGTCGTGCCGGGCGGGGAGACGCGCAGGGCGTTGGCGACCAGGTTGTCTATGACCTGCTCCAGCGCCCCGGGGATGGCCCACACCCGCCCGGCGGGGCGTCCGGTGACGTCGAGGACCACGTACTGTTCGGCGGCCAGCGACTCCCACATAGCGACGCGGTCGGCGATCACGGCGTCCAGCTCGACCGGCTCCGGGGTGGTGGCGCTGTTCTCCAGGCGGGCCAGGGCCAACAGGCCCTGCACCATACGGCTGAGGCGTTCCACCTCGCCGACCGCTTCCTCCAGGCTGCCGTGGGCCCGTGGGTCGAGGTGGGGCTCGAAGTTCTCCAGGCGCAGGCGCAGCGCGGTCAGCGGGGTTTTCAGCTGGTGGGAGGCTTCGGAGGCGAACGCGTGCTGGGCCTTGAGGAGTTGTTGCAGGCGGGTCGCCGTACGGGTGAAGGAGGCGGCGAGGCTGCGGAGTTCGGGCGGGCCGGTGGTGGCGTCCGGTGGATCGGTGAGCCGGCCGTCGGCCAACTGGGCGGTGGCGGCCTCCAGGGTGCGCAGGGGCCGGGTGATCCAGCGGGCGAGGGTGAACGCGGCCAGCGCGACGGCGGCCAGGATGCAGGCTCCGGCCAGGGCGAGAGCGCCCCAGATGCGGTGCACGCGGGCGTTGACCTCGGCGATGGGGTAGGTCAGGCGCACGGTGCCCCGGATCGTCGTACCGGAATGGCCCGGCATGGTGGCCGACAGCACGTCGTCTCCGGTGGCCACGGTCGGTCGGTTGCGCAGGGCACGGGCGATGTCCGGCTGGGCGGAGATGTCGATGTGCGTGCGGCCGGACGGGTCGGAGTCGGCCAGGACGAGGCCGTTCCGGTCGGTGACGACGACATGGCCGCCGGTGCGGGTGGCGTAATCGCCGATGACATCGGGCAGTGCGTCGAGGTTGCCCTTCTCGATGTTCTCCTCGGTGACCTCGGCGAGCATCGAGGCGTCGCGTTCGACGCTCTGGGAGGCACGGGAGATCTCTCCTCGGGCGTAGATCCAGCCGAGCGGTATCTCCAGCCCGGCCAGCACGAGGATCGCCAGGCCGAGGTAGCTGAGCAGCAGACGTCGGGTCATCCGGCCGCCCCGGCTTCCGCGTCCAGGCCGGGGGCGGTGAGGCGGAAGCCGACACCGCGAGCCGTGGTGATCCAGGCCGGGTCGCCGAGTTTGCGGCGCAGCGCGGCCACATGGGCGTCGAGGGTCTTGGTGGGGCCGAAGAAGTGGGGGTCCCACACCGTGTCCATGATCTGCTGCCGCGAGTGGACCGTTCCGGGGTCCTCGGCGAGGTAGGCCAGCAGATCGAACTCGCGTGGTGTGAGGGGTACGTCGGTGCCGCTCAGGCGGACCTGGCGGGTGCGGCGGTTCAGCTCCAGGGGGCCGAGCAGCTGCGGCCCGGGAGCCTCGGGCGCGGCCTGACGCACCGGCGCGGGGAAGGGCAGCGCGCCGCTGGTGCGGCGGGTGACCGCTCGGATGCGGGCCACCAACTCCCGTACGCCGAAGGGCTTGGCGAGGTAGTCGTCGGCGCCGAGTTCGAGGCCGACGATGCGGTCGGCCTCGTCCCCCCGGGCGGTGATCATGATGATCGGCACGGCGGAGCCGGCGCGCAGGTTGCGGCAGACGTCGAGGCCGTCCATGTCGGGCAGGCCGAGATCCAGCAGGACCAGGTCCGGGGAGTGCCCGGTGCCGGCGAGTCCGGCGGCACCGGTGCGGACATGGTCCACGGTGAACCCGTACCGGCCGAGCCCTTCGGTGAGCGGGCCGGCGATTCGGTCGTCGTCTTCGATGAGCAGGAGCCGCATGGCGCAAGGCTCGCACGGCTGTGCCAGAAGAGTTGGGCTGTTCATGGGATGCCGCCTGTGACCTGGGTGGCGTACGGGACGGTGAGCGGGCACGGGATGCCGCCCGGCCGATCACCAGGGAGGGTGGGAGCGGCCGGGCGGCGGGAGCGGGGACCCTCGCGGCTCAGCCGTCGTTCTCCGTCTCCTCGGTGCCTTCCTGCTTGGTGCCGCTCACCTTGAAGGACTTGTCCAGGTACACCTCGACCGTGGTGCCGTCCTCCTTCTTCACCTCCACCGCGTACATGCCGGGCTTCTCCGCGTCCTCCTCGGACTTGATCACCGTGCCCGGATGGGCGGCTATGGCCGCCGCCTCGGCCTTCTGCTTGATGTCTCCGGTCAGCGGCGGTTCCTTCTTCTCGTCGGTGTCGACGGCGCCGGCGGAACCGCCGCCGCAGGCCGCGAGGGCGAACATCAGCACGGCGGCGGGAGCGGCGAGAAGGGCACGACGGGGCAGAGTACGCATGAACTCGTCTCCATATTGCGGGGATTCGATGATTCGGGGATCCGTGAGTCGGACCACCGGGGGACGGCAACGACCCTAGGAAGACGCTGTCGAGAGACGGCCCAGCAGACGGAGAGCACAAGCCCAGCAGATGACCAAAGTTTCGCCACGGATGCCAGAAAGTGGCGCGGGAGGCGACGCGTCGTCGCCCCTGAACCTGTCTCATGTCAGGCGGCCGTCGACGGCTATGGGCGGTGGTGACGCGACCGCGGTGAGCGGAGTGCTCTCCCGGGTGGTGCGGGAGCGTGACGTGATCACGGCCGACAGGCTGACGGCGGCCACGGCGGAGATCGCGCCGCCGAGGACGAGGCTGAAGCGGGCGCCGACCGTGTCCGCGACCAGGCCGACCAGAGGGGCGCCGATCGGAGTGCCGCCGAGCAGGACGAGGAGGTAGACGGAGACGACGCGGCCGCGCATGCCCGGGTCGGCGTTCAGCTGGGTCATGGCGTTGGCCGTGGTCATCACGGTCACGGAGGCCACCCCGGTGGGCAGGAGTACGAGCAGGAAGGTGGCGTAGCCGGGCATGAAGCCGGCCAGGGCCTCCAGAATGCCGAACACGACCGTGGCGGTGACCAGGCGGCGGGCAGTGGGAGGTTTTCGTCTGCCGGCACCTCTCAGCGCGCCGACGAGGCTGCCGATGGCGTAGGCGGCGGACAGGTAACCGTAGGCGGCCGAGCCCGAGTTGAAGACCGTTATGGCGATCAGGGAGATGGTGACCTGGAAGTTGAAGCCGAAGGTGCCGACGAAGGCGATGACCGTGATCGGCAGCAGCAGTTCGGGGGTGGCGCGGATGGCGCGGAACGCCTCCGACAGGCGGGTGTTCGCGCGGTTCTTCTCCTTGGGCGCGTGGAGTTCGTCGGCGCGGATGGAGATCAGACCGTAGAGAACGGCGAGGTACGAGCCCGCGTTGACCAGGAAGACGGGTCCGGTGCCCGCGGCGGCGACCGCCAGGCCCGCGACGGCCGGACCGATCGCGCGGGCGACATTGAACTGCGCGGAGTTCAGGCTGACCGCGTTGGCCAGGCGTTCCCGGCCGACGAGTTCGGAGACGAAGGCGCCTCGGGCCGGGCTGTCCAGAGCCGTGGCCGTGCCCAGCAGGAAGGCCAGCAGGTACACCGCCCACAGGTTCACCGCGCCGGTGACCGTCAGTACGCCCAGCACGAGCGACTGCACCCCCATGGCGGACTGCGTGACGATCAGCAGGCGGCGTTTGGCGAACCGGTCGGCGAAGACGCCCCCGGAGAGCCCGAAGAGTGTCTGCGGCAGGAACTGCAGCGCGGTGAGTGTGCCGACGGCGCTGCCGCTGTTGCCGGTGAGCTGGAGGACCAGCAGGTCCTGGGCGGCGCGCTGCATCCAGGTGCCGATGTTGGAGACGAGTTGCCCGATCAGGTAGCGGCGGAAGCTGCGGGCCCCGAGCGTGGCGAGTGCCTCGCTCGGGGCCCGTCGCTTCCCACCTCTGCGGACGCGGCGGTGCTTGCTCATGGCCCGGCCTGCTACGGGAGGCATCCGGCGGGGACGGGCGCGTGGTCGAGGTGGTGGAACCGCGGCGCGGGGTGCATCAGGAACTCGTGGTGGGAGATGTTCCAGGCGTACGCCCCGGCCAGGGAGAAGGCGATCCTGTCGCCGACGCGCAGCCGTCCTACCCGGACGTCGCGTGCCAGGACGTCCTTGGGCGTGCACAACTGCCCGACCAGCGTGACGAGTTCGTCCTCGACTTCGGGGCGCTGCCAGGGCCGGTCCCAGGTGTCGACGGGGATCGTGGTGAACGGCTGGTTGTGCTGTTTGGTGGCCGGCGTGCGCAGGTGATGGGTGCCGCCGCGCAGAACGGCGAAGGCGCGGCCGTGGCTGCGCTTGATGTCGAGGACCTCGGTGACGTACCAGCCGCAGTACACGGAGACCGAGCGGCCCGGTTCGACGCGCAGGGTCAGGCCGGGACGGCCCTCCAGCAGGCGGCGCAGGCCGGCGCCGAAGGCCGCCCAGTCGAAGCGCCGGCCGGGGTCGGCGTAGTCGACCTCCATGCCACCGCCGAGGTTGACCTCGGTCAGCTCCACGCCGTGCCGGTCGGCCCATTCCCTCGCCCAGGTCACGACCTGCCCGGCGAGGTCGAGGTGTGCGGCGGCATCGAGGCCGCTGGCGAGGTGGACGTGGATGCCGCGCAGCCGGATGCGGGGGTCGTCGGCGATGAGGGCGAGGCACCGGTCGAGGTGGCTCGGGTCGAGGCCGAAGGGGCTGGGCCGGCCGCCCATGGCGAGGGCCACCGGGCCGAGGGCGATGGGGAGGTTGACCCGGAGCAGGACGTCCACGGTGCGCTCGGCGAGCACGCTGGTGAGCTGGTGGAGTTCTTGTTCGCTCTCGATGTGCAGGCGGTTCACTGGCGCTTGGAGGGCCTGTTCGAGTTCGGCGGGCGTCTTGCCGGGGCCGCCGAAGGCGATCGGCGCATCGGGGCAGATCGTCCGGACGTGGTGGAGTTCGCCGCCGGAGGCGACCTCGAAGCCGTCGACGTGGTCGCGCAGGACGTCCAGGAGGCGGGGGTCGGAGTTGGCCTTGGCGGCGTAGAAGAGCTGGACGCGCTCGGGCAGGGCGGCACGGATGGCGGCCGCGTGCTCGCGCAGGTCCCGCAGGTCGTAGACATAGGCGGGGAGGTCTTGCGCGGCCGACTCGGCGACGTACTGGAGAAGTTGCTGCCTCACCGGGTCACCTCGCGCGGGAAGCCCTCGCCCAGCGGGCTGGGCAGCGGGACGTAGTCGGCGTGCCGGTCGGCCTGCCGGGACCAGCGCAGCAGCAGGTTGGCCTTGGCGGGCAGCGGGACGCCCGAGAGCAGGGCGCGCAGCCGGGGCGGCTCGCCCGTAGCGCGGGAGTAGGCGTCGAGGTGGTCGCGGACCAGGCCCCACAGGGCGGGTTCCAGGGCGGGGTCGGTGTCGGCGAGGGCGGCGAGGACCTCGGCGGTGTGGTTGACCAGGAGGCAGTAGGCCACCCGGTTCCAGCCGCGCTCGGCGTCGTACGTCATCGGTGTGCGCACGTCCTCGGGCAGGGCGGCGAGGAACGGGCGGTGGTGTTCGGGGACGAGCTTGGTTCCCTCCAGGTCGCGGAAGATCATCTGGGCGGGGGTGCCGTCGGCGCTCACTCCGACGACGACGTTCTGGAGGTGGGGTTCGAGGACGATCCCGTGCTCGAAGTAGGCGGTCAGGACCGGGGGCAGCAGCAGCCCGAGATAGGCGTCCCACCAGGCGAGCACATCGCCGTCACCGCATGCCAGGAGACGGGAGACGTGGGCCGAACTGGTGGGGTGCTCGTCGGCGATCGCGGCGGCCAGCAGCGGGGTCACGCCCGGACGCAGGTGTTCGCGCAGCCCGGTGCGGACGATGACGCCGAAGCCCTCCACGAGGGAGAGGTGGTTGTCGAGGGCGAGGGTGCGGTAGCCCGGCTCGGCGAGCAGTGAACTCCCGGCATGGGTCCGGCCGATGTCGTCGAAGACGGGGTGGAGGAGCCGGTTGAGGGCCACGGCACCGGACAGCTCGTACGCGGCGTTCTTACGGACGCAGTTGGTCAGGCGGACGTTGAGGCTGAACTTCAGGAACGTGTCGGCGTCCGGCTGGTAGAGGGTCCGCACCGAGGCGGTGGGGACGAAGTCCGGGCCCGCGACCCCCGTGTCGACGATCGAGCCCGCGGCCAGGGCCTCGCGCAGGGCGGGGTGGTCGGCGAGCAGCCGGTACTGCCACGGGTGCACCGGCAGGGTCACGTAGTCCCTTCGCCCGTACGGATGCAGCGCGTCGAGCCTGCTCAGGTCGCCTTCCTCGCGCACCAGTCGCCGGTGGACGGCGAGGTGGCGCAGCGGGAAGCGGGTGCCTGTCTCGGGGCCGTAGTCCAGCCAGTCCTCGGGGTCGCCGGTGCGCGACTTGGGCGCGGGGTGGAAGCGGTGGCCGAAGACCAGGGACTGCTCGGACTCCAGGTACGGGTCCTGTGGCAGGGCCGCGGTGGCACGCCGCTCCAGGACGGTGTGGATGGTGTTCCGGCTGTCGGTGACCTGGGCCAGGAACTCGTCGTTGGCCAGGCCTGTGCGCAGTTCCAGTTCGTCCTGGATGTATCCGGCGAGCTCGCGCCATCCGATCGCGAACCAGTCCCCGCTGTCATGCCGCTCGATCGGGCCGTCGAAGCGGTGCGCGCCGATCAGGGAGACACGGCGCAGGGGGACGCGGAGCAGGACGTCGCGGCGGGGCAGCCACAGCAGCAGGTCGTCCTGGTCGACGGTGACCTGGCGCTCGGGCGCGGAGACCTCGCGGATCAGGCAGTTGAGCAGGGTGTGGGCGGTGACGGCGTCGGCGGCCCCGTCGGGACTGTCGGTGGTGGCGAGAACGGCGCCGATGGTGCTGGGGACGGTCATGCGGAAGGACTCCAGTCGGTGCAAGGAGGGGTGCGGGAGGCCGGCCGGGCCCGGCGGACGGAAGCGGGTGGTCAGCGGTGGCGGGCCAGGGGGTTGGGGACGGGAGTCCACTGGGCGACACCGGAGGCTTCGGCCAGGCGCATCGCGATGGTCGCCTTCAGCGGCAGCGTGTCGCCGAAGAACACCTCCCGGTCCGCGCCCGCGTCGGGAAGGTCGGCGTAGACGCGGCGGCCGACGGCGGCCACCGCTGCCCACAACTGCTCGGGGTCGGCGCCGTGGGTGCGCGACAACACGGAGACCAGCTCGCTGAAGACGCCGCTGAGCAGGCCGCCGAACAGCTTGGTGCGCAGCGCCGTCTCGTCGTTGCTGGCCCGGGTGCCGTCCAGCGGCGGGAGCGAGAAGCCGTGGCGGGCGAGCCGGCCCGGGTGGATGCGCACACCGTCCAGGTCGCGGTAGAGCACCCGCACCGGGCGTCCGTCGCGGAGCGCGACGAGCGTGTTCTGGCCGTGGGCTTCCAGGGCGACGCCCATGGACAACAGGATCAGCGCGGGCGGCAGGACGAGTTCGGCGAACTCCGCCAGCCAGGTGACCGGGTCGCCGCTCACCAGGCGGGCCCCGGTGGCGTGGACGGCGGTGAGCGGGACGGCGATCTCCTCGGGACCGAGGTGCCGTTCGCCGGCCTCACGGATCATCGCCGCCAGGCTCGCCGAAGGCCGGCCGTTCACGCGGACGGCGCCACCGGCGAGTTCGCGCAGGACGCGCAGGCTGTCGCCGTGGCCGGCCTTGTCGACGACGGCGGTGACCAGCTCGGACAGGGGGACTCCGTCGGCCACCTCGGCCGGGGAGATGGTGCGCCGGTAGTTGGTGACCTGCACGTCCAGCGCCGTCTTGATGTGACAGCCGGGCAGGGCGTCGAGGGGGGACACGGTCCGCATCGACAGCAGTGGGCGGGCGGCGATCGTACGGTCCACGACCGCGAGGTCGGGGTGGTGCGCGAGGACATGGGCGCGCTGCCAGGGGTGGACCGGCATCAGGACGGTGTCGCCGTCGCACAGTTCCCGCGGCCAGTCACCCGTGCCCTGCCAGCGATCGGCCGGTACGGCGACGAGCGCCAGTGCTATGACGGGGTGGTGCTCGGGCGCGTAGGCGAGCACTTCGGCGACGGACAGTCCGGTGCGCGTGCGGCAGCAGGGGTGCTGGGGGTGGCCGTCGACCACGGCCTGTTCGGCGTCGGCGGAGTCCCGTACCTCGTACGGCCCGGGGTTCGCCGCGCGGGCCAGTGCCAGGTTGGCGACGCTGTTGTCGAGCTCGGCGGCCAGACGCGACGCGGTCTCCGGGTGGACTCCTAGTACGGCGAGGAGCCGGGCCGGCTCGTCGATCGGTCCGTCGGGGCCCCGCACGGTGAAGTCGGCCGGGATCGAGGCGAATCGTTCCGCCGCGGCGGCGGGGCCCGCGAGCGGCCCGCCGTCCGAGAGGCGGATGACGAGGGTGCCCGTGTCGTGGTCGCGGTCGGCGATACCGGGGAGCGGTTCGCGGGCGAACGCACCCCAGAGCCGGCCGAGCACCGTGGCACGCGCACCGGGGAGCGCGGCCATGAAGGGGTCGACCAGATCGGGGCGTGCGTGGCGCAGTTCGTCGATCGTGCTGCTGTACGGCATGTTTCACCGTCCCGTGGCATAGGAAAGCAAGGGGGATGCCGCGGAGGCGAAAAGAAAGCGCGAATGCGAGCGCCGTCCGCGATCAGCTGCCGTCAACGTTACGGGATAGTTGGTTAGCCGATTCCCAGAGAAAAGGAAGGACGGGGTCAGAATCGATCCAGTATTCCGTCCGCTCCGCCGTGTCGTGGAACGGAACTGTCTGCGGACAATTGGCCGCATGGCCCTGGCCGGAGAGTCCCGCGCTGTACTTTCTTAACAGTCTGTTTGCTCGGCACTGTCATTTCACTGGCGTTGTGCTGTAGCGGGGCCCGTAGGGTCAAATGATGTGCGTCTCTTACTGATCGAGGACGATGACCGGGTCGCCGGCCCGCTGATGGAGGGCTTGAGCCGTTACGGGTTCACCGTCGAGCACGCCCGTACCGGCGCCGACGGGCTCGCCGCGGCGGAAACGGCGATGGTGCTGCTGGATCTGGAACTGCCCGACATGGACGGCATCGATGTCTGCCGGACGCTCCGGCTGCGCTCCCAGGTGCCCATCATCATGATCAGCGCGAGAAACGACGAGGTCGACCGGGTTCTCGGTCTGGAGCTGGGAGCCGACGACTACCTGTCAAAGCCGTTCGGGGTCCGGGAACTGGTCGCACGGATCCGCGCCGTCTTCCGGCGTGCCGGACCCGCCGCGGCCGAGCCGGGCCCGGCCGCTCCCGCCACGGAGGGCCTCCGCCCCGATCCGGTGGCCCACGCCCAGCGGATCGGCCCGCTGACCATCGACCGTCGGGGCCGCCGGGTCCACCTGCACCGGTCCTCCGTGGCCCTCGCGCCCAAGGAGTTCGACCTGCTCGCCTACCTCGCCGACGATCCCGGCGCCGTCCGCACCCGGCAGCAGATCCTGGACGCCGTGTGGGAACCGCATTACTTCGGCCCCACCAAGACCCTGGACGTCCATGTCGCCGCGCTGCGCCGCAAACTCGGTGACGCCGCCTGGATCGACAACATCCGCGGCGTGGGATTCCGGCTCGCGCCGCCCGCCGACGCCGCGGCCGCCGGGCAGGCCGAGGAGAACGTCCGAGAAGGTGACCGGTGACCCGCCGCCTCCTGCTCAGCTATGTCAGCCTCACCCTGTTGGTGCTGCTGTGCCTGGAAGTGCCGTTCGGCTACGTCTACGCCCGTGGGGAGATGTCACGGTTCACCGGAAACGGGCAGCAGGCCGCGGTCATGCTCACGGAAATGCTGGAGGAAAAGGTCGAGCGGCCGGGCGTCACCGACGTTCCCGAACAGGTGGCGAGCTTCGCGCGGCGCACCGGCGGCCATGTCGTCGTCGTCGACAGAAAAGGAAAACTGCTCAGCGACTCCCGCAATGTCGTGCCCACGGGTACGGACCTGTCCGCGCGGCCGGACATCGCCACCGCCCTGGCCAACCGGTCCAGTTCCGGCACCCGGCAGGATCCGGTCCTCGGTGAGGACGTCTTCTTCGCCACGGTGCCGGGCGCCTCGGGCAGCACGATCCGCTGCGTCGTACGGGTGTCGTTTCCCCTCACCGCGGTGACGGTCAAGGTTCATGACGCCTGGCTGGCGCTGGCGGTCGGGGGGTTGGGGGTGCTGGCGGCCGTCGCGCTGATAGCTCTCGCGCTGGCCCGCTGGATCACCTGCCCGGTGCGGGCGTTGGAGCACGCCACGACGCAGCTCGCCGACGGCACCCTGAAGGACCTGCCCGCCACCGACCTCGGGCCCCCCGAGCTGCGGCGCCTGGCCTCCTGCTTCGTCCGCACCGCGACCCGGCTGCAGCATCTGCTCAAGGCCCAGCACGCCTTCGCCTCGGAGGCGTCCCATCAGCTGAAGACCCCGCTGACCGCGCTGCGGCTGCGACTGGAGAACTTCGAGCCCTATCTCGACCCACGGGCACAACCCAGCCTCGACGAGGCGGTGGGCGAGGTGGAACGGCTCAGTCGCATGGTGCACGGTCTGCTTGCCCTGGCCCGGCTGGAGAACGCGGCGACCACCCCGGAGGCCACCGACCTGGACGCCGTCATCGCCGACCGCGCGGCCGTGTGGGCCGCCTTCGCCGGCGAGCACTACGTGGACATCGTCGTGGCCGGGCCGAGGATCGGCCGGGTGTGGGCCATCCCCGACGCCCTGGAGCAGATCATCGACAACCTGCTCTCCAACGCCCTGCGCGTCTCGCCGCCCGAAACCACGATCACCCTGGCCACCGCATGGGCAGGCGGTCTGCCCGCAGCAGTCGAACTGCACGTGATCGACCAGGGTCCGGGCATGACCGAGGATCAGCGGCGACGCGCCTTCGACCGTTTCTGGCGGGCGAACGACGCCGACCACGAGGGCACCGGGCTGGGCCTGCCCATCGTGCGGCAGCTGGCCCGTGCCTCGGGCGGCGAGGTGACCTTGCGGGCCGCCTCCGGCGGGGGACTCGATGCCGTCGTCCGTCTCAGGACCATCGGCGCACACCGCTCGGCCCATCCGCGACGTCCCCGGTCGGCGATATGGGGGAGACAGGACGGGGTGCCACCCGTCCCCGCAGAACGCACGCTCGCCGTATCCGACTGGCAGCAATGAGGTTCGCCGCACTCCAAGCCCGTAAGCACCACATCCCTCCCCGCACCACGAACGATCACGGACACACCCATGACGACGAACACCGACATCTCGTGCACCGCAGGCAGCGGGCAGGCCGTCCCGGCCGGACCCGCACCGAAGACCATGCGACTACTCCTCGTCGAGGACGACGACCGGATCGCCGGCCCCATCATGGAAGGGCTGGACCGCTACGGCTTCGCCGTCGACCATGTGAAATCCGGGGCCTCGGCCCTGTCGGCCTCCCCCGCCGCCCTCGTCCTGCTTGACCTCGGACTGCCCGACATGGACGGCATCGACGTCTGCCGGGCCCTGCGCGCCCGCTCCGCGGTCCCCATCATCATGATCACCGCACGGAGCGAGGAGGCGGACCGCGTCGTCGGCCTGGAGGTCGGGGCGGACGACTACCTGTCCAAGCCATTCGGCGTACGCGAGTTGGTGGCCCGTATCCGAGCGGTCACCCGCCGCACCCACCCCGAACGGCACGCCCCACCGCGCACCGGCACCACCGGAGTGCCCCTCCAAGGCTCCCCGCACGCGCGACTCCCCGAGGAGCGCGGCGACCAGCACCTCGGCCCGCTGACCATCAACCGGCGGACCAGGGGCGTCACCCTCGACAGCCGCCCGCTCACCCTCACTCCGAAGGAGTTCGATCTCCTGGCCCAACTGGCCGGCGATCCCGGCGCCGTGCATTCCCGCCAGCAGATCCTCGACACGGTGTGGGACCCGAACTACTTCGGCCCCACCCGCACACTCGACGTGCATGTGTCGGCGCTGCGCCGCAAGTTGGGCGACCCGTCCTGGATCGCCACCGTCCGCGGCATCGGCTTCCGGCTCACCGTCCCCGGCGACAGCGCGTACGCCTGAACGACGCCGCCGACGGCGAGCTGTGACCAGGATCGGTAGGTGACACCAGGCCACGTTCGCAACCTGCGCTGATGTCCCTCCGCTGCGACGAGGGCGGCACGGTCCGACTCCTGGCCCATGCCGCACCTTGATCATCATCTCGCGGATGAGGTCGCGGACGTCCTGATCGGCTTCCCGGTGGAGCTTGAGGCGGGTGATGTCATTGATCACAAGCGCCTTCGTGGCGTGCTCGACGATCACGGTCTTGACAGTGCGAACCAGGGGTTACGGAAGGCCGCGCGGTTATAGGCCAGCCAGAGAGCATCGCCGACGCGCGAGCCTCCGTCAGCCGGCCACCATGGCCGAGGAAGATGGCGACGAGTGAGCCCCGAACGCAGCGCCGGACGGGCGCCATTCGTCATGCGAGCCATGCGGACTCCTTGTGACGTATTCGTGGGGAGACGTCCGAGTGGCC
Organism: Streptomyces sp. NPDC054794; assembly: GCF_053611585.1. Taxonomy (NCBI): domain Bacteria; kingdom Bacillati; phylum Actinomycetota; class Actinomycetes; order Kitasatosporales; family Streptomycetaceae; genus Streptomyces; species Streptomyces sp. NPDC054794. The sequence goes on along the minus strand of NZ_JBSHAQ010000082.1, from coordinate 17,669 downwards.
CGCGACAGCTGACGTGCCCGTGGTGCCGGGTACGGCCGAGTGCCCCAGGTGCCGGTGCACGAAGTGGATGGCCATCGCGCCCTCACCGGCGGCGGAGGCCACCCGCTTCACCGAGCCGCTACGGACGTCCCCTACCGCGAAGACCCCGGGCAGGCTGGCCTCCAGGGTCATGCACGAGCGTCCGCGGCCGTGCCACACCTCGGGGTAGGCACAGGCTTCCCGGGCCTCCGGCCCGGTGAGGACGAAGCCGCGGGAGTCGAGGGCGATCATGCCGGCGAGCCACTCGGTGTGAGGGGCGGCGCCGGTGAAGACGAACAGGCTCCGTACCGCGAGCCGGCGGTGCCCGCCCGTGCGGTTGTCGACCACGTCGAGCTCCTCCAGCACTTCCTGGCCGATGACCTCGGTGACCTCGGTGTGCAGCATGACCTCCACCCGCGGATGGCGCTCGACCTGGTCGACCAGGTAACGGGACATGTTGGCCTCGAGGCCGGCTCCTCGGACCAGCAGGTGCACCTTCGGCGCGTACCCGGCGAGGAACAGCACCGCCTGGCCCGCCGAGTTGCCTCCGCCGACGACGGCCACCGGGTCGGTGCGGCACTGCTGGGCCTCGTAGACGGTCGCCGAGTAGTGCACGCTCGTTCCCTCCAGGCGTTCGATGCCGGGCACCTGGAGCCGACGGTAGCGGGCACCCATGGCCAGGACGACGGCGCGGGCGGCGATCTCGCTGCCGTCGGCGAACGCCACCACGTAGTGGTCCTCGTCCTTGGGATGGAGACCGGTCGCCTCCAGCGGAAGGCTGATCCTGGCGCCGAACTTGCCGGCCTGGAGCACAGCGCGTTCGGTGAGTTCGGCGCCGGAGATGCCGGATGGGAAGCCGAGCAGATTCTCGATGCGGGACGACGTGCCGGCCTGGCCGCCGGTGGCCATCGCCTCCACCACCGTGGTGCTCAGGCCCTCGGAGGCGGCGTACACCGCGGCAGCGAGGCCGGCGGGTCCGGAGCCTACGATGAGGATGTCGCCGTGACGGTTTCCGGCGGGCAGTGACGGCAGGCCGATGAGCCGGGCCAGTTCCGCGTTGCTGGGGTTGCGCAACAAGGTGGTGTCCCGCCAGATGACGAGTGGTGTCTCCTCCGGGCCGACGCCGAAGCGGCGCAGCAGCTCCTCGGCCTCCTCGTCGGTCTCCAGGTCGATCCAGCGGTGCGGCAGCCGGTTGCGGACGGCGAACTCGCGCAGCCGTCTGGTGTCGGGCGAGTAGCGCGAGCCGATGATGCGGAAGCCGACGCCCTGTCCGACGAGCAGCGCGCGACGGCACAGACAGGCGCGCAGCACGACGTCCCCGATGGTGGCGTCCTGGGACACCAGGTGGCGCAACTGGTCCAAGGAGACGACCAGGGCCTCGCCCGGCTCCCTGACGACAGCGGTGTAGAAGGCCACTTGTCCGTACAGCAGGCCGAGTTCGCCGATGAAGCGACCTGGGCCGTGCACCCGCAGCACGTGCTCCTCGGGAGTGCCGTAGTCCTCGACGACGGCGACGGTACCGCTGAGGACGACGAAGAACGTCTCGCAGCGCTCCCCCTCCCGGATCAGCACGTCGTTCGGAGCCATGGTCCGGCGTTGCCCATGCTCCGCCAGACGTGCTATCTGGTCCTCCGTGAGGCGCGGGTACGCGCCGTAGATGTCCGGGGTCTCCCAGAAGGCGGCCTCGTCCGCTTCCTCCGGCACCGGTTCTTCGCCCGGCAGCGACTGGTGGCCGGACATCAGACGAACGCCTCGTGAACGTAGCACCAGCGCCATTCCTCGCCGGGCTGGAACGACTGCACGATCGGATGAGCGTCGGCAGCTGCGTGCCTGCGCGCGTGCTTGTTCGGCGAGGAGTCGCAGCAGCCGACGTGCCCGCAGGTCAGGCAGAGCCTCAGGTGGACCCACGGGGAGCCGACCATCAGACACTCCTGACACCCTTCTGGGGTCAGCGGCTGGACCGGCCGGACAAGCGCGAGGTGGGGATCTGCGTGCAGGGTCATCCGGATCACCCTTTCCGGGCGGTGATCGACTGTTCCACCCACTGGCGCAGAGCGGGGGCGGGCGCCGCCCCCGCCTGCCGGGCGACCGTCTCGCCCCGGTCGAGGATCAGCAGTGTCGGTACGGCCTGGACCTCGAAACGCCGCGACAGCCGCGGGTTCTTGTCGACGTCGACCTTGACGAGTTTGATGCGGCCGGCGAGATCGGTGGCGACCTGCTCCAGTGCGGGGCTGACCATGCGGCAGGGGCCGCACCAGGTGGCCCACAGGTCGACCACGACGGGGACGTCGGCCCGCTCGGCGACCTCGGTGAAGTCGTCGTCGCCCGCGTCCACCATCCACGGTAGGGGCTGCTTGCAGTGGCCGCACTTGGGGCGGCCCTCCGCGGCCACGGGCACCCGGTTGGTGCGCCCGCAGTGGGGACAACTGACGGTCGTCGCCTGCATCGTGCTCATGCCGCCCGCGCTCCCTTCACGTCCTCGGGCTGGTCGTAGGTGACTACCAGCTCTCCATGTTCGGCGTCGACGCGGACCGTCGCGCCGTCCTGGACGTCACCGCGCAGGAGGGCGCGCCCGACCATCGTCTCGACCTCGTGGGAGATGTACCGCCGCAGCGGCCGGGCCCCGTACACCGGGTCGTAACCCTGGTGGGCGATCACCTCGCGTGCAGCATCGGTGAGTTCGACGGTGATGCGGCGTTCGGCGAGGCGGCGGCGCAGTTCGTCGAACTGCAGCTCCACGATGCGCTCGATCTGCCGCTCGCCGAGCGGCTTGAACAGCACGATGTCGTCGACGCGGTTGAGGAACTCCGGGCGGAAGTGCCCGCGCAGCTCGCCCATCACCAGGGCGCGGGCGTCCGGCTTGATCTCGCCCTCGGCGGTGGCGCCGTCGAGGAGGTGCTCGGAGCCGATGTTCGACGTCATGATGATCACGGTGTTGCGGAAGTCGACGGTGCGGCCCTGGGAGTCGGTGATGCGGCCGTCGTCGAGGACCTGCAGCAGGGTGTTGAAGACATCGGTGTGCGCCTTCTCGATCTCGTCGAACAGCACGACCGAGTACGGCTTGCGGCGTACGGCCTCGGTGAGCTGGCCGCCTTCCTCGTAGCCGACGTATCCGGGTGGTGCGCCCATGAGCCGGCTGACGGTGTGCCGCTCCTGGTACTCACTCATGTCGAGGCGGACCATGTTCTCCTCGGAGTCGAACAGGGCCGCGGCGAGGGTCTTGGCCAGCTCGGTCTTCCCGACGCCGGTGGGGCCGAGGAAGATGAACGAGCCGATGGGGCGGCGCGGGTCGCGGATGCCGGAGCGGGCGCGGATGATGGCGTCGGCGACGAGCTTGACGGCCTCGTCCTGGCCGATGACCCGCTCGCGCAGGATCTCGTCGAGGCGCAGCAGCTTCTCGCGTTCGCCCTCCTGGAGACGGGCGACGGGGATGCCGGTCCAGGCGGCGACGATCTCGGCGATCTCCTCCTCGGTGACGACCTCCCGCAGCAGCCGGTTCTGCCCTTGTTTGGTGGCCAGTTGCTCCTCCTCTGCGGCGAGCCGGCGCTCCAGGTCCTGAAGACGGCCGTAGCGCAGTTCGGCGGCCCGGTTGAGGTCGTAGGCGCGTTCGGCCTCCTCCGCCTCGTAGCGGACCTGCTCCAGTTCCTGGCGCAGTTCCTGCACGCGGCGGATGGCCTGCCGTTCGGCCTCCCACTGGGCGTGTTTGGCGTCGGCCTCGCCGCGCAGGTCGGCCAGTTCCCTGCGCAGTTCCTCCAGGCGAGTCTTGCTGGCGGCGTCGGTCTCCTTGGACAGGGCCGCCTCCTCGATCTCCAGGCGGGTGACGCGTCGGGTGATCTCGTCGAGTTCGGCGGGCATCGAGTCGATCTCGGTACGCAGCCGGGCGCACGCCTCGTCGACGAGGTCGATGGCCTTGTCCGGCAGGAACCGGTCGGTGATGTAGCGGTGGCTGAGGGTGGCCGCGGAGACCAGCGCGGTGTCCTGGATCTTCACGCCGTGGAAGACCTCCAGGCGTTCGCGCAGTCCGCGCAGGATGGAGATGGTGTCCTCCACGCTCGGCTCGTCGACCAGCACCTGCTGGAAACGGCGTTCGAGGGCGGCGTCCTTCTCGATGTGCTTGCGGTACTCGTCGAGGGTGGTGGCGCCGATCATGTGGAGTTCGCCGCGGGCGAGCATCGGCTTGAGCATGTTGCCCGCGTCCATGGCCCCTTCGGCGGCGCCCGCACCTACGACGGTGTGGAGTTCGTCGACGAAGAGCAGGATGCGTCCCTGGGCGGCCTTCACCTCGGACAGCACGGCCTTGAGGCGTTCCTCGAACTCGCCGCGGTACTTGGCGCCGGCGACCAGGGAGCCCATGTCGAGAGCGAACACCGTCTTGTCGCGCAGGCCCTCGGGGACGTCGCCGCGAACGATGCGCTGGGCCAGGCCCTCGACGATGGCGGTCTTGCCGACGCCGGGGTCGCCGATGAGGACGGGGTTGTTCTTGGTCTTGCGGCTGAGTATCTGGGTGACTCGGCGGATCTCCGCGTCCCGGCCGATGACCGGGTCCAGCCGCCCGGACCGAGCCTCGAGGACCAGGTCGCGGCCGTACTTCTCCAGAGCCTCATAGGCCACTTCGGGGTTGGCGGAGGTGACCCGCTGGTTGCCGCGGACCTGGGTGAGCGCGCTCAGCAACGAATCCCGGGTCACGCCGTGCTCCTTGAGCAGGCGTCCGGCGGCGGTCGCCGAGCCCTCCTCGGCCAGGGCGAGCAGGAGGTGCTCCACGGAGACGTACTCGTCCTTGAGGCGTTTGGCCTCCCGCTCGGCGGCGTCGAGCAGGCGGGACAGGCGCTGGGTGACGAAGACCTGGCCGGGTGCCGCGCCGGGACCGGTGACCTTCGGGCGGCGGGAGAGTTCCTCGCGCACGGCCGTGCGCAGTTCCTGCGGCTCGGTGCCGGCCTGTTGCAGCAACCGTGGGATCAGACCGTCCTCCTGATCGAGAAGTGCGAGCAGCAGGTGTTCCCCGTCGACCTCGGTCTGCCCCATGCCGACGGCCGCGCTCTGGGCCTCCTGGAGGGCTTCCTGGGACTTCTGGGTGAGACGGTTCATGTCCATGGGGGTGTTTCACTCCTCGTGCCGCGGCCGCGCAGGGCGGCTTCGAGCAGGCTGATGCGGTCGAGCAGGTCGAGCACCAGGCCGATGGATGCGTAGTTGAGGCAGAGTCCGGTGCGCAGCCGCTGGATACGGGCGAGAACCGCCGGGGCCGTGGGGTCGAACACCAGTCGCCCCGCGGAGTCGCGTTCGGCGTCGACCAGGCCGAGGGCGACGAACCGGCGGATCAGATCGGGGTGGAGGCCCGAGCGACGGGCCACGGCGGCCAGGGAGAGCCTGGGGACGGGCACGAGCGCGTACCGGACAGCCGTCGAGGCGGTGTTGTCGGTGCCCGTTCGTACCGGACGGGCGCCCACGCCGGCCCGGCCGATGCCTCCCGCTCCCGCGGGTCGGTCGTTCATCGCGTCCTCCTGGGGTCGAACGAGGAAGTGGCGGCGAGCTCCTCGAACAGTTCGCGCTCCCGGTCGCCGAGGGCGGGAGGCACCATGATGCGGAGTTCGGCGTACAGGTCACCGTTCGGGCCCCGCGGGTTCGGCATGCCCTCGCCGCGCAGCCGCAGCCGCCGGCCGCTGGACGAGCCCGCGGGCACCGTGACCTTCGCCGTGCCGCCGCCGGGCGTGGGCACCGGTACGGTCGCACCCAGGGCCGCCTCCCACGGGGCGACCGGGACCTGGACGTGCACGTCACGGCCGTCCAGCCGGAACCGGGGGTGGGGCTGGATGCGTACCCGCAGGTACAGGTCGCCCGCGGCGGCGTCACCACTGCCCTGGCCACCCTCACCCGCCAGCCGGATGCGCTGCCCGTCGGTGACACCCGGCGGCACGTCGACCTCGTACCGACGCGGCTGCCCGGTGGGACCGGCGAGCGTGACGGTGCGACGGCCGCCTCGGTACGCCTCCTCGACGGTGAGCGGCAGTTCCGCCTCCTGGTCCGCTCCGGGGACGCCGCCTCGGGCGGCGCCGGCACCGAACATGGAGCCGAGAAGGTCCTCGATGTCGATGCCTTCCGCTCCGAAGTCGTCGCCGAAGCCGGTGGTGTACCGGACGCGAGGGCCGCCCGCGCCTGCGGTCCTCCGACCGCGGAAGCCGCCGCCCGCTCCGGCCGCGACCCGTTCGTCGAAGTCCTCGGGGATCTTGCGGAAGTCCTCGCCGAAGCGGTCGTAGCGGGCTCGGGTCTTGGGATCGGACAGGACGCTGTATGCCTCGTTGAGGTTCTTGAAGCGTTCCTCCGCCCCGGGGTCCTTGTTGACGTCGGGGTGGTACTTGCGGGCGAGTTTGCGATATGCCTGCTGGATCTCGTCCTGGCTCGCGCTCCGCGACACGCCCAGCACCTCGTAGAAGTCCCGTGCCATGACCGGTCACTCCCGCTTCGCGACCGTCACGGCGGCGGGCCTGAGCTGCCGTTCGCCGTCCCCGTAGCCGGGGCGCAGCACCTCGACGACGGTGCCCGGCGGGGCGTCGGGGTCCTGGACGACACCGACCACCTCGTGCCGGGCCGGGTCGAAGGCGACGCCGGTCTCCGCGTGCCGCGGGTAGCCGAGCAGTTCGAGGACGTTCACCGCCTGGTCGCGTACGGCCCGGACGCCCTCCACGATCGCGCCCGGATCGGCGCCGGCGTGAGTCAGGGCGAGTTCGAGGTTGTCCAGGACGGGCAGGAAGGCGGCCGCCGTGCGGGACCGCTCGACCGCCCGTTCGCGCTCCAGTTCCCTGGCGTGACGCTTGCGAAGGTTGTCGAGGTCGGCGAGTGCGCGCCGCCAGCGGTCCTCCAGTTCCTGGATCGCGGTCGTGTACTCGTCCTCGGCAGGCGCGGGGCCTGCGGCATCGGGTCCCGGTTCGCCGTTCGCCGCTTCGGGCCGGGGCGGTCCCGGTTGGGGCAGATCCCCGCGAGGAGGAGATCCGGCGCCTTCCGGGACTCGAACGCCCGGATCCGACGCGGCCCGGTCGGGTTCCTGGGGGTGGGTGGGCATGGCGCGCCTCAGCCCTTGTCGAACTCGGCGTCGATGACATCATCGTCACCGCCACCGCCACTCGTGGGACCGCCGGTGGCGGCGTCCTGGCCGGGTCCGCCGCCCGTGGCGGCGGCGCCCTGGTGGGCCGCCAGCCCGGCGAGCACCTGCTGGAGTTCGGAGGTCAGAGGCCGCACCCGCTCCACGCCCGCCTCCTCCTTGACCGCCGCCCGGGCGTCGGACACGAGCATCTCGGCGCGTGCCTTCTCGTGCGCGGGCGCTGCGTCGCCCAGTTCTGCGAGGTGCTTCTCGACCTGGTACGCGACGGCGTCGAGTTCGTTGCGTGCGTCGACGGCCTCGCGGAGTGCCTGGTCCTGGCCCCGGTTGTGCTCGGCCTCCTGGACCATGCGTTCGACCTCACTGCGGTCCAGGTTGGAGCTCTCGCTGATGGTGATGCCCTGTTCCTTGCCGGTGTCCCGGTCGCGGGCCTTGACGTTGAGGATGCCGTTGGCGTCGATGTCGAAGGTGACCTCGATCTGTGGTTCGCCCCGCGGCGCCGGCCGGATGTCGGTGAGCTGGAACCGGCCCAGCACCCGGTTGTCGGCGGCCAGCTCGCGCTCGCCCTGGAGGACGACGATGTCGACGGCCGGCTGGTTGTCCTCGGCGGTGGAGAAGGTCTCGCTGCGGCGCACGGGGATGGTGGTGTTCCGCTCGATGATCTTCGTCATCACTCCGCCGCGCGTCTCCACTCCCAGCGACAGCGGGGTGACGTCGAGCAGCAGGACGTCCTTGACCTCGCCCTTGAGCACCCCGGCCTGGATCGCGGCGCCCAGGGCCACGACCTCGTCGGGGTTGACGCTCATGTTGGGTTCCTTGCCGCCGGTCAGCCGGCGTACCAGAGTCTGGACGGCGGGGATGCGGGTGGAACCGCCGACGAGGATGACCTCGTCGATGTCGCTCTCGCCGACCTTCGCGTCGGCCATCGCCTGCTGCACCGGTCCCAGGCAACGCTCCACCAGGTCGCCGGTGATCTGCTCGAAAGTGGACCGCATGATCGAGTCGGTGAGGTGCTTGGGGCCCGAGGCGTCGGCGGTGATGAACGGCAGGCTGACCTGCGTCTGCGTCACAGAACTGAGCTCGGTCTTGGCCTTCTCCGCCGCCTCGAACAGTCGTTGCAGCGCCTGCGGGTCCTTGCGCAGGTCGATGCCGTTCTCCTTCTGGAAGTCGTCCGCGAGGTAGTCCACCAGACGCCGGTCGAAGTCGTCGCCGCCCAGGTGGCTGTCACCGGCGGTGGAGCGCACCTCCACCACGCCGTCGCCGACATCGAGGATGCTCACGTCGAAGGTGCCGCCGCCCAGGTCGAAGACGAGGACGGTCTCGTGCTCCTTCTTGTCCATGCCGTACGCGAGGGCGGCCGCCGTCGGCTCGTTGATGATGCGCAGCACCTCCAGCCCGGCGATCCGTCCGGCGTCCTTGGTGGCGGTGCGCTGAGCGTCGTTGAAGTAGGCGGGCACCGTGATGACCGCCTCCGTGACCCGCTCCCCCAGCTGCTTGGACGCGTCGTCGGCGAGTTTGCGCAGCACCTGTGCGCTGATCTCCTCAGGCGCGTACAGCTTGTCGCGCACCTTGAAGCGGGCCGCTCCGCCGTCGCCCTCGACGACGTCGTACGCCACCGCCCTGGCCTCCTCGGAGATCTCGTCGAAGTGCCGGCCGATGAACCGCTTGGCCGAGTAGATGGTGCCCTTCGGGTTGAGGATCGCCTGGCGCCGGGCCAACTGGCCCACCAGACGTTCCCCGGTGTCGGTGAAGGCCACCACGGACGGTGTCGTGCGGTTGCCCTCGCTGTTGGGCACGACGGACGGCTCGCCGCCCTCCCACACGGCGATCACCGAGTTGGTGGTGCCCAGGTCGATGCCCACTGCCTTGGCCATGAGGAACTCCTCCCGGTGCAGCGCCTGCGTCGACTCTCCGGATCACGTTCGTTCAGGCAGAGGTGGGACTCCGCCGGTTGCCCACCGGTGCGCACGGAAAGTCTCGAGCACTCCCCAGGGTGGCGAACCGGGTGGCTCCACGCCTGCACCTGGCGAGTCAGGAACGCACGGGTCCGGTCGCCCCACGAGTACGAGAGAAAGAACCCACACATCTCGGGTAGCCGGCCCGGGACACATCTCGGGTAGCCGGCCCGGGACACATCTCGGGGTAGCCGGCCCGGGACCGGGTACACGAAAGCTGCTCACCTCCGAAGGACGGAGTGATCCCATGGTCGGCAGTCGGGCGTACGGCCTGCACCACCGCTACTCCGACCGGAAGGGCAGCCTCCCCCGGGGCAGCGCCGGGCGTCCCCCCACGGCCGCGCACAGAGGGTCCCGCCTGCCCGCTCGCACCCCAGCCGACCATGCCCTCCTCGAACTGGCCGCGCTCTCCCGCGCCCAGTTCGACGCTCCGGACGAAGGCGCGATCCTGCGCCTGACCATGGACCACATAGCCGCCGCGGGGCCATACAGCGCCGAGGCCGGATACCTCAAGGTGGGCGGCGACCTGGTCCCCAGCCCGAGGAACGGGCAGACGCATGCCTTGACCGTGGGCCGAAGGGTGCGGCACCTGGCCGGGCAGGACGGCAGCGTGACCGTAGCCGGCAGGCCCTGGGGCCGAGCCCTGGGGCTACGCGGACCCGGGGTACTCCACGGTTACCTCGTGCTCACGTCCCGCTCCCGGCCCACCGAGGCCGAGCGATCCCTGCTCTCCATGCTCGTCCGGCACACCGCTGCTGCAATGTCAGTGGCCTTCGCGCACCGCCGCCAACGCGAGGACGCGCTGGAGCTGCACCGGCTGCGGGAGGAACGCACAGCCCTCCAGCGGCAGCTGATCTCTGTGGTGGCCGAGCTGGGCTACGAGCGAGCCGTTCACGCTCTCATGGCCGGCGTCGCTGCCTCGGATGCGGCGAGGAAGCTGTCACCCGCGCACTGCACAGGCTCACCGGACTTCCCGCGCTGCTCGAGGACCGCTTCGGTCGGCTGAGGTCCTGGACCGGTCCCGACCGCCCCGTCCCCTATCCCGAACCGGACCCCGTGCGCCAGAACGAAATGCTGCACGCCGTCGCCAAAGAGGCCGGGCCGGTGCGGATAAGGGACCGGCTGATCACCCTGATCCGCCCGCACGGCGAGATCCTGGGCGTGCTGGCGCTGGTCGATGCCCGGGACGAGGCCGACGAGCACACCGTACTCGCGCTTGGACACGCCGCCGCGTCGCTCGCCCTGGAGCTGACGCACCTGCGCAATCTGGCCGAAGTGGAGCTGAGGCTGCACCGCGAGCTGGCCGACGACCTCCTGGCAGGGACGGACGAGCCGAGCGCCTACGCCCGGTCCGAGGCAGTCGGACACGACCTGCACGGCAGCCACTACGTCGTCGTGGTGCAGTGGTCGAACCGGACCGCCGACGATTCCTTCGCGCAGACCGTGAGTCGGGCGGCCGTTGCGGTGGGCATGCGCTCGCTGCTGACCCGCGGCTCCGACCACGTCGTCCTCATCACTGGCGACAGGCCGCACGCCCGCGCGTTGTACGAAGCGCTCGCCCGGGAGACCGGAACACGGTCCGGGACGATCGGGGTGAGCGCCCCTTGCGACGCCGTGGCCGACATCCCCCACCACTACCAGGAGGCGCAGCGCGCCCTGGACGTGCGCCGCCACTCACGCGAGTGCTATGGCGCGACGTTCTTCGACGAGCTCGGCTTCTACCGCATCCTGGGACCCGGCAGCGAATACCGGGAACTGGAGACGTTCGTCCACGAGTGGCTCGGGCAGCTCATCGACTACGACTCCCGGCACCACGCGGCCATGGTGGAGACCCTGTCCCGGTACTTCGACTGCGGTGGCAACTACGACGAGACCGCCGACTCCCTCGCGATCCACCGCAGCACGCTGCGCTATCGGCTCCAGCGCATCCGCGACATCAGCGGCCACGACCTCGCGAACGTCGAGGACCGGCTGAACCTCCAGGTGGCGACCCGAGTGTGGAAGATCGTGCTGGGCGGACCGGGCTGAGGCCTCACTGGAACTTTTGCGCGAGCGGTGTCAGTAGCAGTTGGGCAGGCTGCCCCGCTACAGCACTGCAGTGGGTGGGTGGCCCTTCCTCGGATTGATCCAGCGAGGCCGCAGCGGCGGATGGGCGGCGCTCACCACCAGGACGAGCGGCACGGTGGCCAGCTCCCGTGCGTCGATCCCGGCGGGCTTGCGTTCGGGCAGCGGCAGGAAGGCCACGTCGAGGTCCCCGCTGAGCAGCGCGTGCGCCAGTCCCGCCGAGTCGGCCGTCGCCAGCCGCAGCCGGACGTCGATCGCCGGATGCCGCGCGTGCAGCTGCCCGAGGAGCGCAGGCAGGTCCACCACCTCGACCGAGGCCATGGCGCCCACGTCCACCGTGCCGCGCAGCCTGTCCTGTGCGGAGCGCACGGCGTCCTGGGCGGCCTGGGCGGCGTTCAGGGTGGCCCGAGCCTCCGGCAGCAACGCGGCGCCCGCCCCGGTGAGCCGGACCTGCCGCGACGTGCGCTCGAACAGCGCGCGGCCGAGCTCGCGCTCCAGTGAGCGGATCGCGGCGGACACCCCTGACCGCACCACGTGCAGCCGACGGGCGGCACGCGTGAAACTCAGCTCCTCGGCGACCGCGATGAAGTGCTCCAGCTGACGTAGCTGGTTGTCTGGGAGGCGCGGACCTGGGCACCCGGTGCGGGTGCGCGTGACGCGGATCCGCGGCGGACGGGAGGCCCGAGATGTCTGCGGAATCGGCCAGAACGATCGCGCTCCCCTCCGGTGAGGAGATCGCGGCGCTCGGGCAGGGCACCTGGTACCTGGGCGAGGACCCGGCCCGGCGTGAACAGGAGATCGCCGCGCTGCGGCTGGGCGTGGACGTGGGCATGACAGTCGTCGACACGGCGGAGATGTACGGCGACGGCGCAGCCGAGGAACTCGTCGGGGAGGCCCTCCGGGGACGCCGGGAGGAGGTCTTCCTCGTCAGCAAGGTGCTGCCCGGCCACGCCGACCGGAAAGGCACCGTCGCCGCCTGCGAGGGCAGTCTGCGGCGGCTCCGTACGGAACGGCTGGACCTCTACCTGCTGCACTGGCGGGGACGGTGGCCACTCGAGGAGACCCTTGCGGGATTCACCGACCTGATGGAGGCGGAGAAGATCCGTTACTGGGGCGTGAGCAATCTGGACGTCGCCGACATGGCCGAACTGACCACCCTCCCCCATGGCGACGCCGCGGCCGTCGACCAGGTGCTGTACAACCTCTCCCGGCGCGGCATCGAGTGGGATCTGCTCCCCTGGTGCCGCGAGGCCGGGATGACGGTCATGGCCTACTCCCCGATCGAGCAGGGGCGGCTACTGAAGGGCGACGCTTTGGGTGCCGTGGCCCGGGCCCTCGGAGCCACGCCGGCCCAGGTGGCACTCGCCTGGGTGCTGGAACAGGGGGTGGCCGCGATTCCGCGTTCCGGATCACCCGACCACGTTCGGGAGAACCGCGGCGCGGTGGACCTCCACCTTCCTACCGAGGCGCTCGACGCCCTCGACGAGGCGTTCCCGCCGCCCAAGGGGCCCACGCCCCTGGAGGTGCTCTGAGGGCGTTGACAGGATGGCGCGCCGCCGCACGGCCGTACGGCCGGCCAAGGGGTGCCCGCGCACTTCATGCTGCTCTGCCAGGGGAAGAGGGGGTGGCCTTTTTCGGCCTGGGATGCGGAGGCGCTCAGCAGGGGGCTCTGCGAATCTCGACCGGGTAACAGCCCATGGAGGCGCGGGCGGGAGGGAACGACGCCGTCCGTTCCCGGTGAGGAGGCGAGAGGCATGACCGTGATGGGTGTGTCGAAGTTTGAGAGGTTCTTTCGCGCCGCCGCAAGCCTCGACGTGGACAAGAACGACCTGAAGCGGTACGGCGAGTTCGTCGACGCCAAGCTCTACGACCTCCTGGTCGTCGGCCAGGCGTCGGCCAAGGCCAACGGCAGGGATACCGTCGAACCGTGGGACCTACCGATCACCAAGGGCCTCCAGGAGAGCATCCACCGGTTCCGGCGGCTCGACGAGGAGGTCGAGCTGAAGCCGATCCTGGAACAGCTCGCCGCGCACCCTACCCTCGACAGGACACCCACCCAGGAGGCCGAAGAGCGCTACCCCGAGATCATCGGCGGTCTCAGCGTCGCCCTTGCCGAGACGTTCAAAATCATGTACCCGGATGTCAAGAACCCGCAGACCAGTCACTGGGAGGGCGTGACCGCGGTGTTCGACCAGCTGCTGTAGCAGTCGCGCCCCGGTGCATGTAGGCGGACTGAACCGACATGCCGGACGGGGCGGAAGGTGGAGACCGGGAACCTTCACCAAGACTCGGGGCGCGCCGCAGGTGCTCCGGGATTCGCGTATCGCGGTTTCAGTGCGGCTGTTCGCCTGGCCAGGAAATTCACACCCCTTGCCTCCACGTGACGGCCCCTGACCCGGAAGGCCGTTTCGCGGGTCCGTCCGTCTCGTCCCGTGATGCTCTGACCCGAGGGCAAGTCATGAAAGCTGCCAGCCCTTCGACGCCCGCGACGACGGCTGGACGCAGGTCGTCCTCACTCGGACGGCAGCTTTCACCGACCGCGCGCAGACATGCGCTCGGGACGCCTTCGGCCGGGCGTTGCAGTCGCCGGTCCGGAAAAAGGGATGCGGACAGGCCCTGCCGGGTGTCCCAACCGCTCGCCTCCTGCAACCAGCAACTCGTGAACGGAGCGGTACCATGACACAGGAACTCCAGGGGATGCGGGTGGGGATTCTGGCCACCGACGGCGTCGAGCGCGTGGAACTCGACCAGCCGCGCGGTGCGCTGCAGGGCGCAGGGGCGAAGACCGAGATCGTCTCGCTCCACCCCGGCGAGATCCAGGCCCGCCAGTTCGACCTCAACGCGGCCGGAACCTTCCCCGTGGACCGCCTGGTCGCCGACGCCTCCGTCGACGAGTACCACGCACTGCTCCTGCCCGGCGGCACCATGAACCCCGACCAGCTGCGCATGGACCGCGACGCGGTGCAGTTCGTCAAGGACTTCATGGCCAGCGGGAAACCGGTCGCATCGATCTGCCACGGCCCGTGGACCCTGGCGGAAGCCGACACCGTGCGCGGCCGCCGCCTGACGTCCTGGCCCAGCATCCGCACCGACCTGCGAAACGCCGGAGCGGAGGTCGTCGACCAGGAGGTGGTCGTCGACGGGCAGCTGGTCACCAGCCGCAGCCCGGCCGACCTGCCCGCCTTCTGCGCCGCCGTCGTGGAACAGTTCGCCCGGGCGCACCACCCCATGCCCGGCTGACCCGGCGGAAGGGGCCCAGACGGGGCCTCGCGAGCGATATCCGCCACAAGCTGGAACGCGGCACGGCGACGCGCGCGACCCTGCGCCCCGAACCCGGCTGACCGGTGCTCAGCCCCTCGCGCCGTCGTCAGGAGCGCGCGAGCCGGGCCGCGAGATAGGGCGCGGTGGCGCTGCGGCGGGCCCTCGCCACCTTGGCCGGCGGGCCCACCGCGACCACCCGCCCGCCCGCGTCGCCGCCGCCCGGACCGAGGTCGATGACCCAGTCGGCGGTGGCGATCGTGGCCAGGTCGTGCTCGACGAGGACGACCGTGTTGCCGGCGTCGACGAGCCGGTGCAACTGTCGCAGCAGCAGCGCGATGTCCGAGGGGTGCAGCCCCGCCGTCGGCTCGTCGAGCAGGTAGAGCGCGTGCCCGCGGCGGGCTCGCTGCAGTTCGGTGGCCAGTTTGATGCGTTGCGCCTCACCGCCACTGAGTTCCGTCGCGGGCTGGCCCAGCCGCAGGTACCCCAGCCCCACCTCGCGCAACGTCTCCAGACTGCGGGAGGCGGCCGGGACGGCGGACAGGAACTTGGCGGCGGCGTCGACGGACAGCGCCAGTACTTCCGCGATGTTCTTGCCGCGGTAGGTGACTTCCAGGGTTTCTTCGTTGTACCGGGCGCCTTCACAGGTCGGGCACGGCGCGTAGGTGCCGGGCAGGAACAGCAGTTCCACCGCGACGAATCCTTCGCCCTGGCAGGTCTCGCACCGGCCTTCGGGCACGTTGAAGGAGAACCGCCCGGCCGAGTAGCCGCGCGCCCTGGCTTCGTCCGTCGCCGCGTACAGCTTGCGCACCGCGTCGAACATCCCGGTGTACGTGGCCAGGTTGGACCGGGGAGTTCGGCCGATGGGCCGTTGGTCGACCCGGACCAGCCGGTCGAACGACTCGACCCCCGACGCGTCCTGGACGTCGACCTCCAGCTGCGCCTCGTCGGGTTCCTCGGGCAGGAGTCCGAGGTGGCCGCGGACGACCTCGGCGAGCACCTGCGTCACCAGCGTCGACTTTCCGGAACCGGACACGCCCGTCACCGCCGTCAGTACGCAGAGCGGTACGTCGACGGACACGTCGTTCAGATTGTGGCGGGAGACACCGCGCAGGTGCAGCCAGCCGTGGGGTGTGCGCGGGCGGTGGTCGAGCGGCTGGGCGCGCCCGAACAGGTACTGGCTCGTAGCCGACTCCCGGACCCGCTCGAGACCGGCGACCGGGCCGCTGTACAGCACGCGTCCGCCGCCCTCGCCCGCACCGGGGCCGATGTCGACCACCCAGTCCGCCCGCCGTACGACGTCCATGTCGTGCTCCACAACGAACAGCGAGTTGCCCGCCGCCTTGAGGCGGTCCAGCACGTCCAGCAGCGGTTCCGCGTCAGCCGGGTGCAGGCCCGCGGAGGGCTCGTCCAGGACGTAGACGACGCCGAACAGCCCCGAGCGCAGCTGGGTGGCGATCCGCAGGCGCTGCGCCTCGCCGGGCGACAGGGTCGTCGAGCGGCGCCCGAGGCTGAGATATCCGAGGCCCAGGTCGAGCAGTACGTCGACCCGCGCGACCAGATCGCCGCAGATCCGGACCGCGACCTCGGTCGTCTCCCCGGATCGGGCGGTCGACGTGGTGGCGTCGGCCTCGGACCGCCCCGCGACGGGCCGCAGCAGCGCCACGACCTCGGTGAGGGGCATCGCGTTGATCTCGGCGATGGAACGTCCGGCGAAGGTCACGGCGAGCGCCTCGGGCCGCAGTCCGCTGCCGTGACACTTGGGGCAGGGCACACTCCTCCCGAACCGGAGCGCCCGTTCGCGCATCTTCTCGCTCTTGGAGTCGGCGAGGACGTGCATGACGTGCTTGCGGGCGCTCCAGAACTTGCCCTGGTAGCCGTAGTCGACGCGGTCCTCCTCCGGCTCGATGTACACGGAGGGCTGCTCGTCCGTGTACAGCAGCCAGTCCCGGTCCTGCTTCCTGAGCCTGCGCCACGGTCGGTCGATGTCGATCCCCAGGCCGCTCACGACACTGCGCAGGTTGGCGCCCTGCCAGGCGCCCGGCCAGGCGGCGATCGCCCCCTCGCGGATGCTCAGCGAGGGGTCCGGGACGAGCAGGTCCTCGGCGACGTCGTGCACGACGCCCAGTCCGTGGCACTCCGGGCAGGCGCCGGCCGCGGTGTTGGGTGAGAACGACTCGGCTTCCAGCCGTGCGGCCCCGGGCGGATAGGTGCCGGCGCGGGAGTACAGCATGCGCAGCAGATTGGACAGCGTGGTGAGGGTGCCGACCGTCGAGCGCGAGCTGGGCGACCCGCGTCGCTGCTGCAGGGCCACGGCCGGTGGCAGTCCGGTGATTTCCTGCACGTGCGGTGCGCCGACCTGTTGCAACAGCCTTCGGGCGTACGGTGCCACGGACTCGAAGTAGCGCCGCTGGGCCTCCGCGTAGAGCGTGCCGAACGCGAGCGAGGACTTGCCCGAACCGGAGACGCCGGTGAAGGCGACCATCGCGTCCCGTGGAACGTCGACATCGATGTTCCGCAGGTTGTTCTCGCCGGCGCCCCGGACATGCACGAAGGGGTCGGTCGCGTCCTTGTTCACCGTTCCTGATTACCTGATCGCGCCGCGAGCCGCTCGACAGGCGCCGTCACCGGGCCCCGCTCACACGAGCGCTCGGAGAAATCCCGGTATGAGACAGTCGGGGCCTTCGCCTGCCCCCTGTCGGCGCGCTTCGGCGAACGCGGTGGTTCGCCTCCCGGTGGCGCACTCGCCCCGGCGGCTCAGCCCCAGGTCGCGAGCATGCGCTCATGGCGGCCATGACCGAGGGCGGTCAAGGGCGGCCAGCGCATGTCGAACCAGCGCGGTCCGCCCGTGCTGGAGACCACCCTTCCCGGGGTCTTCGCCGCGGGCGACGTCAGGAGCGGCTCGGTCAAACGGGTGGCCTCGGCGCTCGGTGAGGATGCCATGGCGATCCGCCTCGTGCACGAGCACCGGGAAAGCGCGGTGATCGACAGCAGGGTGAACATCGCGTCGCGGAGCGGACCCACGTAGAGGTGACCGGCAAGATTTCGCTACTGACGAAGCCGAACGTCGCGGTGGCGAACACGCCGGCGAGCGCTCGGAAGAGGCCCGTGGGCAGCAGCCCGGGCCGGAGCGTATGAGAGGTGCTTCCAGCGTCGGTGTCGGACCACGGGGCGGCCTTGGCCGCGTCAGCATGATGCCGGTGACGGTGACGCGCTGTGCAGTCCCTGCTGCGCGTGGCGTCACGGTCACCGGCATGCTGTGGCGCCGGAAAGGCGCGGCCCGT
>NZ_JBSHAQ010000081.1:0-32009 GCF_053611585.1 Streptomyces sp. NPDC054794 | reverse complement strand
TCATCCGCGAGGTCTACCACCTGCTCCGACCCGCCCCTCGGACAGCCTCTGCGGCAAGTTGACAACTATAGGAGCGTCAACGCCCTGATGGAGTCCACGATCGGCCTGTTCAAGACCGAGTTGATCAAGCCTCGTCGGCCCTGGAGGACGCTTTCCCAGGTCGAACTCGCCACCCCCGAATGGGTCGACTGGTACTGCCACCGTCGGCTCCACGGTGAAATAGGGCACATCCCGCCCGCCGAATACGAGACCAAGTACTACCGCGAAACCACGAAAGTCCAGGTCACAGTCACGACCCAGAGTCTCGATCAAACCCGGAACGGCTCACCAGGCTCCTGTGTTGTTGGGGGCGGTGTTCGAAGTCTCAACCCGTCGGCAGAGGAACCTCGTTGGTTCCCCATCCTGCCGCACACGACCTGCCGCACACGACCTGCCGCACACGACCTGCCGCACGCGCTGGTTGAGATGGGCACGGGTGGTGAGGGTGTCGCAAGCCCGACCACTTCCTGGCCTTCACCATGCTCGCAGCCGCCCTCCTCTGCTACCGCAGACTCCCCAATGCAATGGGCTGTTACCTCAAAGGTGAATGCCCACCGGACTTGACGTGGACCCGACGCCCCATCATGCTTTCACTACTTGATTAGTGAAAGGGGGTTGCGGTGATCGAATACCGGATCGACCGGGGAACCGGCGTAGCCACCTACCTGCAGATCGTCCAGCAGACGAAGCGGGCATTGCGGCTGGGCTTGCTCGCGCCCGGCGACCGGCTGCCCACCGCCCGGGAGGTTGTCGAGGCAACTGCCATCAACCCGAACACCGTGCTCAAGGCCTATCGCGAACTGGAGCGCGAGGGCCTGGTGGAGGCACGACGCGGCCTCGGCACGTTTGTGCAGAAGTCGCTGGGGGCGGCAGCGGCTCAGTCGCCGCTCGCTGATGAGCTGGCGGACTGGATGCAGCGAGCCCGCACGGCGGGGCTCGCTCGCGAGGACGTCGCCGCACTTTTCAGCTCCGCTCTGGAGCAGGAGTTCACCGAGGGAGAGCAATGAGCAAGGAACCAGCTGCGCTTGAGGCGCGAGGGCTCGTGATGCGCTACGGCCGCCGCCGCGATCCGGTCCTGCGGGACTGCTCCTTCCGGCTGCCCGCCGGTCGGATATGCGCACTGGTCGGCCCGAACGGCGCCGGCAAGTCCACGCTGCTGGCACTGGCAGCAGGGATGCTCCGCCCGACGCAGGGGACGCTGCGGGTGCTCGGGGCCGGCCCGGCCGAGTCCCGCCCGCGGATCGGCTACGTGGCGCAGACTCGTCCCCTGCATCCGCAACTCACCGTGGCGGCCACGCTCCGGATGGGCACCGAGCTCAACCCGGGGCGCTGGGACCAAGAGGCCGCGGAACGCGCCGCGTACGGCACCGATCTGGATCCGAACGCCAAAATCCGCACCCTCTCCGGGGGCCAGCGCACCCGAGTCGCCCTCGCACTGGCCTTGGGTAAACGCGCCGAACTGCTGCTGCTGGACGAACCGATGGCGGACCTGGATCCAGTCGCTCGCCACCAGCTGATGGGCGCCCTGCTGGCCGTCACCGTCGAGCACGGCACCAGCATCGTCATGTCCTCCCATGTCCTTGCCGAACTGGAGGGCGCCTGCGACTACCTCCTGCTGCTCGGTAACGGGCAGATCAGGCTCGCCGGGGAGAGCGAGGACGTACTGACCTCGCACGCCCGCCTCACCGGCACCTCGCCCGACTTCGCGCCGCACACCGTCGTGGAGTCCGGCGCGACCGGCCGCGGCCACACCGCGCTGGTGCGCCCGCAGGGTCCACTCGACGCAGCCACGTGGCTGGTCGAGCGTCCCTCCATGGAGGAGCTGATCCTGGCCCATCTACGCAACCCCGGCGCTCCCGCCCTGTTCACGCGGAGCGCCTCCCCCGAACCGAGCCCGGAGGCCGTCGCATGACCACTCTCTCGCACCCCCCGCGCCGCGGCCTGACCTGGGCGGTGCTGCGGCTGCACCGGGTGCCGCTGTGGGTCTGGGCGGTGATGGTCATCGCCGGGGCCGGCGGGCTGATCTGGCTCTACGAGCTGGGGCGGGAGGCTGCTCCATACAGCGGGGCGTGTGACGGCACAGGGATGCTGCAATGCGCCCCACAGATGCGCTACGGGGGCTCTGAACTCCAGTCCGCCCAACTCCTCGCCTGGCTGCCGTGCGGCATCGCCGCCTGCGCAGGCGCTGCGCTGATCGGCCGGGAACTGGAGCACGGCACCGTCGCCATGGCGTGGACCCAGTCCGTGTCTCCAGTCCGCTGGCTCGCCGCGAAGCTGGCTGTCCCGGCGGTGGCACTCCTCGGTGGTACGGCGGCGCTGACCCTGATGTTCCGGTGGGTATGGGTGTCCGGTCCCAACGGCGGGGACAACCGGTGGAACAGCGAATACTTCCATGCCGCCGGAACAGTGGGCCCGGCGTACGTTCTGCTCGGACTGGCGCTCGGTGCGCTGGCGGCGTTGCTCACACGGCGCACCCTGCCGGCGATGGGCCTGGCCGTGGTCGGCATCGGGTTGGCCTATCACCTGGGCGACAGGGCCCGGTCTTCTCTGTGGCCGGCGAGCGAGGTGCGAGGCCCGTGGGACTCCGCACTCAACCACGTCGATCAGCTCGAGCTCGGGATGATCACGAAGTCCGGGGAGCACGTCAGCGGTCTCGACTGCAGCGACCAGGCCGTGCCCGGCAACGTCAGTACGTGCCTGTCGGATCACGGGGCCGTCGACTTCTACGCGAAGATCCACCCGACCTCGCACTACTGGCCGATCCAACTGGTCGAGGCCGGCATCGTCCTGGCCCTGGCTGCGGCCGCGGCGGCAGCCGCGTTCTGGGTGCTGCGGCGCAGACTTCCATGACCGCTTGCTCTGGGCGCAGACTTCCATGACCGTCAGTGCCCAGAGTGGTTCTGTTCACGAGTTTCGGGCTCTGGCGCAGATCTTGGGGATCGGTTGGGGGAACCGCGGTGTTTGATTGCGAGGCTTCGGGGCCGCGTGAGACCGCGTGCGCCCTCCCGCCTGATGGGCGGGAGCGACGCTCCGTCAAATATGTGTCTGGTTGCGCCATGAGCCGTGTTGGCCGGTGGCCGTGCTGGTCATGGAGGCTGACACTACGTTCTGGGACTCGCTCGTCTTCGACGGGATCGACGACGTGGGCGTCAAAGGGATGACCGCCGCCTTCGGAATGGTCGAGGTCATGGCCAGAGGCCGGGCGGCCGGCGCGACGTGTCCGTAGCGCTGCCTCGGAAGGTGCGTACGGGTTGATGTTCGACCCGAACAGTTCGGTCAACCCGCGCCTGTCCTCGTCGGTGAGCCTCGATGCCCAGGCCGGTCCACGCTGGAGCGCTGCGGCCCTGCCGACCGCGCCGTCAGACGGGGAATGGCGCGCCGCAGGGGTGTGGCGAAGACCAAGACCACCGTTCCGGCAGCGATGGACACCCGTGCGAAGATCGCGACGTGAACGCTCTACGCTTCCGTCCGGCTGACGACGCCGACCTTGCCTCTGTCGTGCGTCTGCGCGACGACGCTGCCCGCTGGATGCTTGCCCAAGGCGTCACCGGTCAGTGGCGGCCTGGTGAGCTGGGCGTGGCTCACTTCCGCCAGATCATGGAGAACGGAGAGGTCTGGCTCGCGGAGGCCGCCGATCGTGTGGTCGGGGCCTGGGAGCTGTGGTGGGAGGACGAGGAAGCCTGGGGGCCGCAACCGTCGACAGCCGGCTATGTGCATCGGCTGATGGTGGACCACAGCAGTGTGCCGCCCGGAACGGGGCGGCAGCTTCTGCGAGTCGCGGAGCGCCGCGTGGCCGAGGCGGGCCGGCCGTTGGTACGTCTGGACTGCCTGGCCGACAACGCGCCCCTGAACGCGTACTACCTCAACGCCGGCTATCAGGTTGTCGGACGTAAGGAGGGCAAGCCGCAGCCGGGCGGTACGCCCAAGTCGTTCACGCTCCTCGAAAAGCCCATATAGGACGGAGAAAAATAGGAGTCACCCCTGTCGCGCGGTCCGCCACGCTACTCACCCTCATCGAGAGCCCGAAAGTCGCGTCCTTCGTCGACCACGGCCCGGGCGGAACCGGAGAGCCGGTCGCCGCTCTCCTCAGACCGGGTAACGCGGGCTCGAACACGGCCGCCGACCACATCAGCACCGCCCAACGGGCCCTGGCTCAACTGCCGAAAAGGTACGGCGAGGACGGCGGACGCTGATCCGCACGGACTCCGCCGGCGGCACCCACGACTTCGTGTCCTGGCTCGCGAAGCGAGGCCGATGGCTGTCCTACTCGGTCGGCATCGTGATCACCGAGGCGATCCACCAGCACGTGCTGAAGATCCCCGGCCCGGCATGGACGCCGGCCGTCGAGGCCGACGGCCAGGTCCGCGACGGAGCCTGGGTCGCCGAGCTCACGGACAAGCCGCTGGACGTCTGGCCCAGCGGCACGCGGCTGATCGTCCGCAAGGAACGACCCCACCCCGGGCGCCCAGTTGAGAATCACGGACGCGGACGGCATGCGGATCACCTGCTTCGCTACCAATACGACCGGTCGGCCGATCGCCGAGCTCGAACTCCGTCACCGTCTGCGGGCCCGGGCGTAGGACCGGATCCGGGCCGCCCGGTCCACCGGCCTGCGCAACCTGCCCCTCCACCACACCGCGCAGAACAAGGTCTGGCTGGAGACCGTCCAGATCGCACTCGACCTGCTGGCCTGGATGCCCATGCTCGCTCTGACCGGCAAAGCCCGACTCTGGGCACCCCGTCGCCTGCGGCTCCGCCCGTTCTCCGCGGCCGGACAGCTCGTCACCACCGGCCGGCGCCGCATCCTCCGCCTCGCCCACCACTGGCCCTGGGCCCGTGACATCACCGACGCCCTCGAACGGCTCGCACTCCTGCCGAACCCCGGATGACCAGCGGACTCACCCGTCCCTGCGAGAAGTGGATCCAGCCCGGAGCAGTGGAACCCACCGTCCACCCGAGACGACACCCGGGCCCTCAGCCTGCCCGCCCTCCACCACCGACAACGAAATGGGCCGCCGACTTCGTCGACGGCCCATCACGAAAGTTCGAGGTTAAGAGGACAGAGCTTCAACGAGTTCCTTGGCGAGGGGACCCGAGGAAGCGGGGTTCTGCCCTGTGAAGAGGTTGCGGTCCACGACCGTGTAGGGCTCCCAGGCAGGGCCCCGCGAATACTCCGTGGGCAGCTTCCTCAGCTCGTCCTCCAGGAGCCACTTGGCCTTGTCGGCGAAACCGACTCCGGCCTCCTCCTCGTTGCAGAATCCCGCCACACGGTAGTTCGCGAAGGGCGTGTCGCCGTTCGCGTCACGGGTCGCGAGGAAGGCGGCCGGGGCATGGCAGACGACGCCGAGTGGTTTACCGGAAGCAAGTGCCTCCCGCAGGAGCGCCCCGGAGTCCGGGTCGGCCGAAAGGTCTTCCATCGGGCCATGGCCTCCGGGGTAGTAGACAGCGTCATAGTCCTCGAGGCGCACCTCCTTGAGGGAGATGGGGTGCCTCAGCTCCTCCGCCTTCTCGATGACGGCCTCCTCCCGGAGGGAGTTTTCCTCGCCGCCCGCCATACCGGGCCGCAGGCTCATCGTGTCCACAACGGGCACGACCCCGTGCGGAGTTGCCACGGCGACCTCGTGTCCGGCATCGGTGAACACGGTGTAAGGCGCCACGAACTCCTCGGCCCAGTACCCGGTGGGGTGTCGATGCCCGTCCTTCAGGGTCCAATAGCTTGCGCCGGTCATCACGCACAGGATCTTGGCCATGGGATGCTCCTGTTAGAAGACGTCACCCGGGGAGGGCGCAGTACGGCCAGCTTGAGACCTATATGACAAGAGTGAGTGGAAATGTCGGATTTTGCAACTTGCTACCGATCGGTGCACGCGTATCGTATGAGCATTGAGAATGCAGCAATGGAATTCCGGTGCCGAAACATAGATGTAGCGCGAAACAAACACCTCCGATCTTTGGTGATCAGTCCCCAAAGGTGCATCAATCTGATTGAGGGCGTATGACCACTACGCCTCGGTCAGGATTTAGCTGCAGCCGAGAGTTCGGGACGAAGAGGTCGTGCCAGAACCGTGCCAGGTCGTGCGGGGAACGCGAGGAGTCGGCCGAGCTGAAGCGGCTGAAAAACGCCAAGGCGCCGGTCAGCTGGCTGTGTGGGCACGCCAGTGGTGTTCTTCGGCCAGGCAGCGTCGCTGGGTCCATCGGTAGGGCCATATGTGATGGCGCAGGTGGGTGCCTGTGGGTACGGGGGCGAAGGTGGTGCTGCCTTCCGGACGGAGTTGGTCGAGATGAAAAGCGCCGATGAAGAGGCAGTCGCTCAAGTTGGTGTCGGTCAGGACCAGATGGGTAGCATCCACGCCCTGCACTGAAGTGACCTTCACACTCGCGTCCCCAGAAGTGTTTCTTCCGCCGTGTGCCCAGTGGCGGTACGCCGTGGTGAGGTGGTCAGGGCTACAGGTGCGGCCAGTACCGCTTGGCTGAGGTCCACGGAGGCGTACCGCAGGCGCAGGGTTGCTGTGGAATCCCACCGAGTCCCAACGCACTGGACCTCGTACGCCGCGATCTCCAGCAACGCGAGTGCCCCGAAGGCACTGTCCGACAGGTCGACCCGACCAGCGCACGTCATTGGCACCAAGGTTGAGAGGGAAGGGAAGTTCGCCTCGCGGAACGCGGCGTCCAGGGCGAATGTCGCGTCACCGAACCGGACGTGACCGGAGAATTCGGCCTGGCGGAAGCCTGCAGGACCGGTGAAGGCCGCCCTGTCGAATTTGGCGGGGCCGGTGAAAGCCGCCCTGTCGAACTCGGCAGGCCCGGAAAACCTCGCGCCGACGAAGCCCGACGGGCCGGTGAAGGCCACCCGGCCGAACTTGGCGGCGCCGGTGAACGCGGCCTCGTCGAACTCGGCAGGCCCGGAGAACGTCGCGCCGGCGAACCCGGCGGCATCGTCGCTGATCCGCGCCTTTGCGAGTTGCGTTCCGCCGGCGTCGACCAGCGCGATGTCGTGGTGGTCCTCGGCTCAGTCCACCCCGCAGAACACCGGCGTTGCCAACCCGGTGACCTCCATAGCACCTCCTCTTTAACGTCCTCCCAGGTCGGAGCCTGTGCAGGGGGTGCGCGTGCTCCCTCATGGAAGTGCTCAAGGCACGTCATCCCACCAGCCGTTCGCAACCCCAGCGAGAGATGCGGCCCTCGGTCTGCTTCAGAGCTAGGGCTCAGGCAGCGGAGAGAGATGATCCGCATCACCGGCTCGGACTACGGACAGCGAATCGCGTCATGGCACCGAGATCCAGCCACGACGAAAGACGTCCTATGGATGCACGAATTGGTCCGCTCGGGCCGTGTCCCGACGAGCTGTGTTCCATCCTGACCACCTCACCGTCCCACCCCCGATGGGCGCGGAGCCGGCCTCGTCTTATCAAGGGACTCGGTCGGTCCGGGCATACTCAAAGGCTCGGCTCGCGTAAGGCCGGTTCCGGTCCCACAGCGCACCGGGGGAACAGGACTTGCATGCCGTCCTTCACGTCCCATTAGGCCTACACGCCCCGCGCGATCTGGGAACATCTACGCAGCCACGGCATCCGGGCGGTGCTTCCGGTCCCAGCGGACCAGCGCGGACACCGGCTCCGGCGCGGTGGCCGGGGCGGTCGGCCACCAGCCTTTGACCGCGAGGCTTACAAGCAGCGCAACGCCGTCGAGCGATGCATCAACCGCTTGAAGCAATGGCGAGGCATCGTCACCCGCGACGAGAAGACCGCGACCATCTACCTGGCCGGACTCCATATCGCCGGTAGCTTCCTCTGGTCTGCCCGGTCATCCAAACGACAGTCCCTGGCTGTGTGACCTGCACATTTTCTGTCCTGTCCGGTGCCGGGCACCAAAGTGGCCACCCAAGTGCGCACCGCAGGAGGCCAAGGCGGCTTGCCCGGTGCTGGACGCCCCCGTGGCCAGGCAGTCGCGCCATGCGCCGGCTTGTGGTTGATGTGCCGTCATCACGGTGGCTCCTTCACGTCAGGCCGCCCCTGGTGGGGCGGTGGTCGAGGGAGCAGCGTGCACGGGCCCACGTGCCCGCGGTCTACCGGCAGCCGGTAACGATCGTGGTCAAAGGGAAACGCGACCGTGGTCGGTGCGGTGCAGACCTCGACAAGGGGGCACAGTCGGGCTCGTGGTCGGGCCAACCACGGTGGCCGGCGACGCGTGCGGAAGGACTGCGAAAAGCGCGCGGTCGGCCGCGCCGCCAAAGCGCTTTGCCCGAGCCCGGGCCGCCACCTCAGGTGACCGATAAGGCCACCACAGCAGCGCCCGGGGAACCAACTCTTTTGCCTCACAGGAAAGTTTAATAACGAACTAATCACGTTCCTGAACGTGAGACAACTACACAACTCCATCACAGGTCGCACACGCGAAAGACACAGCACCAACCCCGTGGGGAGACCATGAGCCAGCAGCAGTACCCGCAGCCTCAGCAGCCCGGTTGGGGCGGCCCTCAGGGCGCCTGGGGCACTCCGCCCCAGCCTCCGAAGAAGTCCAGAGGAAAGATCATCGGACTCGGCTGCCTCGGCGCCATAGCCCTCTTCATCGTGATCGGCATCATCGGTGCGGCCACCGGCAGCGGTGACAGCAAGACCGACAACAAGACCAACTCCGCCAAGCACAGCGCTCCGACCGCGGGGGCACCGAAGAAGGACCCCACCCCGGACAACTCCAAGCCGACGGCCATAAAGACGGCACCCGTGAAGATCACCGCCAAGAAGACCGCCTTCGCCAAGAGCATCCTCGCCGACAGCAGCAACTACACCAGCGTCGCGATCACGATCACCAACAACAGCGCCAAGAAGCTCAGCGTCAACCCGCTGTACTTCGCCATCACCGACACCCACGGCACCAAGCACACCGCCGAACTGGGCATCGACGACAACCAGATCGACACCGTCGAC
Organism: Streptomyces sp. NPDC054794; assembly: GCF_053611585.1. Classification (NCBI taxonomy): domain Bacteria; kingdom Bacillati; phylum Actinomycetota; class Actinomycetes; order Kitasatosporales; family Streptomycetaceae; genus Streptomyces; species Streptomyces sp. NPDC054794. The sequence goes on along the minus strand of NZ_JBSHAQ010000081.1, from coordinate 23,043 downwards.
CTGGCCCCGGGCGAAAACATCTCCGGCACCATAACCGGCAAGGGCCTCTTCACCCCGAAGACCATCACCTACACCGAGAACCTCTTCGGCGACCCGATCCGCACCACCGTCTCCTGACCCACCCGCGCATCATCACGCTCAACCCAGGCGGTCCGCAGGCTCACACACGCCTCCCAGGAAGCGCGAGCCCGGACACGACGCACATCCCGGTCCACGACCACAAGTGGACCGGGAACCCTCCAAGTTCCGGACCGGCCTGATGAGCAGACTCGCACGGTCGGCCGACGGCCCCTGGCCCGGCACTGTGCGCCGCCCGGTCCAGCCGAGTTACCGGCCGGGCCGGGCGAAACCACGTGCTGTCGGCTACAGCCTGAAAAGGGCGGCCCTCCAGATCACAAAGCCGACACCCGCCGCCGCGCGAGCCGCCAGCCGGGACCCGACCAAAGCTCTGAACCAGTCTCCCTGACAGTGGACTCAGGGCGACACGCTGGTCGCCGCTGACAGGCCGGCAACCGGATGCGGGGTCTCAGGACCAGAACCCACTCTCAGTAGATATACACTCGGAGTATATCCCCGGTGTATGGTCCTCGCATGAGTGTTCCTCTCACCCTGTTGGGGCTGTTGGAGCGGGAGCCGAGCCACGGCTACGACCTCAAGCGCGACTACGACGCTTTCTTCAACCGCGGCAAGCCGCTGCCGTACGGGCAGGTCTACACAACGCTTGGCCGGTTGGCGCGGGACGGGAAGGTCATTGCCGGCGAGGCGGAGCCCGGGGTCGGCCCCGAGCGCAAGCGCTACGTGATCACCGAGGCGGGGGCGACGGAGTTCGAGACCTGGCTCACCGAGCCGGTGGCCCCCGAGCCCAACCTGCAGACCGTGCTGTTCACCAAAGTCGTGCTGGCCCTCATGCTCGGCCGCGACGCCCAGCAGTACCTCGACACCCAGCGGGCCGCCCACCTGCAGCGGATGCACGAGCTGACGAAGCTGCGCCGCACCGGCCCGATCATCGACGCCTTGCTCGCCGACCACGGCCTGTTCCACCTGGAGGCCGACCTACGGTGGATCGAGCTGACCACGGCCCGGATGGACACGTTGGCAGCGGCGGTGCGCACATGACCGCCCTGATCGAAGCCCGCGACCTCACCCTCTCCTTCGGCGAGACCGCCGCCCTGCGCGGCGCCAGCCTGACCATCGAGGCCGGCGAGGTGTTCGCCGTGATGGGCCCGAGCGGCTCGGGCAAGTCCACCCTGCTGCACTGCCTGGCCGGCATCCTCACCCCCGACTCGGGCGAGGTGCACTTCGACGGACGCCGCATCGACACCCTGAACGAGGCCGAGCGCAGCGCTTTGCGCCGCGACACCTTCGGCTTCGTCTTCCAGTTCGGCCAACTCGTCCCCGAGTTGACCGCCGAGGAGAACGTTGCCCTGCCGCTGCTGTTCTCCGGCGTGCGCCGGGCGGCCGCGCTCGCCGAGGCCCGGCCCTGGTTCGCCCGGCTGGGCCTGGACGGCCTGGAGCGGCGCCGCTCCGGGGAGTTGTCGGGCGGTCAGGCGCAGCGGGTGGCGCTGGCCCGGGGTCTGGTGGCCCGGCCCAAGGTGCTCTTCGCCGACGAGCCGACCGGGGCGCTGGACTCGCTGACCGGCGAGCAGGTGATGGACCTGATGGTGGACGCGGCCCACGAGGAAGGCACCACTATCGTCCTAGTGACCCACGAGCCCCGGGTCGCCGCGCACGCGGACCGGGAGGCCATCGTCCGGGACGGCAAGGCCAGCCTGCTCACGACCGGACGGATCGCCTCGTGATCGCCTTCGCGCTCCGCCTCGCGGTCAGCGGCGGCCGGGAGGCGCTCGCCCGGCTGGCCATGATCACCGCCGCGGTCGCCATCGGCGTCGGGCTGCTGCTGTCGACCTTCGCCAGCATGAACGCCGTCGAGCGGACGAACCAGCGGCAGGTGTGGCTCGACACCGGCGCCGCGAGCCGCACCGAGCAGCCGTCGGCGGACCCGCTGTGGTGGCGGCCGCACGGCGACTACTACGACGGCAAGTCCCTCACCGAGGTCGACGTCGCCGCGACCGGCCCGACCTCGCCCGTCCCACCCGGCCTGGCGCACCTGCCGACGCCAGGCGAGTACTACGCCTCACCCGCGCTGGCCAAGCTGATCCGCGACACCCCCGCCGACCAGCTGGGCGACCGCTTCCCCGGGCGGCTCACCGGCACGATCGGCGACGCCGCTCTGGCCTCCCCGGACTCGCTGATCGCCGTCATCGGCCGTACCCCCGCCCAGATCAAGGGCGCACCAGGGGCGAGAGCGGTCACCACCATCGCCAGCACTCGGCCACCCACCTGCGACAACGAGTGCTGGGACAACGCGGTGCGCGGCGACGCGCTGACGCTCATCTCCTCCGTGGTGGCCGGGGCTCTGATCTTCCCGGTGCTGATCTTCATCGCCACCGCGACCCGTCTGTCCGCCGCCACGCGTGAACAGCGGTACGCGGCGATGCGGTTGGTCGGCGCCACTCCCCGGCAGGTGTCGGTGATCTCGGCGGTGGAGTCCGCGCTGGCGGCGGTCGCCGGGACGGTGGTCGGCTTCGGGCTCTACGCTGCGCTGCGCCCGCTGGTCGCCACCATTCCGCTCACCGGGCAGCAGCGGTTCTTCCTTTCGGATCTGACGCTCAGCGCCCCGCAGGCCCTCGGCGTCGTCGTCGGCGTGCCGGTGGCAGCGGCGATCGCGGCGCGCCTCGCACTGCGCCGGGTCACCATCTCCCCGCTCGGCGTGACCCGCCGGGTGACCCCGCGCCCGCCGCGTGCCTGGCGGCTTATCCCGCTGCTGGCGGGCCTGGCCGAACTGGCGTACTTCGTCTTCGCCGACCGCCGCCCGGCGACCGGGAACGGCCAGACGGCGGCCTACCTCCCCGGCTTCCTGGTGGTGATGCTGGGCCTGGTGATCGCCGGGCCGTGGCTGACCATGATCGTCGCCCGGGCGGTCGCCCGGCGCACCCGACGCCCGGCCGCCCTGATCGCGGTGCGGCGGCTCGCCGACGACCCGAAGACCGGCTTCCGCGCGGTCAGCGGCCTCGTCCTGGCCCTGTTCGTGACCACCGCGACAGTCAGCATCATCGGCACCATCAACGACTACCGCGGCACGCTGGGCGGCGACCGGCAGACCCGGACGGTGGTGGAGGCCGGCAGCGACGGCCAGGCGCCGCTGGCCGGGGCCATCCCGGCACGGCTGCTCACCGAGGTGCGCGCGATCCCGGGCGTGCGGGGCGCGGCCGTCGTCCACGCCAACCCCGACGGCGTCGGCAAGGTGGTGCATCGGAGAGTCCACCCAGGCGATCCGCCCCCGGACGCGCCGGCACTGGTGACCTGCTCCGACCTGGCGCAGACTCCCATGGTGGGCCGCTGCCCGGCCGGCGCGAGCGTCACGGCCGTCGACTTCTACGCGTTCGTCAGCCTGCAGTCGCACCCGAGCCTGCCGTGGCCCGCCGCCGCGATCAGCACCGCAGCCGTCGCCAAGCTGCCCGTACGACTGGTCTACGTGGCCACCGACGGGTCGACAACCGCCATGGAACGCGTACGGACCCTGCTCACCACCACCTACCCGCACCAACAGGTCCGCACGGTGGGCGACTGGGGCACCGACTTGCAGCAACAGCTGGCCGGTTGGCGGCAACTGGCCGACGTGGTGCTGCTGACCACCCTGCCGATCGCAGGCTGCAGCCTGGCGGTGAGCGTGGTGGCGGGCCTGTCGGATCGCCGACGCCCATTCGCGCTGCTGCGGCTCACCGGCGCGCCGCTGCGGTTGCTGCAGCGGGTGATCGGCCTGGAGAGCACACTGCCGCTGCTGGCAGTGGCCGCGATCTCGATCGGTACGGCCTTCGCCGCCTCGGCCTTGTTCCTGAAATCGCAGATGCACTACGACCTGGTGTCGCCCGGCGTGGCGTATTACGCGTTCGTCGCTCTCGGCCTCGTCGCCTCGCTGGGCATCATCGCCTCGACTCTCCCGCTGCTCAAACGCATCACCGGCCCAGAAGCCGCCCGCAACGGCTGACACGCCAACTCCCCGCTACGGCCCCGGAGATCGTTCCCATCGGTGTCCGGGGCTGATGGAGCTCTTCGCAACACGACAGCGGTTGTCTCTGAATCCACAGCCAGGAGCCTTGACGATGTACGTCCCTTCGGACCATCCGTCTCCGTGTCGGGAATCTCGGCCCGATCCAGGCAGTGTCCTGCGGTGAACATTGTCGAAGAGGTCTTCCTTCCGAGCGCCCGCCACGTTCAGGAGGAGCGACAGCGCCTGGAGTGGATGCGCGACGACGAGGGCGAGGGCGACCCCTGCCGCGGGTCGATCGACCTCGACAGCGGCATCGTCCACATCAGGATCGGCCCGAAAGCAGCCGCCTCGGCGGAGCGACGTCGAGGACCGGACTCGAGGCCATGACGATGCCGCCCCAGGCCCAGTGCCACGGGCTGCGAGCCCGGTTCCGACCAAGAAACCCAGACTCGGGAGGATTCATGACCGTCACGGCATCCAACAGCCAAGAACCGATGACGCGCCGTCGCATGCTCGGGGCAGCGCTGACCGCTGGAATCGGGACTGCCCTGCCGCTCGGCGTCGCAACCCGCGCGTGGGCGGCTCCGACCGCCTCCGGCCCGGCGCGACGCCCGTTTCTTCCTTGCACCGCAGGTCGGCTCGCGCGGCGGCGTTCCTCGCGTCGCACCGGACGGTGGTGAGCGGGACGGCGGTGGGCCGGGCGACATCCGGACGAATCCGGGGCGCCGCCCCGAGGCCCTCGCGGAACCCACGTGACCGCGGCCCCACGCCGGCGCGCACCCGGCTGACCTGGCTGCGTGCCGGGGCAGGCCCCTGGCGCCGGTCAGCCCCCCGGCACAGGCGGCAGCGCGAAGTTCTTGGACGTCACCGTTCCCGGGGCGTACTGGTTCTTCACCCGCCCGGCGTGCAGCGCCGCGAAGGTCTCGTCGTTCGCCTTTCCGGTGACCGTGAGGCCCACGTCCCGTTGGTAGTGGCCGATCAGGTCTGACAACTGCTGATTGGCCTCGAAGTCCGTGTGCGGCTGCGTGTTGAGCAGGTAGATGTTGTCGGCGCGGTTGTAGAGGCCGTTCCCGTAGGAGGCGCCGTCGTCGAACACCTCCGTGTCGGCCCACAGGACGGCGCTTGTCATCCAGAGCACGTCGGGGTTCTTCTGCCCCGGCTGGACGGCCGAGGTGTCCGAGCCGAAGTGGGCGAACTTCAGTGCCGTCATCGTCGACCGGCCGAGGTTGCCCAGCCCGTCGGTGTCCTCGGTCAAGCCGTCGTACCGCTTGTCGTTGGCCTTCTGGAAGCACTTCAGCGCGGTCACGGTGGGCCCGTCCATCATCCCCAGGTTGACGTGCTCGGTGAGCTTGCAGGGGTCGGAGCCGGAGAGGGTGGAGAGCCGGACCTGGGCGAACTGTATATACATGTTGGGTCCGTCGCCCGGCCGCCAGGGAAGCGGGCCGTGCGGGCCGTCGGACTTGTCCCCTCCTCCTCCGCCGCCTCCGCCGGACTTGTCCCCTCCTCCTCCGCCGGACTTGGACCCCCCGCCGCCACCGGAATGCGCGGCGGGCGGCGCCGAGGCGGCCGATGACACCGTCGGGGACGGGAGGGTGACCGGCATGGGAGGACTGGGCAGTGCGGTGACGTCGGCCGGTGCCATCTGCTCGGTCGCCAGGCTCCTTACCTGCGGCTTGAAGGCCAGCCAAAGCACCACGAAGGTGATCAGCAGCGCGAGGAGGAGGCTGAGGAAGGCCGCCGGCCAGCGGGGCAGGACCCCCTTCTGCACATAGGTCCCGGGCACCGCCATCGGCTCGTGGCCCGAACGCTGCACCGCGAAGCTGAAGGGCCGGTTCTCCTTGCCGCCGAACCAGGTGATCTGCCGCGGCTTGAGGGTGGCCTTGACGAAGGCGGCCCGGCCCGGCTCGATCTGCACATTGGACGGGCGGATGTCGTACGAGAGCTGGTCGCCGTTGTCGCTGCCGTTCACCGAGGCGGTCAGCTTGATGTTGCCGATGTTGTCGAGGGCGAGCTTCGGGCGCCCCCGGAAGCGGCCCTTGACGGTGTGCGGGACCAGTTCCGCCCGTATCTCCGTGAAGGGGGTGATGGTGAGGCTGCCCTCGGGGACGGTGGTCGCCTCCGGCTGCTCCGTGGGGATGACCTGGATCGCGTAGGGGTGGGGCCCCGCGGCCGGGTCGGGGGTACGGGGCGGCGCGAAGGTTAGCTCCACGGAGTCCGTGGTGCCCGGATAGATACGGAGCGTCGACGGCGACACCGTGACATACGGTGCGATGTCACCGGTCGGCATGAACCGGTACTCGTCGACGACATCGCCGGTGTTGCGCAGCCGCAACCGCACGGTGGCGGTGCCGCCCGGGTCCACGGTGGTGGAGGCGGGTTCCAGGTCAGTCCAAAGGCTCACAAGGCGACCGTACGATTTGAGGCACCGCCAGAACACAGGCCTCCGTATCTGATCGCTGCCCGATCATCCCCTCACCCTGCCCTCCCGGCCCGAAACGGCCCATTGCCCCGCAGGGGGTTGCCGGGTGATGCCCGGCAGCCGCCCGGCAGACGTCGGACCAGCGGGAAAGCCTCACGCCGGCAGGTGCTGACGGGCGCCGACAGGTACCGGGCCGCTGACCAGGCAGGGCCGTACCCAGTGAGCCGGAGACACCCGTGCGGTGCCGGAGCCGCGCCTGGAGTCCAGAAGGGCATGCAGTTGTGCCCCGCGCGAGGCACGGAAGGTCGTTTCACCTTCCACATACCGGTCACGAGAGAGCGCCGAACAGGCGCTCTCCGCTTGGGCTTACCGGGCGCGGCCCGTGCTGGAACCTGCGACGGAGGTCCTGCCGCCCCGTTCGGCCCGAGCACACCGATCACAGGTCGAGCTCTGCAGCGGACTCGGGCTCGGCTACCACGGCATGCCGCCGCAGCTCCAGCAACGGCTCCTTGGGCAGACCCAGCGCGCGGGCGAGGGCTGCCACCGTCCTGCCGGACGGCACAGGGCCGCCGGGCTGGAACGCCTCCGACACCGCCGTACGCCCCAGCCCTGCGCGGCGGGCGAGCAGCGTGTGGTCCAGCCCCACGTCGGCCAGGCCGTCACTCAGCCGCGTGCGCAGGTCGGTAAGTGCCGCCCTCGCCAACCTGATCATCAGCGTGCACGGACACATCGTTCCAGACGCCTCAAACGACCACCCGACCAGCTTGACCAAAGACACAGGGCCCCCCAACACCGGCACGGGCACGTCCAGCAACGGTGAGGCTTTTACCCCGGGTGACGCCGCCCCCGCTGCCGCCAAGAGGAACGCCGTCACTACGACGGCGGCCTCACCTGCTTCTGGGTGGCCTGCAGGTCGGCGAGGAGTTCGACCTGGTCGGCCAGTACCCCGGACAGGATCGTGCGGGCCACGCGGAGCAGTTCGGCAACTTGCGGGCTGGCCAGCGAGTAGTACACGTTCAAGCCTTCCTTGCGTGTCCTGACGAGATTCGCTCGTCGCAGCACGGCCAGCTGTTGCGAGAGGTGCGCGGGCTCGATGCCCACCTCGGGCAGCATCTCCGACACCGCATGCTCGCGTTCACTCAGCAGTTCCAGGACACGGATGCGGGCCGGATGGCCGAGGGTTTTGAAGAACTCGGCCTTCAGCTGATACAGCGGCGTACTCACCGTGGCATCGCCTCCCGGGTGCAGCAGCGAGCCCCGGTCGGCCGGGCTTCGGCGCAGCGCATCAATCCATTCATCGACACCATGCGGCCTATCCTCGCGTGCGTTCCCGGCCAGGCCGAATCCGTGCTGAGGACGCGTGCCACGGCCCACCGGCGGATACCTCATTAATTGCACCTTTCGCAACTACAACGGTGCGGGAGGTTGCGCGTGAAGATCGTCCCGCTGCGCGACACCGGCGTCACATGGCACAAACGTTCTGCCTGCCGTCTCCCATGCCGATCCGCTGCCCTGGGACGGACGGCACCTGTCCCCCGTGCGGCAACGCCCGGTTGCTTGAGCTGTCTCTGCGCGCCCACCCCGCTGATCCGGTACCGGGCCCCGCCGACAACTGACCCACACACGGCGGGCGGCGGGCAGAGCAGCAGGGTCCCGTGTCGCATGAAATCCGCGGCGCGCGGTACCTCGCCGCCGAAGAAGCGCACCAGGACGCGGCCGACGATTTCATCAAACCACCGCGGTGAGCGTCGCCGCCGAGGCCAGGGAGATGAGTGCACCGTCGGGCTCGACGGGACGGCGATGGTGCCTTCGCTCGGGGCTGGCCGAAGGGGTCACCCGCCTGCCTGATCTCCAGCCGGCAATCCTGTGGTGCGCCACGGCGCCGGGCAGCCTCGGCGATCGCCGGCTACCCCTGGCGTCGACCAGCTGCGCAAGTCGGCCAGGTCGAGCACGACCGGGCCGGTGCCGCGCGCCAGCACCCAGCCGCCGACCGTGCCGGTCCCCGTCAGAGCCCAGGTAGCCGGCGACGGACAAGACGCCGGAATGGTCCTCGGCGGTGTGGTGCACTTCCCTGCTCAGGTTGCTGGCCGAAGAAGCAAGAATCAGAGGGGGAGGGTGATCCAGACGCTCTTGCCGCCCCCGTCGGCGTCTGCACGGACCACCGCGGTACCGCCCAGGGCGAGCGTGAGCTCCATGACGGTCGCAAGGCCACCCGTCCCATTGCCGGTAACGGCTCCGTACAGCGAGGGCTGGTACGGGTGGCGGTCGTGGACGGCCAGGGCCAGGCAGTCCGAGCCTGCCGCGTAGATCACCGTCACCTGCGGGGAAAGCGCGGCGGCGTGCCGAACGCTGTTGGTGACCAGTTCGGCGAGGATCAGCAGGGCCGGGTCCACCGTGGGGTGGCGCAGCCCGATCCCCCACTCGACCAGCGCCTGCTCAGCTGTCTCGCGGGCCATCCGGACGGCGGACGGTTCGGCGGGCAGGGTGAGCACGTGCCGGTAGGGCAGGGCTTCCAGCTGTGTCGACATCACTCACGCCTCCGCGCGGCCGAGACGGAAACCCGCGACCGTCTTGAGGTGCAGGCGCACCAGGGTGTCGTGCGGGCCGTGCGTCCAGCCGGTCAGGGTGCGCCGATGGTGGGCGGCCTCGTCGGGGTCCGTGATCACTTCGGTCGGTCCAGAGGCGGTGACCGTCCAGCCGGTGCCCGGCACGGCACGGATCTCGTCCACGTGGTATGTCGCCGTCGACGGCATCGTCGCGGCCGGGGCCGGTGTGCGGACGACCAGGCGGCCGTGCTCCCAGACGTGTCGGGCCGGCCGGATGACGGTCTGGTCCCGTTGTACGTACACCAGGCGGCCGTGGCTGCTGCCCTCCAGCAGCCACAGGGCCTCAGCACCGGAGACCTCGACCATCCGCAGAGCGGCGGGGACAGTGCTCATCGCAGCGCTCCCTCGTCGGAGGTTCGGGGCTTCTGCGCGGGAAGGGCGGACAGGAGCCCAGAGCGTTCCAGGTGGTCACGGGCAGCCCGGATGGCGTCGGGGGTGGTGGCGTGGTCGCGGTCCTCGTCGCGCAGCGGCTGAAGCGCGCCGACGGAGTCGAGGACCTGACGCTGACCGGGGCGTATGCCGGACGCCAACACAAGGATGCCGCGCCGATGCAGCTTCTCCACCGCGTCCTTGAGGACCAGAGCGCCGGTGGCGTCCATGGTGGAGATGCGGGACATGCGCAGGATGACGACGCGGACGTCGGCGACTTCGGTGAGCTCCAGCAGGAAGCGGTGGGCGGCGGCGAAGAACAGCGGGCCGTCGATGCGGTAGGCCACGATGTGCTGCATCAACAGCGCGTGTTCCTCGACGCTGTGGTCGCCACGGTCGAGGGGCACCTGGTCGAGGCGGGCCTGTTTGGCCACCGCGCGCAGGGCGAGGGCTCCGGCCACGGCAAGGCCGATGATGACCGCGTACACGAGGTCCAGGGCAAGCGTCGCCACGGCAGTCAGCACAAGGGTGAGGGCGTCGGAGCGGGTCGCCTTCGCCATGGCTCTCAGCGAGCCGACCTCGATCATGCGGATTGCAGTGGCCAGCAGGACACCGGCGAGCGCCGCCAATGGGATCCGGGAGACGAGAGGCGCCGCCGCGAAGACGATCACGGCGAGAACGGTGGCGTGGGTGAGTGCGGCAAGGCGGGAACCTGCGCCCGAGCGTACGTTCACGGCGGTCCGCGCGATGGCGCCCGTCGCGGGCACACCCCCGAACAGGGGGGCGGCGATGTTGGCCAGGCCCTGCCCGAACAGCTCCCGGTCCGGGTCGTGCTTCTGCCCCACCGTCATGCCATCCGCGACCGAAGCTGACAGCAGGGACTCCAGGGCGGCAAGGGCCGCGACCGCCACAGCGGGAGAGAGCAGTGTTCCCACCGAACCGAGGTCGAGGAAGGACAATGACGGCAGCGGCAGTCCCGCCGGAAGAACGCCGATCGGCTTCGCCTCGTCCATGTGGGCTACCTGTGCCACGGTCGTCGCCGCGATCACAGCCACGATCGAGAACGGCACGGTCGGCCGCCACCGGGCCCCGGCCAGCATGACCGCTGCCACCGAAGTGGCCAAGCCGGCCGCCGTCCAGTTCGGGGCCTTGGCAAACTCTTCCAGAGCCTGCCAGGTCACGACCAGCACCCGGTCGCCTTCCGGCCTGGACACACCCAGCGCGTTGGGGATCTGCTGCAGGCCGATCACGCAGGCGATCCCGAGAGTGAAGCCCTCGACCACCGGGGCAGGTACGTACTGCATGTACTTTCCCGCCCGTAGCACCGCCAGGCCGACAAGCATCGCGCCCGCCATCAGCCCGACGGTCAGCACTCCTGACGGCCCGTACTCCCCGACAATGGGCACCAGTACGACCGTCATGGCACCGGTCGGACCGGAAACCTGCAGGCTGGATCCACCGAAGACCGCGGCGAGCGCGCCCGCGACCACGGCGGTCGCCAGGCCCGCCTCGGCACCGAGCCCGGAGGAGACGCCGAAGCCGAGCGCAAGGGGCAGCGCCACGATCGCCACGGTCAGACCGGCGAGCAGGTCCCGGCGCGGGTCGCGCCGGATCTCCGCGAGGTCGGCGCGGCCGGGCAGCAACGCCATGATCCGGGTCAGTACCCGGCCGATTGCCGAGGTCACGGGGCGACGACCTCGGTTTCCCGCAGCTCGACCAGCAGTTCGTTCCGACCCGCCAGCATCTCCGTCAGGATTCGCCGCGCGGCCTTCATGAGGTCCGCCACATCCCCGCCGGCCAGCTCGTAGACAACCGTCGAACCCTCCCGCACCGCGGTGACGATTCCTGAGCGGCGCAATACCGCCAGCTGCTGCGACAGGCCAGGAGGCTCCACCTCGATGGCGGCCAGCAGCTCCCGCACGGGCATCGGTCCGTCCTGCAGCAGCTCCAGCACCCGTATCCGCACGGGATGCCCCAGCATCCGGAAGAAGTCGGCCTTGGCCTGATACAGCGGAACGGACACGACCCCTCGGCTTCCCCTACAGAACCCCGCAAGGGGTGCACGCGAAGAACTGTGTCCACGGCTACCTGCAGGCACAGCCAATACAGTATCTAACTAATTGCGAACTTTCGCAATTACGCATCCTGCCACTCCCCAGTCGAGGCCCGCATGGGTCCCCGACCGGCGTCAGGCCTTCTTGACCACGCTCGACTTGAGCTGCATCGCTCCGAAGCCGTCGACCCTGCAGTCAATGTCATGGCCGTCGACCCCGTCGACCAGACGGATGTTGCGCACCTTGGTTCCGGCCTTGATCCCGGAAGAGCTGCCCTTGACCTTGAGTGCCTTCATGACCACCACGGTGTCGCCGTCACGGAGCACATTGCCCACGGCGTCCTTGACGACCCGCTCTGCGGCGAGGCCGCCGGCCTCCGCGCCAGCCTCGGCCGGGACCCACTCGTGGCCGCACTCCGGGCACACCACCAGGGCGTTCATCTCGTAGGTGTACTCGCATGAGCACTTCGGGCAAGGAGGAAGATTCTCGATCATCCCGCCAGCGTATCCGGCCACAGATCGTGAACCTTCCCTCCGGCCGAGCACGGAGAGGCCCACACCACAGCCCTCTGCAATGGCTCAGCGGACGCCGATTCGCAGGCCTGCGCGTCAACCCTGGCCATCAGGAGACCTTTGCGTGTCCACTGTCGATCATTGTCTATCACCTGCGGAGAGGTGCCACTGGCGCCGGATCCGCGACCCTACGGTGCGGCCACGAGGGCGGGCCCGGAACCCGCGCGGCAGGCGTGGGAGAGGTCTGTTGTGCCGGCGTTCTTGATTGACGGAGCGGACGTAAAGGGCGTGGCCGGGTGACCGTCACCTGGAGGATGCCCTTGTGACTGGCGCCTTCATACGTGAGCAGGGCCGGGTGCCCGTTCACCTTGGCCCCGCCCTTGAGGGTGCCGTCGGCATTGGTGCTCGACGCCGGTGAGGGTGTCCTGGGCGTGGAGGGTGCGGCAGCGCTCGTCTTCGCCGGGGATGTGGGGCCGTCGCCAGAGCCGCACGCCGTAAGGGTGAGAGCAAGACCTGTGGAGAGAGCGAAGGCAGTGGTGCGGACCCTGAAGGACATCAATTCCGTCTTCCTGTCGATGACTTGTGAACTCGCTGAAGAGCGGCACACCTCCATCATCGGTCTTCCGCAATCACCGCAGTGCCGCGCCCCACGGGGCACGGCACCTTCAGCTCGACCACACCCCGATCAAAACGTCCAGCAGCGTCTACAGCGGTGACAGCCGGCCAGCCCAAGGTCCTCATCATCGTGAGGCACGGGGAATACGCGGCCGAGCCTTGTCGGTCCGCGCCCAGGCCATGCCGCACCCGAGGTCGGGCCGCGTGGCATCGAGACGGCCGGCATCAAGGTGCAGCGCGGTGAATGGCATGACTGTGTCCCCTCCGCCCCTGCGGCATGTGCGATCAGCTCTCCGGTGGGATGACCTGCTGGGCCCAGGCCGGGAAAGTCGTTGGCGCGGCAGGATCGATACCGATGCTGAGGCTGCGCGCCAGGCGTTGTCGACGGTGACGCCGACCTGGGGGGTGTTGACGCGGTGGCGGGCGACGGCCGCCACGAGGTTGGAGAAGTCGTGGACCGAGGGCTGCTTGGGCAGCACTTCCGCCTGGCGCTCCAGCAGCCAGCGGATGTCGATGTGGAGCTCCATGGGTCAGGCAGCAGCCCGTCCAGACGCGTTCAGGCGGGCGGGAGCGTCATCGGGGAAGCCTCGTCGAACGCAGCCGCATTGTCGGCAACGAACGTACGGATAACTGAGGCCCCACGGGCGCTCGGTGAGCGCGTCGACGAGGACGAGAGTGGGAGCAGGTCACCGGGGTCAGTGTGCGCGCCACCCGTGAGAAGGTCAGCGTCGCCGTCGGTGGCGAGGGCTTCGACCTCCCTGCAGGAACTCGTCAACGCACTCGTAGCAAGCATCGCCCGCAACCGTTGCCAGCACTCGGCGCGTGCTTGGCGGTAACACGGCAACACTCGGCCCGGCGGTGGGCGCGATGGACGATCCGAAGGCCGGCGCGGGAGTGTCTGGCGGGCCATCTGTCTTGGGCCGGGGGCAGGGGCATGTCTGGTGTCGTCGAAGACCGTACTCTTCGGGGGCGTCGTCCGGGGGGCGGCCGTTTCGGGGGAATCGGGGGCCGCCATGCTCAGGCTGCACTTCACGAGGGACGATCTGGTGCGGGCGAGCGTCGCACCCGGCCCCGACGTCCTGTGGGAACTCGTCCTCGGCGCGACTCTACTGGGCAGCCATCAGGGCCGGGCTGTCTTCGACCCGTGGCGGCAGCAGGCTCTGAGCAGCCTGCGCCGGCTGCCCGCCTGGCAGCCCCGACTGCTTCGCTCCCTCGCCCCGCCCAGGGGCGACTTCCCCGACTTCCTCACCCCAGGCATGGCTGAAAGCGACCTCGACAGTGGCCTCGACATGGTGCTGTCCACGCCGCGGCGGACGTTGCGCACCGACATGCGGGTACTCGGCCGACTGCCCTCGTGGGCGGGTGAGATCGCCACCGGCGACGGCGAGGCGCTGAGCGCGCTCGGCGCCGCCATGCGCGCCTGTCACCAGAGTCTGATCGCCCCGGTGTGGCCGCGGATCCGGGCCCATGTGGAGGCCGATCGGGCGCTGCGGGCGCGCTCGCTGCTGGAGGGCGGCCCAGAAGGGCTGCTGGCCGGATTCGGTCCCACGCTGCGCTGGAAGTCACCGGTTCTGGAGGCCGACTACCCGGTGACCCGTGACATCTTCCTGAACGGGCGCGGGCTGCTGCTGATCCCGTCGGTGTTCTGCTGGCGCACCCCGGTCACCCTCATCGATCCCTCGCTGCCGCCGGTGCTGGTGTATCCGATCGGCCGCGGTCCCGGCTGGTGGGCGGGGGCCGGACAGCAGGACGGCGCCGCCCGTCGGGACGGTCTTGAGGCGCTGCTGGGGCGGACCAGGGCGGCGGCGCTGCGGGCGGTGGAGGACGGCTGCACCACGGGCGAGCTGGCCCGACGGTTGGGGATCTCGGCCCCGACGGCCAGTGAGCACGCCTGCGTGCTGCGGGAGGCGGGGCTGATCGGCTCGCTCCGGCACCGCAACACCGTGTTGCACGCGCTCACGCCGCTCGGGGCGGCGCTGCTGTCGGAGAACCCCCGCCGGCCGGATCGCGGGGCGGTCCGGCCGGTAGGGCGTGGTGGTCAGCCGGTGGACGACGTGATCACGCGGTAAGTCGCGCCCGCGACGTTGTCCGTGTAGCGGTAGATCGTGCTGATCGGAACGTAGTTGTTGATCTCGCCCGAGTAGCACGGGCCCGTCCGGGACTGGTAGCTGCCCTCCAGGATTCCGTATGCGGTCTTGTCGATCTGGCTGAACAGCGGGCCACCGCTGTCACCCTTGCGGGCGCAGATGTCGGTCCAGATGCCGACGCCGTCCTTCGGTGAGATGACCTTGCCGCAGCGCGTTCCGACCAGGTAGCCGTCGCCGGCGCCACTGTCGTAGGACTCGGGGTAGTTCGAGGAGTCCGACCCGGTGCCGGTGGCACACGCGACCCAGCCGGGGTTGATCTCACTGAAGTTGTGGTAGTCGGTGATCCACTGGTCGGCCGTTGTCGCCTGGGTGCCGCACGGCGTGTCCGAATCGCTGTCCTGGCCGCCGTTGCGGCAGTACTTCATCACCCGGTTTTTCCCGGAGAAGTTGTCCAGCCAGGTCTGCGAGTAACTCCCGCTGATGTACGGCAGCATGACGAAGTCGTACGGATACGAGTTGACCTCAAGGGCAGCGTTCGGCGCGTGCTGCTGCAGGATCGAGTAACCGTTGTGGTTGATGTACGTGTTGTTGGTCTTCCCGACCACGCAGTGACCGGCGGTCAACACCCAGGCCCAGTTGTTGTAGGTGGTGCCGCCCTTGGAGCGGATGTTGAAGCCGGAGGTGCAGCCGCCCCAGCTGCCGTTGTCACGCTTGATGTTCAGGCGGAGTCCGCCGCGCATGGGTCCGTACTTGGTGGAGCAGTACAGCGGGTGACAGTAGCCCCAGTCCACGTGCGGGGTGAAGGCCTGCTGGGGCTGGTCGAGTCGGCGCTCCTCCACCAGCCCGCGCGGCTCCTTCGCCAACGCGGCACGACCGTGGGCCAGTTCGTGCGCGACCGTGTCGGTCCGCGTCACGGCGGTCGCCGCGGGACGCCCCCTGAGGTTGGACAGCTTGTTCCATGTTCCTGACCGCTTGGCGTCGGCCACCCAGTCGCGCCGCCACAGTACGACCTTGTCCTCCATCATCGACACCGCCGGGATGAAGAGCGAGTCGGGACCGCCGCCGACCGTCCGCTCGAGGCGGGACACGATCCCGTCGAGCTCGGCCCGGGAGTGAGCGACGGTCCTCGTGCGCACATGGGACCTGTCCGCGAGGACCCGGATGTAGGGCGCGACAGCGGAGTCGCTGGTGGTGAGGACCCTCAAAACGCCGCCGTGGTCCTGGTCCAGCCACATTCCGGCGTACGCCCCCGGCCGCTCCTTCTTGAGCTTCTTGTCCAGGATCTGTGCGTCGGCCTGCAGTTGCAGTCGGCGCAGCGCCTCGGAGTCGGAGACGTGGTAGGTCTCCTTCAGGTACGCCACGGACTCGCGCACCGCGTCCGGATCGAGTCGCGTGTGCCCTGTCCCCTGCGTTTCGTCGGCCGCTGTGCCGGGCGCAGCCTGCGCCCACGTGACGCAAAGGATCATGGTCAGCACAGCCGCGGCGAAGGCCAGGATGCGCGCCCTCATGCGTCCACCCACAGACACGTGGTCCCGGACCACCAGCCGCGGGTGGTGGCGAAGGCGTGCCGGGTGTGCGGTCCGTAGACGCCGTCCGCCGTGGTACCGGCCGCGTACTGGGCCTTCTTGAGCGCGTTGTAGGTGTTGGTGCCGAAGATCCCGTCGACCTTGAGCTGGGCGCCGATCTTGTCGGTGAAACAGTGGTTCAGCTCAGTCTGGAGGTTCTTCACCGCAGAGCTCAGAACGCCCTCAACCATGTTGCAGTCGAGGTTCTGTGTGCCCCCGGAGTTGTACGACGGGATCTTGATGGGTCCCGCGTCACCAGTCCAGGCGTCCCCGACTCCGTTGCATGTGGGCGTGGCCGCAGACGCCGGTTCGGCGACTGTCGCCCCCAGTCCCAGCGTGACCGCGGTGATCGTTGCCACCGCGAGTAGTCGTCTCATGGGCTCCCTCCCTTGCCTCGCCTGCGCGGAATGCACAGCGACGATGACAGGGGGCCGAGGCGCCGAGCGACCACCTTCGGGCAGTGCCGAAAGACCCAGGTGACGGGGTGTGAGTGGCTATTCTGGCGTCTTGGGTCATGACGATTCGACTGTGCCCGCATGTTCGGGTTCGCGTTGCGGGCCGACTGCGGCAGGCCGCGCAGGCGGGAGCGAAGCTGGACTGGTTGTCCACCGGAACCACACGTGGGGACGCGGGACGAAGGTAGGAGGCCCACGAACTTGTCCGCCGTGTGACCGTCGGCGGACGGTACCTCGACCAGCTCAAGCCCGCGCTGCAGGCCACAGAGAAGGAAGCTATTGCCGGACGAGAAAGCACCCAGAAACGCCACGTTGATCAGAGTTGAGGCCGCACGTGTCCTCAGCCATGTCATCGTGCCCGCGTCGCTGAGGACCTCCTCTGGCCACTCCGCCGGAGTCTCAGGAGCGGCTGATGCGACGCGAAACCACACTTCGCACCGATCGCGAACAGCGCGCACTCGTTGCCTACTTCGCCTACGCCCCTCGGCTCAGTAAGAGCCCAGGTCGGCGAGGTGGTGTGAGCGATCACGGAATTCGGCTCTGGCGAGGATCTTGTGAAGTCTGCCGATCGAGCACGCTGAGCAGGATCATTGCTGTTCGGTACTACGCAGTGCCACCGCGATGTGGCTGTAGCTGGGTATGGACGGTCCGTTGGCCTTCTCGTAACGGACTGCCTGTGCGAGCCCGAGCTTCTCCCCAGTGGACAGGGTCCGGTTCCCTGTCCACAACAGCACCTTCAGTTGCTCGTTTTGGATGGTGAGAAGCGGTTCAGCAGGCTCCAACGGCAGGCCGGTACGGGCGCACCAATCGGCCACTGCGGTCCAGAAGCCGGTCAGGGTGCCCCAGCAGGCTGCACCGCGGGGGCCTAGCAGGGCGTACACCTCGTCGGGCGACCAGAACGTGTCGAGACCGTGCGAAACGAGGTTCTGGATGTTCTCCAGCAGCGAGACGACGAACTCATAGTTCGACTCGTCCCCGAGCAGTTCCTCCACGATCGCCAGAACCTCAGTGCTCGTGCCGGAGTTGCGCTGGGCGACTCGATAGGCAACCTCTCGACCGACGACCTGGTCATTGCCGTCATCTGTCGATCCGGGCCCGATCCCTGCAGCGTCAAGCAGTCGTCGAGACCGTCCGGCCGGCCGTCGGCGCCATGGAATTCGCATCGTGTCTTCTCTTCTTCCGCATACTCTTCCAGAGACCCTTCCGCCCTGGCGGCCGATCAGCATGACAGGGCGGTCACCGCAGACCCTATGCCGAGTGGGGAGGTTCGGGCTCTGTCGACGATCTTGAGACGTCGTCAAGATCACGGGCTGTGAAGTACGCGTCTGCGGAGGAGATCGAGTTGGCCCGGCCAAATCCCATGTGTTTGAGGAGCTTTGACGCGCGTCAGTGGCCCTCGACCTGGCCTGTGCTCCAGGATTTGGAAAAGGCCGTGGTGACGGCGTCGATGTCGCGCCGCGAGCCGCTGACGAGGGAGTGCAGGACGGGCAGATCGTCAGCGAGGAACCGGTCCATCCAGGTGGGCAGCAGGTCGCCGCGATGCTCGCGCATCATGGTGGCGAACTCGTGGACGTGACGTGCCGCGGCGTCGAGTTCGGGGCAGACGGTCCGGAGCTCCTTGGGCTCGGCCGCGTCGGTCTCGGCGAGGTACCCGGGGTGCGTCATGATCCAGCGGACGACCTGGCGGGGCTTCGGCGCTGACCCAGGGTGTCGGAGGAGGCCCTGGCGGGTTCTTCAGGAGGGTGTGGTCCACCGCTGGTGCAGGTAGGGCTTGAAATCGTCCAGGAGAGTCGCCCGGCTGGTGGCCTTGACCAGGAGTTCGTCGAGACTACGGGCGCGGGCGAAGCGACGCACGGTCGAGTGGTCGAGCCGCCGTTCATAGCGGATCGCGGCCAGGGTCTTGCCCTCGGCCAGCCGCTGCTGAACTGCCTCGTAGCGTTCGGTGGTGCCGGCAACCAGGCGCCGCGGGCTGCCCGCGAAGTCGAGTGTCCCGTCCGGCGGAACGAACGGGATGCTCTGCACGACGGACGGCTCCTCGGTGACCAGGTGCCCGGCGACGGGCATCTTGGTGACCAGGGGCGTCGCGAACGCGGCCCGGATGCAGCCGTGGTGGGCGCCGACCGTCCTCTCCAGGGCCTCGGCGAGGTCGGTGCGTCTCACCCGCACCGCACGCCGTGCGGCCGCCGCGCTGTCCGCGCTCGCCTCCACCACCGCCCACGCCGTAACCACCACACCAGGCCGCCCCCCTCGCGCAGCCGCATGCTCTCCGCTTTTGGGTCGAGCCTCGGGAGGGTGGGCAAGGCCTGGACGGCGGCGGGCGAGTGTCCGCTTTGCTGCCCGTCACTCTGCGGGCTGCCGCGGGCCGGAGCCATCGAAGCTAGCGGTACGTGTAGAACTTCGTGTGGTCGAGCATGTCCTCGGGGGTGACGTCGTTCCACGGTTTCATCGTGTCCTGCAGACCGACGACGCCCGGCGGCGCGGAGGCAGGTACGTATCCGGACGACGGATGCAGACCCTGCCAGTCGGCCCAAAGTTTGTCGATGAAGCAGTGGTGGAGCCAGAAGACGGGATCGTTGGGCGAGGCCCCGGTGGTCATCTGGCCGCCGACCCAGACATGGACACGGTTGTGGAGGTTCGGTCCCCGCCAGCCTTCGACATAGTTGCGGAAGCCGGTGGATCCGCTGTTCCAGGGGAAGGCGTCATAGGTGGGCAAGGCGAGGACGGCGTTGACCTCGGCACGGGTGGGCAGGTCGCGGACACCGACGCCGAGCGTGCGCCGTAGGAAGGTCCTTCCGTCGACGCGTATGTTCATGGGCCAGTTTCCGCTTCCGAAGGCGAACGGGCCGGTGGTGACTCTGCCGTCGCCGCTGCGGCCGTCGCCGCCGAGGAAGCTGTCAGCCCACAGGGAGCTGCGGGATGAGCGGTCCGTTGTCCAGTCCCAGTAAGGCAGCATGATCGAGGGGTGGACGCTCTGCAGTGCCTGCTCGAACTGCAAGAGGAACCGTCGGTGCCAGGGGAGGAACGACGGGGAGCGGTGTCCCGTCCGCTCTCCGTCGTCGGTGTCACTCATGATGAACGCGTTGTGCGTGGTGATGAACTCGTCGTAGCGGCCCTGCCTCTTGAGTTCGAGCACGGCATCCACGAAGTCGCGCTTCTCGGTGGCGGAGAGATCCGCCTGGTTCCTGCGGTCTGCCATGCGACGCTCCTTGTCAGACGGTGAGAGGCACAAGTGAGGCGCCGTGCAGTTCCCGTACGGCGGAGCGGGCCGCGTCGCGTGGTGTGCGGTGTGTTTCGTAGTGGTTGACGACGCTGATCCAGGTGCCGTCCGCGTTCTGCATGACATGGAGTTCGTCGTCGTCCACTCGGACGATGAACTCCGTGGACTGCTGGGGCTCCCGGGACGTCTGGCCGTGATGGTGTCCGCCGCCGTCCTCCTCGGCGGGCCAGCCCTCGATGTGCCGGCCGAGGTACATCTCGTCGAACGGCTCCGGTGCGGAGTCCGAGCGGGCCCGTGTCGCGTTGGCCTCGGCCATGTGCGTCGTGTTGGCGCCACGGTGCCGTGTGCCGTGGGGGCCGGACGGCCGTAACGCGGTGGCTGCGGCGGGTGCCGGTGCGGCGAGCGCGGCTCCGGCGACTGCCAGCGTTGCCCCTCGCACCATGTCACGGCGGGTGAGGCGTAGCACGTCTGCTCCTCTCGTCGGCCTGCCGCAGGACACGAAGTACTGACGGCAGGAACGTTTATGCGGGTGGCGGGACGAACGTGTCCCAGGCCCCACATGTTGGCAGTGGCGAACAGACGGAACGAGGGGCATACCTGAGCACGGTCATGAACAAGACAATCACATGCGCATAGTGCGCATTTCAACAGCGGATGATCTTCATCGCCCGCCTCCGAAGGAACCCCTGGGAAAGGAAACTTGCCCTGCTTCAGCCATGTGCTCCAACAAATCCTTCGGTTGCATCGGCAGGGGCTTCACGGTGCGTACGGGTGCAACTCGACGGGATCGGAGGGGCAGCGTCCGCTCAACGGGGTACCCGTCCTGGTTGCCCAGAGCGGCGGTGGCGGTCAGGACAACGGCGGCCAAGGCTTCGCCTGCGGGCGCCTCCACCTTGACGCGGCCCTGCGCCCGGCGACGGCGGCATCCATACGCGGCGCCGGTCTGAATACCTCGACGGCTACATAGTCAGGCGGCCTCAACTGCCATCAAATGAAGGTTGACGGTCATGCTGAGCCCGCCCTCACACGGAGTGGACCAGAGTCTGGAAGTTCATGCGGCTGGTGACGATCAAGACTCCCGTGACCGTAGCGAGGCGTGGTCGTGATCTCGACTTGGCAGGGTGGCCCACATGAACACACTGCGGCGGGACCGTCGCCCCCGCAGGAGCTCGAGTCGGGAAACGAGCCCGGTCATCCGTGCCTGCAAGGCTACCGTCGGCCTCCTGCTCACGCTGACCGCCATGACGTCCGTCCTCGCCGGGTGCGCCTCAAGCAGGGCAGTCGACGTGAAGCTGATCGTTCCCTCGGTCTTCTACGTTTCCCGCGATCCACAACAGGCCGTATCCGACCTGCGGGTCGAAGAGGGAGCAGGCGGAGCGACGGTCAGACTGAGGGTGACCTTCGACGCCGGTGATCTGAAGGGCATCGTCACCATCAAGCGGGCGCTCGATGCATGTGTCGTCCACTTGCCCGTCTTCCACTGCGACACGCAGGCGGGTCCGACAGGAGCAGGTGGCATCCAGGCCTTTCACCTGAGGCCCGCGAAAGGCGCGAAGGCGGGCGACTCCGCGGTGCTGCGCTACCGCGTGACCGCGCCCGGCCTGCCGCCCGTCAGCGGTCACTCCCTCATCGTGGTCGGCAGACCGAAGCTCCGGGTCATGCTTCACCCCGATCCCGGCCCGCTGGAACCCGGCGGGAGCCTGGCGGTCCGACTGACCGTACGGAACGTCGGCGACGTGCCCGCCCGCGGATTGGCCCTGCGCATGGAAGCACGCGACGGCATCACCCTGACCGACAGTCACCGCAACTGCCGCTATCGAGGCGGCACTTCGGCGTGGTGTCGGCTCCGGTCGGAGGACGTTGTCATTCCACCCGGCCGGTCGTACGGCCTGGGTGCCCGCGAGCACTTGCGGGCCGCACGGGATGCCACCTATCCGACCGTCAACTTCAGTGCTGATGCCATCGGCACCGACTACGTGCCCCCAGCCGAGATCACATCGAGGTACCGGCCCGGCAACGGGCCTCCACTGCATTTCGTTCCGGCCTCCAAGGCCGACGACGGTGCGGCGAGCACAGTCGGCGACGATCCACAGGTGCTCCACATGACCGTCCACAACCACAGCGAGCTGGCCGCCATCGCCGACACGGCGCGCGGTCCCATCGGCAGCCTCACCACCGTGCGGATCGGCGTGCGGAACAACGGTCCCGGTTCGCTGACGGCACCGGTGAAGGTCGTCTTCACGGTGCCCGAGGGCACCACTGTCATGGCGTCGCCGTACAGCTTCGAACGCGACGAGGAGGTGATCGACCAGGACTGCCGGGCCGTCACCGCCGACGGCACGCCACTCGCGGAAGCCTCCGCGAGGCAGCCGAGTGCCAGACGGTACGTGTGCGCGGCGCGCGTTGGAGCGGTGGGGGCCACGACGACGTTCCCGTTCACTCTGCGCATCGACAAGGACAGCGCCGACGGCAGCGGCCAGGTCACGGTCTCGGACAGCGACCCGGGACGCCCCAGCGGCGACACCGAGCCGGCTGATGACACGGCGGACGTCGCTGTGTCCGTGTGGCCGGGGCCGGCCTGGGCCACCCCCGGCTTCTACATCGCCACTGCCGTCGTCATCCCGCTGCTCAGCCTCGCCGTCGCCCTGTACGCGCGGCGCCGAAGGCTATTCCGCCGCCGCGAAGCGATGACAGCCGCCGGAAGGTGAGGCCGACGCGGGGCCTGGAACGCCCCGGAGACAGGACAAGGCGAGACCGGGACGATCAATGGCCCTCAAGGGCTAGGCCAACACCTGGCGTTAACGGTCTCAACTGGACCCGCTTTTCCGGGGCCGATTCCAGCGAGCGTCGCAACACGTGATGGCTCCAGTGTTGCGACGAGCTCAGTGAACAGCCCGGCGGGTGTCCGCCAGCCGAGAATCTTGCGGGGGCGGTGGTTGAGTTCGGTGGCGACGTAGGCCAGGTCCTCGGCGCTGTGGATCGACAGGACTGTGCCCCTGGGTGCCTCTGTGTTTGTCAAGGTGTCTGGTGCGGTGGCGTAGGCTCGGTTTTGGCGGGTCCGGGAAGTGACTTGTCCGAAGAGCCGGCCGTCGG
>NZ_JBSHAQ010000080.1:0-32549 GCF_053611585.1 Streptomyces sp. NPDC054794 | reverse complement strand
CGACGCAGCTGCTCGACCTCCTGGAAGGAACCCGGGTCCAGCAACAGCTCGATCCGCTCCCGCGCCGTCAGCTTGCCCTTGGCATGCTGCGCCGCCGTCGCCTTCTCGCTGGGACCCGCCACGGCCTGCGTACGGATCTCGTGCAGCTCGGCCACCCGCCCGCGCGCATCCGTCGGCTCGCCGGTCGGCTCACCCGTCGTCTCTTCCAAAACGGTCATGTAGCGACCTTACGAAGGACCGCAAGGAAAGCGAGCCGTCGACTCCGTACAGTCTCCGGCCCGTTTTCCTGGTACCCCTGAACAGAACCTGGGCGACATGCAGCCGTTCCGACTCTCAGGGGGCGTCGGTTTTGTAGGGGTGCCACAAAGCGGTTACCTGCGAGCCACCTGCCATTCGCGTGGCGCGCATGCCATCCCTGGAGTGAACGGGACCCCGAACGGCGGTCCAGTGAGGGTAGCCGGTGCGACGGCGCCGTACGTCCGACCCGGATCCATTCATCACACACGGTAGTCTTCGCGACACGTTTCTCGATGATGTTGAATATTGAACGGAATAGGTCTAACGTCGACCCTGTTCTCCTCATTGAACATTCAACTTCACGGACTCCCGTCCCCCCAAGGAGCAGATCATGGGCATCTTCGGCCGCAAGAACACCGCTGAGACCGCCACCCCCGCCGTCCCCGCACAGGCCGCCGTCAGCCCCGAACTGGCCGCCGTCACCGGCGACTACACGATCGACCCGTCGCACACCACCATCGGCTTCGTGGCCCGCCACGCCATGGTCACCAACGTCAAGGGCGCCTTCCTCGACCTGGCCGGTTCGCTGAGCCTGAACGGCACGGACCCGTCGAAGTCGAAGGCCTCGATCGACGTCAAGATGGACAGCCTCGACACCGGCAACGCGGACCGCGACGGTCACCTGAAGTCGGCGGACTTCTTCAAGATCGACGAGCACCCGACGATGACGTTCCGTTCGACCAGGACCGAGGCCCTCGGCGGCGACGACTACCGCATCACCGGCGACCTGACGATCCTCGGCGTCACCCGGCCGATCACCATCGACCTGGAGTTCAACGGCTCCGCGAAGGACCCGTTCGGCAACGAGCGCGTCGGCTTCGAGGGCAAGGCGGAGCTCCTGCGCTCCGAGTGGGGCCTGACCTGGAACGCGGCGCTGGAGACCGGTGGCGTCCTCGTCTCCGACAAGATCAAGCTGAACTTCGACATCTCCGCCATCAAGAACGCGTGACCGTCCGGCGCCGCCCGGTCGGCTGAGCCGGCTCCCGGACCCCGCACGCGACCCTGAGCGCGCCCGCCCTCTTGACTCCCCCGTGAGAGAGGGCGGGCGCTCGCGTATCCGCGGCTTCGCGACGGCGGCCGTCACCGTCCGCGCACGTGGCTGATTCACGGCACTTGTGTGCGGGGTCACGGCGTTCGCATAATCCAGCGACAGGATTTGACCAGCCCATGCCAACAGCTGGGCAACTTCTTTGCGTGCGATTGGCATGAGCGCGTCAGCCTTCACCCCCCACGGAAGGCATCACGTTGAAGAGACTCCTCACCGCACTCAAGAGATGCGCGGCCATCGGCGCCGCCGCCCTCGCCATCGCCAGTCTTCAGCCCGTCTCGGCCGCACAGGCCGCACCGCAGCCCGTCGTCGGCGGAACCCGCGCCGCACAGGGCGAGTTCCCGTTCATGGTCCGGCTCTCCATGGGCTGTGGCGGCGCCCTCTACACACAGCAGATCGTGCTCACCGCCGCGCACTGCGTGGACGGGACCGGCAACAACACCAGCATCACCGCCACGGCCGGTGTCGTGGACCTCCAGTCCACCAGCGGCCGGGTCCGGGTGAAGTCCACCAAGGTCTACCAGGCCCCCGGGTACGACGGCGACGGCAAGGACTGGGCGCTCATCAAGCTCGCCTCCCCCGTCAACCTGCCGACACTGAAGATCGCCACGACCCCGGAGTACAACACCGGCACCTTCACCATCGCCGGATGGGGCGCGGCCACCGAGGGCGGCGGCCAGCAGCGCTATCAGCTGAAGGCCACCGTGCCGTTCGTGAGTGACGCCACCTGTCGGTCCTACCGCGGCTACAGCGGCCTCATCCCGGACGAGGAGATCTGCGCCGGCTACACGGCGGGCGGCGTCGACACCTGCCAGGGCGACTCCGGCGGCCCGATGTTCCGAAGGGACAACGCGGGCGCCTGGATTCAGGTCGGCATCGTCAGCTGGGGCATAGGCTGCGCGCGGCCCAACGCCCCCGGCGTCTACACCGAGGTCTCCACCTTCGCCTCGGCCATCGCCGCCGCCGCGTCCACGCTCTGACGCACACCGCACACCGCACACCGCACACCGCACACCGCACGACGTACTGACGTACTGACGTACTACCGAGGGAGAACCACGGGTCCGGCGCCGCCCCCGCGCCGGACCCGTGCCGGACGGGTCAGTACCCGCCGCCGAAGTCGCCACCCCCGCCGAAGTCGCCGCCACCGCCGAAGTCCCCTCCCCCGCCGTCACCGAACCCGCCCCCGAAGTCACCGGGGTCGAAGTCCGCGCCGGAGACGTCGCCGCCCTGGTAGCCACCGCCGAAGTCGCCGTACCCCGTGCCGTAGTCGGCCGCGTACGACGGAGTCGCCATCGCGCTGCCCAGGAGCGTGCCGACGAGCAGGCCGGGCAGGATGCCGCCGCCGAAGTAGCCGCCCGCCCAGGGGCCGTAGGCCGGGCCCGCGTCCCAGTAGGGGCGGCGGCCGTAGTCGGTGTCGACCTCCCGGACCACCGGGTCGCGGCCGTCGGCCAGGCGGGTCCGGTCCGCGGCGCAGACCGGCACCTCGCGGGACGTGCCTCCGGGAGGCGTCCAGGTCGCGTCGGCGACCGAGGGGCCGTGGCGCGGGTCGAAGAAGCAGGGCGGCCTCCGTTCGGGCAGGGGGCGGCCCTCCCGGCGGGCGGCCAGCTGGGCCAGCGAGAAGCGGCCGTCCTCCAGGGTCTGGGTGACGGCCCGGACGTCCTCCGGTCTGCGGGCCTCCGCCATGGCCTGCTTCGCCTGTTCGTAGGCGTCCAGGGCGCGTTCGTAGTCCGCGCGCATCGCGTCGTCGGCGCCGGGCTCGGCCGGGTGGAAGTCGAGCCGGTCCAGTTCCTCGCCGAAGGCCGTGATGTCCTCGTCCACGACCACCCGCAGCCGCTCCAGGGCGGCCCGCTGCTCCTCGTCGTGGCGGCGGCGGTTGCGCCGGACCAGGGCGTAGGCGCCCGCGCCGCCCGCCACCAGCACGGCGGCGGCGGTGATCAGCGCGGTGCCGGAGACGCCGTGGCCGCCCCCCGGGGAGCCCCAGGACGCGGGGGCCTTGCCGCCCATGTTGGCGAGGGCGCGGTCGGTGAAGTCGGTCAACTGGGTCCTGGCGTCCTCGCCCTGGACGCTGGTGACCAGGTTCCGCACGGCCGTGCGCGACATCACCGAGGAGTCGGCGCGCGCGTCGAAGCGGTCGCCGAGGCGGACGGCGTAGAGACCGGTGATGCCGGTGGCGGTGCGCAGGTCGGTGAAGAGGTCGCGGGTGGGGTAGTCGGCCGGGAGCACGGCGACGAAGAGGGGCTTGTCGGCGCGCTCGATCTGTCGGCGGAGGGCCGCCGCGGTCGTCGGTGAGAGCTGCCTGGAGGCCGCCGGGTCGACGTAGACCGGGTTCTTGCGCAGGGAGTCGGCGACCGCCGAGATGCCGGTGACCGCCGCGGCGCCGGGCGCGAGCACGCTGAGGACGGCGAGCGTCAGGGCCAGCAGCAGCCCGGCCAGGCTTCGGGTCCGTACGACGGCCTTCATGATTCGAAGCTACCCGAAACCTCCGCAAATCAGTCATTGATGCAGGTGGGAGGCGCCCACCGTCAGGTGCGCCTCCCACCTGCCCCTCAGGCCGCCCGATAGGCCGCCGTCAGCTCCTGGACCGCCCGCGCGTACCGTCCGGTCAGCAGCAGGTGCTCCGCGTCGGCGAAGGGCTTCGCCACCGCCGGCGTGATCCGCTGCCCCACCCGGTTCTGCACGATCAGCCGGGCCTTGGTGACCAGCGCGCGCCCGGCCTCGTCGGCACCCTTGCGCTCGGCCGTCGCCGCGGCGGCCCCGAGCGCCCGGAGCGTCGCGGCGTCGCCCTCCGGCGCCCTGGTCCGGGTCGTCAGCCCCCAGCCGTAGGGGAACTGCGGGTCGTACGACGCGTCGCCGACGTTGATCGGCAGCTGGGCCTCGGACTTGGGCCAGGTCACGGGGAGCCGCCCGGTGAAGGGCCGGGTGCCGTAGAGCACGTCGGCCACGCCGTCGCCCTCCGTGCCCGGCAGCCAGGAGGCGACCAGGGCGTCGACGGAGCCGAGCCGGTCGCCGATCAGCTGCGGCCGCCCGGAGACGATCAGCACCGCGCACTTCATGGCCGCGCACACCTTGTCCACGGCGGCCTTGTCGGCGGCGGACAGCTCCAGGTCGTGCCCGTTGCCGACGTCGCCGACGCCCTCGGCGTACGGGGTCTCGCCGACGACGACCACACCGACGTCGTAGCCGGACGTGGGCGCCGAGGCGTCCTTGGAGTAGGTGACGTCACCGCCCGCGTCGCGCAGGCCCTGCAGGACGGTCGTGCCCTTGGTGATGTTCCCGGAGGAGCCCTGCCAGGTGAGGGTCCAGCCACCGGTTTGGTTGCCGATGTCGTCGGCGTTGGAGCCGGCGACGTAGACCTTCTGCGAGGTCTTCAGGGGCAGTACGCCGCCGTCGTTCTTCAGCAGCACCTGCGACTCGGCGGCGGCCTGCCGGGCGACCGCCCGGTGCTCGGCCGAGCCGATCCGCGCGGCGCCGGTGGTGTCGGCGTACGGGCGCTCGAAGAGGCCGAGGCGGAACTTCTGGGTGAGGATGCGGGACACGGCGTCGTCGATCCGCTTCTCGCTGATCCGGCCGGCCGTCGCCTCGTCGACGAGCTTCGCGCTGAAGTCCTTGTACGAGTACGGCACCATCATCATGTCGACGCCCGCGTTGACCGAGGTGCGGACGTGCGACGCGTAGTCGCCGGGGAGCTGGTCTATGGCGTTCCAGTCGCTGATGACGAAGCCGTCGAAGCCCATCCGGCCCTTGAGCACGCCGTTGATCATGTCGGCGCGGGCGTGCATCTTCACCGGGCCCTGTCCGTCGCCGAGGATGTCGAGCGAGGAGTACGAGGGCATGACCGTGCCGATGCCCCGGTCGACGGCGCCCTGGTACGGCGCCAGGTGGACGGCCTCCAGCTGCTGCCGGGTGACCTTGGTGACGCCCTGGTCGATCTTGTACGACCCCGTGGTCGACGAGCCGTACTCGGTGCCGCCGTCGCCGACGAAGTGCTTGGCGGTGGCGAGGACCTTGTCGTTGCGGCTCAGGTCCTTGCCGTTCGCCCGTCCCTGGAGGCCCTGGACGACCGTCTCCATGGACTCGACGAGCGCCGGGTCCTCGCCGAAGGACTCGTAGGAACGGCCCCAGCGTTCGTCGCGGGTGACGCAGAGGCAGGGCGCGAAGTCCCAGGGGATGCCGGTGGCGCGTACCTCGGCGGCCGTCACCGCGCCCGCCTTCTGAGCCAGTTGGGGATCGCGCGTCGCGCCGATGCCGATGTTGTGCGGCATGATCGTGGCCCCGGCCAGGTTGTTGTGGCCGTGCACCGCGTCGACGCCGTAGATCAGCGGGATCTGGAACCGCGTGGCCCGCGTGCGGAGTTGGAAGCCGTCGACCATCTTCGCCCAGGCCTCGGGCGTGTTGGGCGTGGGGGTCGAGCCGCCGCCGGAGAGCAGGGAGCCGAGGCCGTACATGGCGATGTCACCGCCGTTCGCCACGGCACCGCGCTCGGCCTGGGTCATCTGGCCGGCCTTCTCCGCCAGGGACATGCGTCCGAGCAGGTCCGCCACGCGCTTGCGCACCGGCAACTTCGCGTCCAGGTAAGGCAGTCCGTGCGCGTCGACGACGACCTGCGGGGACTCGGCGGGCGGCTTGGCGCCGGTCACCGTCAGCTTGAGCGGGATGGTCTCGGCGGACTCGGCGGCCTTGTCCTTGGTGGTGCGGACCTGGACGGTCCGTACGGCGCCGGAGGCCGTGCCCGCCGGGAAGGTGAGGGTGCCGGAGACCGGGGTGTAGTCCTTGCCGGGGTCGGCGGTGCCGCCCGCGGTCTCGTAGGCGACCGTCACGGGCTCGTCGAGGGGCGCGGCGCCGGTGGTGGCGAGGGCGACCCGGACGGTGGCCGTGCCGCCCTCCCGGACCGGGTACACGGCCGCGTCGGTGGTGACGGAGGCCCGCAGGGACTGGTCGGCCTTGCCGTACAGCTCGACGTCGTCCATGGCGAACCGGCCCTTGACGCCGACGGGCAGCGTGAGTGCGTAGCCCCACATCCCGGTCAGTCCGAGGACGTGGTCGATGCCGCCGACGGGCTGGTAGTCGGTGCGGTAGACGAAGTCGGTGAACGGGATCTCGATCTGCTTCCAGCCGCTGAAGTCGTCCGTGAAGGAGGTCGTCCAGAGTTCCGAGGCCTCGCCGCCCGCGCCGCCGTCCTTGATCTCGAAGGCGATCTTCTTGCCGTTGTTCTGGCCGTCCCACCAGAACCGGATGCCCTTGTGGGCAGACCAGTCGTGGGCGGCCTCGTTCGCCGCGAAGTCGTGGGTGAGGCCGCCGTAGCCGCTGATGTCGTAGGTGCCGGCGAGCACCTTGGCGCCCTCGGGGGCGTCGGCGCGGTCGGCGAGTCCGAGGGCGGGCGGGTCGTCGGCGTCGCTGCCCCAGGTGAAGATGCCCTCGGCGGGCTGGGAGGCGAAGGGGACCTCGCCCTCGAAGCGGTCGACCGGGACGGGGGCGGGGTCGTCGGCCGCGTGGGCCGAGGCGAGCGGGAGCAGAGCGGTCAGCAGACCGGCGGAGGCGAGCAGGGCGGTTCTTCGCATGGACCTTCCCGAGGCTCTCGTGGTTCACTCATGACTTAGCTCACGTCATGAGTTAACTAGCGCCCCGGATACCCGTCAAGACGCCGTGTCAGCACGGATCCGGGCTCAAATCCCCTCCGCAACAGCCTTGTTGTCCCCCACGAGAAGGGTTGCGCACCATGAGGAGAACCCCACCGGCGCTCCGGCTGCTCCTCGCCGGACTGCTCACCGCCGCGGGCTTCACCGCGGCCGTGTCCCCCGCGCACGCGTCCGGCGAACAGGTCACCGCCTGGCTGACCACGACCGACGACGACGGCGGACGCCATGTGGTCCGCGGGCTCCAGGCCCAGACGCCGTTCGCCTTCCAGTCCGGCACCGGGGGCGGCGGCGAGAACATCACGGTCGACGAGAACACCCGGTACCAGACCTTCACCGGGGGCGGCGCATCCTTCACCGACACCGCGGCCTGGCTGATGAACAGCAGCGGGGCGCTGTCCCAGTCGACCCGGGACGCGACCATGCGCAAGCTGTTCTCGCCGACGGACGGGATCGGGCTGTCCTTCCTGCGCAACCCCATGGGCGCCTCGGACCTGGCCCGGTACGGGTACACCTACGACGACGTGCCGGCCGGGCAGACGGACCCCTCGCTGTCGAAGTTCTCGATCGCGCACGACCTCGCGGACGTCGTCCCGCTGACGAAGCAGGCGCTCCAGCTGAACCCGTCCCTGACGGTGATGGCCTCGCCGTGGACGGCCCCGGCCTGGATGAAGGACAGCGGGCAGCTCAACGGCGGCTGGCTGAAGGCGGAGGACTACGGGTCGTACGCCTCGTACTTCGTGAAGTACCTCCAGGCGTACCGGGACCAGGGCGTCGACGTCTCCTACGTCACCGCGCAGAACGAGCCCACCTGCTGCTCGGGCTACCCGTCGATGAGCTGGAACGCGAGCGGGCTCGCCTACTTCACCAAGAGCGAGCTGCTGCCGAAGCTCCAGTCGGCGGGGCTGTCGACGAAGGTCCTCGCACACGACTGGAACTGGGACGTCTACGACTCCTACGCCGCCCAGACGGTGGACGACGCGGCGGTCCGCAACCACCCCAATTTCGGCGGCATCGCCTGGCACGGCTACGGCGGTGACATCGCCAAGCAGACGGCGGTCCACAACCAGTACCCCTCGCTGGACGCGTTCGGCACCGAGCACTCGGGCGGCACCTGGATCGCGAACCAGCAGCGCGAGGACATGCTCAACATCGTGGACTACACCCGGAACTGGGCGAAGTCGGTGACCAAGTGGTCGCTGGCGGTGGACCAGAACAAGGGCCCGCACAACGGGGGTTGCGGCACCTGCACCGGCCTGATCACCGTGCACGACGGGGACGCGCAGAGCGGGACGGTCGACTACACGGTCGAGTACTACACGATGGGCCACCTGACGAAGTTCGTACGGCCGGGCGCGCAGCGGATCGCCTCGACGGCGTCCTCGGCGGTGCCGAACGTGGCCTGGCGCAACCCGGACGGCTCGAAGGCGCTGATCGCGTACAACGACTCCCCGTCCGCGAAGACCGTGACCGTCAACTGGGGCGGGCAGCACGCGACCTACGCGCTGCCCGGCAAGACGTCGGCCACCTTCACCTGGTCGGGCACGCAGTCCGGCGGGGGCGGACAGTCGGGGGCCTTCGTCGGGCTCGCGGGCAAGTGCCTGGACGTGGCGGGCGCGTCGAGCGCCAACGGCACCGCCGTGCAGCTCTACGACTGCAACGGCACGACCGCCCAGCGGTGGACCGTGCAGCCGGACGGCTCGGTCCAGGCGCTCGGCAAGTGCCTCGACGTGACGTCGGGTTCCACGGCCAACGGGGCCAAGGTGCAGTTGTACGACTGCAACGGGAGCGGTGCACAACGGTGGTCGCACAACCCTTCGACCGGTGACATCGTCAACACGGCGGCGGACAAGTGCCTCGACGTGACGGACAACTCGTCGGCGAACGGGGCACGGGCGCAGATCTGGTCGTGCACGGGAGCCGCCAACCAGAAGTGGCGGTTGCAGTAGGACGGGCCGTGTCCCGTCCTTGAGGGGGACGGGACATGAGACGTGCGGGTGCGGCAGCGGCGGGCGTCGTCGCGGGGGCACTGCTGCTGACCGGGTGCGGCGCCGTCGATCTGCCGCTGGCCGGGGTTCGGATGGGGGCGGACGGGGTGCCGTACGCGCTCATCCGGCCCTGCGGGGACGACGGTTACGGGATGCCGTCGCTCGACGGGTGGGCGCGGGGCGCCGCGGACGGGCCGGTCACCACGGGTTGGGACGTGGAGAAGGAGGAGCTGAGCGGGGACGCCTCGTTCCCGCTCTTCTCCCCGCCCCAGGACTGGCGGGCCCGGCACCGGGGCGCGCGGCGGCTGCTGCCGGGGCACCGGTACTCGCTGGTCTTCGCCCACTACGTCACCGGCGACTCCTACAACGGGATCGTCGAGTTCTCCGCCGAGGACATCGCCCGGCTGGGGCCCGGCCGGGTCTGGGCCGACGGCCGGGCGATGAGCCTCGGCGAGTTCGAAGGGCTCGCCGAGGACTCCTGCTGAGGCCGGCCGGCTACTGGGCGGGCTCCACGCCGGCCCGCAGCAGGCCGTAGGTGTAGGCGTCCTCCAGGGCCTGCCAGGAAGCGGCGATGACGTTCTCCGCGACGCCCACCGTGGACCACTCGCCCGTGCCGTCGGAGGTGGAGATCAGCACCCGGGTGGTGGACTGGGTGCCGTGCACGCCCTCCAGGATGCGGACCTTGTAGTCGACGAGGTCGAGCTTGGCGAGCTGGGGGTAGATCTTCTCCAGGCCGACGCGCAGGGCCCGGTCCAGGGCGTTGACCGGGCCGTTGCCCTCGGCCGTGGCGACGATGCGCTCGCTCTTGGCCCAGAGCTTGACCGTGGCCTCGTTGGCGTGGGTGCCGTCGGGGCGGTCCTCGACGATGGCCCGCCAGGACTCGACCTGGAAGTACTTCAGGGGCTTGCCCTCGACCTCGGCACGCAGCAGGAGTTCGAAGGAGGCGTCCGCGGCCTCGTAGGTGTAGCCCTTGAGCTCGCGCTCCTTGACCCGCTCGACCACCCGGCCGACCAACTCGCGGTCGCCGCCGAGGTCGACGCCGAGCTCCTTGCCCTTGAGCTCGACGGAGGCGCGGCCCGCCATGTCGGAGACGAGCATCCGCATGGTGTTGCCGACCCGCTCGGGGTCGATGTGCTGGTACAGGTCCGGGTCGACCTTGATCGCGGAAGCGTGCAGACCGGCCTTGTGGGCGAAGGCGGAGACGCCCACGTACGGCTGGTGGGTGGAGGGGGTGAGGTTCACGACCTCGGCGATGGCGTGCGAGATGCGGGTCATCTCCCGCAGGTGGCCGTCCGGCAGGACCTTCTTGCCGTACTTCAGTTCCAGGGCCGCGACCACCGGGAAGAGGTTGGCGTTGCCGACGCGCTCGCCGTAGCCGTTCGCCGTGCACTGCACGTGGGTGGCGCCCGCGTCGACCGCCGCGAGGGTGTTGGCCACCGCGCAGCCGGTGTCGTCCTGGGCGTGGATGCCGAGCCGGGCGCCGGTGTCGGCCAGGACCGTCGACACGACCGCCTGCACCTGGGCCGGGAGCATGCCGCCGTTGGTGTCGCAGAGGATGACCACGTCCGCGCCGGCCTCCGAGGCCGCGCGGACGACCGCCTTCGCGTACTCGGGGTTCGCCCGGTAACCGTCGAAGAAGTGCTCGCAGTCGACGAAGACCCGGCGGCCCTGCGCGCTCAGGAAGGACACCGTGTCCCGGACCATCTCCAGGTTCTCGTCGAGCGTGGTGCGCAGCGCCAGCTCCACGTGCCGGTCGTGCGACTTGGCGACCAGGGTGATCACCGGGGCGCCGGACTCCAGCAGCGCCTTGACCTGCGGGTCCTCCGCTGCCTTCGCACCCGCCCGGCGGGTGGCGCCGAAGGCGACCAGCTGGGCGTTCTTGAAGGTGATCTCCTGCTGGGCGCGGGCGAAGAACTCGGTGTCCCGCGGGTTGGCGCCGGGCCAGCCGCCCTCGATGAAGCCCACGCCGAAGTCGTCCAGGTGCCGTGCGATGGCGAGCTTGTCCGCGACGGTGAGGTTGATGCCCTCGCGCTGCGCGCCGTCGCGCAGCGTGGTGTCGAAGACGTGGAACGAATCGTCGAGCTCACTGGTTGCGGTCATGGTCTCAAGGCTCCTGTGTTGAATCTCGGTCTTACCGGAATGACCGGCTCCACCGTCCCTCCATACTCCCTCGCGCTCCGCCCCCGGCTGAAGGTGGGCCAGGAAAACGAAAAAACCCCTCGCGGGTGCGAGAGGTCTGCGCGCGGGTCTAGGACGACGGTGGCCACCCGTACCTGGTCGTACGTGGTGGTCACTGCGGACCGGCGCGCCTGCTGCCAATAATCATGGCGAACGTGAGCACGGGGGCAGTCTGGCACACGCCGCCCCCGGCTCACCGACTGTCTCAGGATGCGGTACGTACGAAGACGTCCCGTTCGTCGTTCGTGTCACCGTGCGCGTTGAGCGTCCCGTCCCAGGAGGTGAAGGCGATCCGGCGGGCGCCGGCCGCGATGCCGCCCGGGACGACCTCGGCCGAGGCCGTGCCGCCGGTGCCGTCGGGGGTGACGAGGGTGGTCCGGCCGGTCCTCAAGTCCCGTACGTACACCGGGTACTCGATGCCGTAGCGGCTGCCGGGCTCGGGCACCTCGGAGGTGAAGGTGACACGGCGGCCGTCGGCACTGACGGCGGGGTCCCGGGTGTAGACCGCGGCGCTGCCGCCCCGGGTGCCGTGGACGCGCTCGTTGACGCCCGTCGAGATGTGGTGGACAAACACGTTCCAGCTCTTGTCGGTGTCGTCCGGGACCAAGTGGGTGTCGGCCGACTCGAAGACGACGGTACGGCCGTCGGCGCTGATCGACGGTTTCAGGGACTCGCGGGTGGTCGGCGAGCCGTCGTAGGAACGGTCGATCTGGGTGGCGGAGCCGGTCCTGCGGTCGTGGAGCCAGATGTCGCCCCAGTCGTCGCCGCGCGGGCCGTTGAGGTAGGTGTACGCGTAGACGACGCGGCGGCCGTCGTCGCTGACCGTCGGGCTCCACGCCCCGCGCGGCTGCCAGTCGGGCCTGGTCCGGCTGATCCGCTCGGTGGTGCCCCTGGCCCGGTCGCGCAGGAAGACGACCGGACCGCCCTCCTGGCCGTCGTACCGGCCGCCGGCGGTGAAGACGGCGTACCGGGCGTTCCCGCTGAGGTACACGTCGGCGCGTCCCGTGCCGAAGGTGCCCGGGATCCCCACGTCGAGGCGCTCGGTGCGGCCGGTGCGCCGGTCGAGCAGGCGGATCTCGGAACCGGTGCCGAAGGCGACGTAGCGGCCGTCCGCGCTGATCGACGGATCGGTCCCGTCGGCCACGTGCGCGAGCCGGCCGGTACGCAGGTCGCGGACGAAGACACCGCCGGACGAGGAGCCGGGCAGCAGGTCGGAGGCGGTCGAGGCGAAGGCGACGTAGCGGCCGTTCCGGCTGATCACGGCTCCGGACGAGGAGCCGTTGCCGGCCTGCCCCGAGGGCGTGACGCTGACCGGCTCGGTGCGCGAAGGCCTGGGTGCCGCGCTCGCCGCCACTGAGGTCACGGCCACGACGGCGGCGACGAGAGCGGTGGCGAGTGCGGTGCGTGCACTGGCATACAAGTGCGGTTCCCCCTGTGTTCCCCGTGCGCCCCCGGCCCCGCGCCGAGGGCTCACCGGGATGCAACCGCACCGGGGACCGGCGGGTCAATCCGCCCGATTGCGTACAACCCGGACGAGTGATCAGCCGTCCGCGCGCTCCGGCCGTCCGAGCGACTCGTCGAGGAACTCCCGTACGTGGCCGAGGATCTGCGTTCGGTCGGTGCCGCGCAGCCCGACCGCGACATGGATGGAGAAGCCGTCGAGGAGGGCGCGCAGCCGGGCGGCGAAGCGGTCGGCGTCGACGGGGCGGAACTCGCCGCGCGAGATGCCCTCCGCGATCAGGGCGACGAGGTCGCGGTGCCAGGCGCCCTCGATGGCGGCCTGGCGGTCGCGGGCCTCGTCGTCGGCGTTCTGCGAGCGGTTCCAGACCTCCAGCCACAGGGTCCAGTGCGGGTCGCGGTGGCCGTCGGGGACGTACAGGTCGACGTACGCGTCCACCCGCTCACGGGCGGATCCCGGGCGGGTCAGCAGCCGCCCCCGGTCGGCGCCCAGCCTGCCCTCGCTCCATTCCAGGGCCCGGAGCAGCAGCTCGTCCTTGGAGCGGAAGTAGTAGAGCAGGTGGCCGCTGCTCATGCCGACCTCGCGGCCGAGCGCCGCCATGGTGAGCTTCTCCAGGCCCCGCTCGGCGATCATGTCCATGGCCGCGGCGAGGACCTCCTCGCGGGGCGGGGCCTGTCTGCGCCCACCGGCCATCGCGTCGCTCCTAGATCTTCGGCTGCTGTTGCGTGATGCAGTGGATGCCACCGCCACCGGAGAAGATCGTACGGGCGTCCACCAGGGTCACCGTCCGCTCGGGGAACAGGCGGCGGAAGATCCCGGCGGCGATCTCGTCGCGCGGGTCGTCGAAGGCGCACAGCACGACGCCGCCGTTGCACAGGTAGTGGTTGATGTAGGAGTAGTCGGCCCAGTGGCCGTCGGCCTCCAGGGCGGTGGGGGCGGGCACCTCGACGACCTCCAGGCGGCGGCCCCGGGCGTCGGTCTGAGACCGCAGGATGCCGATGGCCTCCTTGGTCACCTCGTGGTCGGGGTGGGCCGGGTCCGGCTGGTGGTGGGCGACGACGACGCCGGGGCGGGCGAACGCGGCGACGATGTCGACGTGCCCCAGGGTGCCGAAGCCGTGCGGGGGGTAGTCGCCGGTGAGACCGCGGGGCAGCCAGATCGCCTTGCGGGTGCCGAGGTGGGCGTGGATCTCGGCCTCGACCTCCTCCTTCGACCAGTGCGGGTTGCGCTCGGGGCCGAGCTGCACGGTCTCGGTCAGCAGGACGGTGCCCTCGCCGTCGACGTGGATCGCGCCGCCCTCGTTGACCAGCGCCGAGGCGTACGTCTTGGCCCCGGCGAGGTCCGAGACATGGGCGGCGATCTGCGCGTCGTGTTCCCAGCGGGCCCACTCCTGGGCGCCCCAGCCGTTGAACGTCCAGTCCACGGCGGCCAGTTCGCCCCGGCCGTTGGTCAGGAAGGTCGGCCCGATGTCGCGCATCCAGGCGTCGTCGAGGTCGCGCTCGACGGTGTCGACGCCCGGGCCGAGCAGCGCCTGCGCGTCCGCCGACCGGCCGGGCCCGCACACGACGGTCACGGGCTCGAAGCGCAGGACGGCACGGGCCACCGACGCCCAGGCCATGCGGGAGGCCAGCAGGTCGTCCGGGTCGTCGAAGGTGGGGTTGGGGCCCGGCCAGGCCATCCAGGTGCGCTCGTGCGGGGTCCACTCGGCGGGCATGCGGAAACCGTCGGCTGCGGGGGTGGTCATGTCGCGGGTCCTTAGAGGAAGTAGAGGCGGTTGAGGGAGACCGAGTCGGCGGGCTGCGAGCGGAGCGGTTCGCCGTCGAGGGTCACCAGCCCGCTGCGCTGGTCCACCTCGACGGCGCCGGTACGGGAGTTGAGGCGCAGGTCGGCGGGGCCGATGCCGCGGGTGCCGCGGACGGCGACCCGGCGGCGGCGGGTCGGCATCGTGTCGTTGCCCTGGTCGAGGGCGGCCCGCGCGACGAAGGCGACCGAGATGTCGGCGGGGGTCGCGCCGTGCGCGCCGAACTGGGGTCCCAGGACGAGGGGTTCGCAGGTGTCGGTGGCCGCGTTGGGGTCGCCGACCACGCCGTACGCCGGGAATCCCGCCTTGAGCACGAGCTGCGGTTTGGCGCCGAAGTACTCGGGCCGCCACAGCACGATGTCGGCGAGCTTGCCGGCCTCGATGGAGCCGACCTCGTGGGCGAGGCCGTGGGCGATGGCGGGGTTGATGGTCAGCTTGGCCATGTAGCGCAGGACGCGGGCGTTGTCGTCGCCCGCCCCGTCGCCCTGCGCGGGGCCCAGCTCGCCCTTCATCTTCCCGGCCATGGCGAACGTACGGCGCACGGTCTCGCCCGCCCGCCCCATGCCCTGCGCGTCCGACGAGGTGATGCCGATCGCGCCCAGGTCGTGCAGCACGTCCTCGGCGCCCATGGTCCCGGCGCGGATGCGGTCGCGGGCCATGGCGGCGTCGCCGGGCAGGTCGGTCTTGAGGTCGTGGACGGAGACGATCATGCCGTAGTGCTCGGCGACCGCGTCCCGGCCGAAGGGCAGGGTGGGGTTGGTGGAGGAGCCGATGACGTTCGGGACCCCGGCCATCTTCAGGACGTTGGGCACGTGTCCGCCGCCGCAGCCCTCGATGTGGAAGGCATGGATCGTGCGGCCTTCCAGGACGCGCAGGGTGTCCTCGACCGAGAGGCACTCGTTCAGCCCGTCGCTGTGCAGGGCGACCTGGACGTCGTGCTCCTCGGCGACGCGCAGCGCGGTGTCCAGGGCGCGGGTGTGGGCGCCCATGTCCTCGTGCACCTTGAAGCCCGAGGCACCGCCCTCGGCGAGGGCCTCGACGAGCGGGGCGGAGTGGGAGGACGAACCCCGGCCCAGGAAGCCGATGTTGACCGGCCAGGCGTCGAAGGCGCCGAACGCGTGCTTGAGCGCCCAGGGTGAGTTGACCCCGACGCCCCAGACCGGCCCGAACTCCTGCCCGATGATGGTGGTGACGCCGGAGGCGAGCGAGGCCTCCATGACGCGCGGCGACAGCAGATGGACGTGCGTGTCCACGGCGCCGGCGGTGGCGATGAGCCCCTCGCCGGACACGATGGACGTGCCCGTGCCGACGACGACGTCGACCCCGTCGAGGGTGTCGGGGTTGCCGGCCCGTCCGATGGCGCGGATCCGTCCCTCGCGGATGCCGATGGACACCTTGCGGACGCCCTGCGCCGCGTCGATCACGACGACGTTGCTGATCACGACGTCGCAGGTCTCGCGGACGGCGGCGGCCTTGAGGTGCATCCCGTCCCGGGCGGTCTTGCCGAACCCGGCGAGGAACTCGTCGCCGGGCTTCTGGGAGTCCGACTCCACCCGGATCACCAGGCCGCAGTCGCCGAGCCGGATCCGGTCGCCGGCCCGCGGGCCGTGCGTGGCCGCATAGGCGTAGGGGTCGATGTGGATCGACTCGTCGATCTCGCGGCCGGCGCGGCTCATCGTTCGCCTCCTTCTGTCGTGACCCCCAGATATCCACAGGCCGCGGCCCTGCGCAGGGCCTCTTCCCGCGCTCCGGGCGCGTCCAGCGGCCCGTCGACCAGACCGGCGAAGCCGATCGCGATCCGGTCGCCGCCGATCGGTACCAGTCCGACCTCGCCGCTCTCCCCCGGCCCGAAGCGCACGGACGACCCGGCGGGGACGGCGAGGCGCATGCCGTAGGCGGCGGCGCGGTCGAAGTCGAGCCGCGGGTTGGCCTCGAAGAAGTGGAAGTGGGAGGTGACCGAGACGGGCACGCCGGCGGTGTTGGTGACCGTCAGTCGGACGACCGGCTCGGGCTCGGCGTGCTGCGGACCCGGCAGCAGCGCGCCCGGCGCCCGCTCGCCCAGCCCGCCGCCGAGCGGGTCGCTGACCACCGCGAGCCGGGAGCCGTCGTCGAAGACGGCCTCCACGTGGACCTCGGTGACGACGTCGGCGACGCCCGGCAGGACGTCGGCCGGGCCGAGCACCGTACGGGCCCGCTCGATCGCCTCGGCGAGCCGGGCGCCGTCGCGGGCGGCCTCGCACACCGTGTCGGCGATCAGGGCGGTGGCCTCCGGCACGTTGAGCCTGAGGCCGCGCGCCCTGCGGGCCCGGGCCAGCTCCGCCGCCGAGAACAGCAGCAGCCGGTCACGCTCCGTGGGAGTCAGTCGCACGTCCCGGCACCTCCTTGCCTTCCTCGATTTAGAGCAACACTCTAAACGCAGGATTCATGGAACGGAATCATTGACATCCGGAATCTGGTCACAGACATTGAACGTCGCTCTAACCCTCAGGCGGCCGTCGAAGGAGACCAGCCATGCCGATAGAACAGCGCGGAGTCGACACCATCCCCGACTCGGAGCGGACCAGCGGGCCACGGGATCTCGTCTCGATCCTGCTGGGCTCCAACCTCTGCCTGGGCGTGATCATCTTCGGCTGGCTGCCGCCGTCCTTCGGGCTCGGCTGGTGGGCGTCGGTGAGCTCGGTCGTCGTCGGCACGCTGGTCGGCACGCTGTTCACCGCGCCGCTCGCGCTGGTCTCCCTGCGCACCGCGACGAACCTGTCGACCTCCTCCGGCGCCCAGTTCGGGGTGCGCGGCCGCCTGGTCGGTTCGGTCGTCGGTCTCCTGCTGGCCCTGGGCTACACCGCGCTGACCGTCTGGATCGGCGGCGACGTGATGGTGAGCGTGCTGGGCCGCCTGTTCGGGCTGCCGGCGGACGACGGGGCGTACGCCGTCGTGTACGCGCTGCTCGCCGCGGCGACGGTGGCGGGCGCGGTGTACGGCTACCGGGTGCTGCTCG
The DNA here is from genome assembly GCF_053611585.1 of Streptomyces sp. NPDC054794. Lineage (NCBI taxonomy): Bacteria > Bacillati > Actinomycetota > Actinomycetes > Kitasatosporales > Streptomycetaceae > Streptomyces > Streptomyces sp. NPDC054794. The sequence goes on along the minus strand of NZ_JBSHAQ010000080.1, from coordinate 15,147 downwards.
CCATGTCCCGCGTCCTCGCGATCGGCATGACGGCCCTGCTGGTGCTCGGCGTGATCGCCTACGCCCCGCACTTCACCACGTCCGCGCTGCCGGAGACGGGCGGCTATCTGCTCGGCGGCTTCTGGCCGACGTGGTGCCTGGCGATGGTGGCCGCGGGTCTGTCCGGGCCGGTCGCCTTCATCACCCTCCTCGGCGACTACACCCGCTACATCTCCCCCGCCCGCCACTCCTCGGGCCGGGTGCTGCACGCCACCTGGCTGGGCCTGATCCTGGGCCTGCTGGTCCCCCAGCTCTTCGGCACCTTCACCGCGTACGCGGCCCACGCGGCGCTCGACTACGCGGGCCCGCTGGTCTCCGCCTCGCCCGCCTGGTACCTGGTCCCGCTGCTGCTGTCCGCCTCCGCGGGCTCGGTCGGCAACGCGGGTCTGATGCTCTACTCCATGGGCCTCGACCTGGACGCGATCCTGCCCCGCGCGTCCCGCGCCCGTGCCACCTACTCGGTCGCCGTCGTCGCCACGGCCTGTGTCTTCGTCGGCCACTACGCCTGGAACGCGCAGTCCGCGATGACGTCCTTCGTCCTGCTCCTCACGGCGATCGGCACCCCCTGGGCGGTGATCACCCTCATCGGCTTCGTCCGCTGCCGCGGCGTGTACGACGCGGACGCCCTCCAGGTCTTCAACCGCCGTGCGCGCGGCGGGATCTACTGGTACCGGGCCGGCTGGAACATCCGGGCCACCGTGGCCTGGGCGGTGGGCGCCGGCACCGGACTGCTGGCCGTGTCCCTGCCGTCGTACCAGGGCCCGCTGCTGGACCTGACCGGCGGCGTGGACTGCAGCTTCCTGCTCTCCGGGATCGTCGGCGGCATCGTCCACCTGCTGCTGACGCGCATCCGGAACAGCGCCGGGGCCGCCATGGACACGGAGTCCGTGGCGGCCCTGACGACCGCGGGCGAGTTCTAGGCCTTGTCGGCCTGGCCGAGGTGGTGCATCCAGCCGTGCTTGTCCTCGGTGACACCGCGCTGGATGCCGAGCAGCGCCTCGCGCAGGCGCATGGTGACCGGGCCGGGGGTGCCGTCGCCGTGGGTCCAGGCGTCGGTCCGGGTCTTGGCCGTGCCGATGGGCGTGACCACGGCGGCCGTGCCGCAGGCGAACACCTCGGTGAGGGCGCCGGACTCGGCGTCCTCGCGCCAGCGCTCCAGGGTGACGACGCCTTCCTCGGCGGAGTAGCCGAGGTCGCGGGCGACCTGGAGGAGGGAGTCGCGGGTGATGCCCTCCAAGATGGAGCCGGTCAGCTCGGGGGTGACGATGCGGTCGCCGTAGACGAAGGCGATGTTCATGCTGCCGCTCTCCTCGACCTTGGTGCGGGTGACCGCGTCGAGGTAGACGACTTGGGCGCAGCCGTGCGCGGCCGCCTCGGCCTGCGGGAGCAGCGAGGCCGCGTAGTTGCCGCCGGTCTTGGCGTCGCCGGTGCCGCCGGGAACGGCGCGGACGTGGTCCTCCGAGACCCAGATGGTGACCGGCTCGACGCCACCGGGGAAGTACGCGCCGGACGGCGACGCGATCAGCATGAAGAGGTACTCGTTGGCCGGGTGCACGCCGAGCGCGGCCTCGGTGGCGAACATGAACGGGCGCAGGTAGAGGGCCTCCTCGCCGCCGTGCGGCGGGACCCAGTCGGCGTCCTGGGCAAGGAGCGCGTCCAGGGCGCCGATGAAGAGCTCCTCGGGCAGCTCCGCCATGGCCATGCGGCGGGCGGAGTTGCGGAAGCGGCGGGCGTTGGCCTCCGGGCGGAAGACGGCGACGGAGCCGTCGGGCTGCCGGTAGGCCTTCAGGCCCTCGAAGATCTCCTGGCCGTAGTGGAGGACATGGGTGGAGGGGTCGAGGGAGATGGGCCCGTACGGAACGAGCTGCGCGTCGTGCCAGCCGCGCCCCTCGGTCCACTTGATCGTCACCATGTTGTCGGTGAAGTGGCGGCCGAATCCGGGGCTGGCCAGGATCGCCTGGCGCTCCGCGGCGGCCAGCGGGGTAGCGGAGGGCTTGAGCTCGATCGTGGGCGTCGTCATGAGTGCTTGTCCTTCACCGGTTGTAGTGAACGGGGCCGCGCTCACTCCCGCATGGCCGGTGGCCAGTGCTAGGACGTCCGAGCAATCCCTCATACCGCGGCTCCGCGTTCGATTATCGCGCGGGGCCGACGGGCGGAAGGAATCGGGGTGAATGCGGTCCAGGGGTCGATGGTGGCACCCGGCGGGGACACGGGGAAGCCGCCGGGCGCTGACGCGACCCGGCGGCTTGATACGGAACCGACGGGTCAGCCGGCTACGCGTACGGAGAGCGCGTCGCCGATCTCCGAGGTGCTGCGCGCGGGCAGCGCGCCGCGCTCCGCGAGGTCGGCGGAGACGGCTTCCTCGATGCGGGCCGCCTCGGTCTCGTAGCCGAGGTGGCGCAGCAGGAGGGCGACGGACAGAACCGTGGCGGTGGGGTCGGCCTTGCCCTGACCGGCGATGTCCGGGGCCGAGCCGTGGACCGGCTCGAACATGGACGGGAACGCGCCGCCGGGGTTGATGTTGCCGGAGGCGGCCACGCCGATGCCGCCGGAGACGGCCGCGGCGAGGTCGGTGATGATGTCGCCGAAGAGGTTGTCGGTGACGATGACGTCGAACCGCTCGGGCTGGGTGACCAGGTAGATGGTCGCCGCGTCGACGTGGATGTACTCGGTGGCGACCTCGGGGTACTCCGCGGCCACCTTGTTGAAGATGTTCGTCCACAGGTGACCCGCGAAGGTCAGCACGTTGTTCTTGTGGACCAGCGTGAGCTTCTTGCGCGGGCGGGCCTGGGCGCGGGCGAACGCGTCGCGGACCACGCGCTCGACACCGAAGGCCGTGTTGACGGAGACCTCGGTGGCGACCTCGTGCTCGGTGCCCTTGCGGATGGTGCCGCCGTTGCCCGTGTAGGGACCCTCGGTGCCCTCGCGGACAACGACGAAGTCGATCTCCGGCTGGCCGGCCAGCGGCGTGGCGACGCCCGGGAGCAGCTTCGACGGACGCAGGTTGACGTGGTGGTCGAAGGCGAAGCGGAGCTTGAGCAGGAAGCCGCGCTCCAGGACGCCGGACGGCACCGACGGGTCGCCGATGGCGCCGAGCAGGATCGCGTCGTGCTGCTTGAGCGCGTCGAGGTCGGCGTCGGTGAGGGTCTCACCGGTGGCGTGGTAGCGCCGGGCGCCGAAGTCGTACTCCTTGGTCTGCAGCTTCACATCCTGCGGAAGGACGGCGGAGAGGACCTTGAGGCCTTCGGCCACGACCTCCTGGCCGATGCCGTCACCGGGAATCACTGCGAGATTGATGCTGCGAGACATGTCGGCACCCTACTCCTCGTCCCATGGGATGACATGGGCTGTCCGCCATACGGACAAGAGAGCGGCACTCGGGAGGGTGACAAACGTCAGCGCTTCGACTGACGTTCACCCGTATGTATGGCGGCTGTTGGGGGGCGCTGGGAAGTTCACCGTCATGGACATCCCCGACGTCGGCATTCCGCCGCAGCTGGCCCGCCGGATGAGCATGGCCGAGCAGTACGAGTACCTGCGCACCCGGCTCACCCGGCGCCGCACCCTGGTGACCGCGGGCGCGGTGGCGAGCGGACTGCTGACCGGCTGCTCGACGGCACACGGCAGCACGGTGTCCGCGAGCAGCCCGGCTCCGGCCACCTCGTGGGTGCGCGGCTCCGTGGTCCGCCCCTTCGGCCGCCATCTGGCCTTCGGCGCGGATCCGAAGACCCGGATGCGGATCTCCTGGCAGGTGCCGCTGGCGGTCAAACGGCCGTACGTGCGCGTGGGCCTGCGGCCCGACGACCTGGGCCGGCGGATCGACGCCGAGATCCGCCATCTGCACACCCCGGGCGTACAGGGGGTGCGCCTGGCGGTCGAGCAGTACTACGTGCACGCGGCCCTCGACGGCCTCAAACCCGGCACGACCTACTACTACGGCGTCGGCCACGAGGGCTGGGACCCGGCCTCCCCGGCCCACCGCTCGACCATCGCCTCCTTCCGCACGGCGCCCGCGACACCGGAGCACTTCGTGTTCACGGCCTTCGGCGACCAGGGCGTCGGGCAGGCGGCGAACGCCAACGACCACCTGCTGCTGCGCCAGAACCCGGCCTTCCATCTGCACGCGGGCGACATCTGCTACGCGGACGGCAACGGCGCCGGCAAGACCTCGGACGGCTACGACCCGCAGTTCTGGGACCTGTTCCTGAAGCAGACCGAGCCGGTGGCGAAGTCGGTGCCGTGGATGGTGACGACCGGCAACCACGACATGGAGGCCTGGTACTCGCCGGACGGCTACGGCGGCCAGCTGGCCCGCTTCTCGCTCCCGGACAGCGGCTTCGACCCGCACGGCGCGCCGGGCGTGTACGCGTTCACCTACGGCAACGTGGCCTTCGTGGCGCTGGACGCGAACGACGTGTCGTACGAGATCCAGGCCAACCTCGGCTACACGGAAGGCCGACAGACGCGCTGGCTGGACCGCACGCTGGCCCGGCTGCGGGCGGCTCAGGGCGTGGACTTCGTGGTCGTCTTCTTCCACCACTGCGCGTACTCGACCTCACAGCACGCCTCGGACGGCGGTGTCCGCCAGGAGTGGCTGCCGCTGTTCGCGAAGTACCGGGTGGACCTGGTGATCAACGGGCACAACCACGTGTACGAGCGGACGGACGCCATCAGAGGCGGTGCGGTCGGCAGGTCCGTGCCCGTCGGCGCCTCGACGGACCCGACCCGGGACGGGATCGTGTACGTCACCGCGGGCGGCGGCGGCCGGGACCTCTACTCGTTCCCCTCGGGCGTCAAGGACAGCTACGAGGGGCACGTCACCCGGCACGACGCCGTGAAGACCTTCCACTGGACCAAGTCCAAGGTCCCCAGCGCCGAGACGGTGGAGTGGTCGCGGGTGCGGTACACCGGGTTCTCCTTCCTCTCGGTGGAGGCGGAGGCGGGTACGACCCCGAGGCTGAAGGTGTCCGCGCTGGCACAGGACGGCCGGCGGATCGACCACTTCGAGGTGCGGCGCGGCGGGTGAGGCCGCGCCGTGTGCTCAGTGGCCGGTCTCGCCGCCGTTGTCGCGGCGGTCGAGGGCGCGCTGGAGGGCGGCGGCGGCGTTCTTGCGGTCGGACTCGCTCACGCGAGAGACGTGGCGGACTCGGCGGCGGACGGTCGTCTCGGCCATGGAAATCGACTCCTTCGAGGAAACCGGGAGTACGGAAAAGGGGGTTACGAGACGCCGGGTGGGGCGGGGAGCGGTGCCGCAGGGGTTGCCTGCACGGGGCCCGGCTCACGACCGCCATTCGCTTGATCGAGCGAGACGTTCGGCTTCTACAAAAGTAAGCGAGGACGGCGCGGCTGTCTCCACAATTACTCGGACTTCCTACTATCTGAGACGACCGACCGGGTCACACCGCCGTGGCCTGCGGTTTTTCAGTCCGTGGGCGCAGTGAGCCGGAGCGCGTCCGCCACGGCCTTGCGGAAGCCTTCCGGGTCCTCCGCCCACGGCAGGTGGCCCGCGGCCGGGAGGGTCACCCGGCGGGCGCGGGGCAGGGCTTCGGTGAGGGAGTCGACCGCGGTGCGGGGGCGGATATGTCCCGGGCGCCGTCGATGATCAGCACGGGCACGTCGAGGGCCCGGCAGGCGGCGTCCAGCTCGGGTGCGCCCCAGGTCCGGACGCGCTCGTCGTTGAGGGCCCGGTCGCAGGCGGAGCTGATCGCGAACCACGGGTCGGCCATCCAAGCACCGTCGGCTCCCGCTCCTCGGCCTCCGTCCGCCGCGCGCGGTCCGTCAACTCCTCGAAGCGGGCGAGGCGTTCGGGGTGGTCGGCGAGGCGGGCCCGGAAGTGGGCCGATGCCCGTCCCGGACACGTACACCAGCGCACTCACCCGCCCCGGACGGGCCGGCGCGTAGCTCAGCGCCGGCTGCGCGCCCCAGGAGTGGCCGAGCAGCGCCATCCGGCCCAGCCCGACGTGCCGTCGTACGGCCTCAAGATCGGCCACGAACCGCTCGCCGGTCCACGGCCCGTCGCAGCGCTGCGAGCGCCCGCAGCCGTGTCCCGTCGTCCGTCGTCACCGCCGTGGGCCCAGTGTGACGGACAGGGAAATGGAGACGGACCGGGAAGCCCGCTCGGGGGTCGGGCTTCCCGGTCCGTGTTCAGGAAGGCTGATCAGCCCATGTGCGGGTACGCGTAGTCGGTCGGCGCGACCAGCGTCTCCTTGATGGCGCGCGTCAGGGTCCAGCGCTGCAGGTTCTGCGGGGCGCCGGCCTTGTCGTTGGTGCCGGAGGCGCGGCCGCCGCCGAAGGGCTGCTGGCCGACGACGGCGCCGGTCGACTTGTCGTTGATGTAGAAGTTGCCCGCCGCGTAGCGGAGCTTCTCCATCGTGTACGCGGCCGCCGCACGGTCGTTGGAGACGACCGAGCCGGTGAGCGCGTAGTCGGACACCGACTCCATCTGCTCCAGCATCTCGTCGTACTGGTCGTCCTCGTAGACGTAGACGCCGAGGACCGGGCCGAAGTACTCGGTGCGGAAGACCTCGTTCTCCGGGTCGGTGCACTCGATGACGGTCGGGCGGACGAAGTAGCCGACCGAGTCGTCGTAGGAGCCGCCCGCGACGATCGTGCAGGTCGGGTCCTCCTTGGCGCGGTCGATGGCGGCCTTGTTCTTGGCGAAGGCGCGGTCGTCGATCACGGCACCGATGAAGTTCGACAGGTCGGTGACGTCACCCATGGTCAGGTAGTCGACCTCGGCCGCGAACTCCTCCTTGAAGCCGGAGTTCCAGATGGAGGCCGGGATGTAGGCGCGGGAGGTGGCCGAGCACTTCTGGCCCTGGTACTCGAAGGCACCGCGGGTCAGGGCGGTCTTCAGGACGGCGCGGTCGGCGCTCGGGTGCGCGACCAGGAAGTCCTTGCCGCCGGTCTCGCCGACCAGACGCGGGTAGGCACGGTACTTCTCGATGTTGTTGCCGACCGTCTTCCACAGGTGCTGGAAGGTCTTGGTCGAGCCGGTGAAGTGGATACCGGCGAGGTCGCGGTGGACCAGGGCGACCTTGGAGACCTCGATGCCGTCACCGGTGACGAGGTTGATGACGCCCTTGGGCAGACCGGCCTCCTCCAGGAGCTGCATGAGCAGCACGGCGGCGTGGGTCTGGGTCGGGGACGGCTTCCAGACGACGACGTTGCCCATCAGCGCGGGCGCGGTCGGCAGGTTGGCCGCGATGGCGCTGAAGTTGAACGGCGTGATCGCGTAGACGAAGCCCTCCAGCGGGCGGTGGTCCAGACGGTTCCAGACACCCGGGGAGTTCGCCGGGGGCTGCTCGGCGAGGATCTGGCGGGCGTAGTGGACGTTGAAGCGCCAGAAGTCGACCAGCTCGCAGGGGCTGTCGATCTCGGCCTGCTGGGCGGTCTTGGACTGGCCGAGCATGGTGGAGGCGGCGATGGTCTCGCGCCAGGGGCCGGCCAGCAGCTCGGCGGCGCGCAGGATGATCGCGGCTCGGTCGTCGAAGGACATGGCGCGCCAGGCAGGCGCGGCGGCCAGGGCGGCGTCGACGGCGTCCTGGGCGTCCTGCTGGGTGGCGTTGCGCAGCGTGCCGAGGACGGCCTTGTGGTTGTGCGGCTGCACGACCTGGAACGGCTCGCCGCCGCCCATCCGCTTCTCGCCGCCGATGGTCATCGGCAGGTCGATCGGGTTCTCGGCCAGCTCCTTGAGCTTGGCCTCCAGGCGGGCGCGCTCGGGCGAGCCGGGGGCGTAGCCGTGCACCGGCTCGTTGACGGGGGTGGGGACCTGGGTCACAGCGTCCATGTGTTCCGTAACTCCTTATTGAGCGGTGGTGGCTTCAGCCCTTGGTGATCATGCTGCGCAGGAAGAAGCGCAGGTTGGCCGGCTTCTCCGCGAGGCGGCGCATGAAGTAGCCGTACCAGTCGGTGCCGTAGGCGGTGTAGACGCGCATGCGGTGGCCCTCGGCGGCCAGGCGCAGGTGCTCGTCGCCGCGGATGCCGTAGAGCATCTGGAACTCGTACTCGTCCAGCTTGCGCCCGGACTCGTGGGCGAGCTCCTGGGCGATGGAGATCAGGCGCGGGTCGTGGGAACCGACCATCGGGTACCCGTCGCCCTCCATCAGAGTCTTCAGGATGCGGACGTACGCCTTGTCGATCTCGTGCTTCTGCTGGTACGCGACCTCGGCGGGCTCCTTGTACGCGCCCTTCACGAGGCGTACGCGGCTGCCGTTCGCGGCGAGGCGGCGGGCGTCGGCCTCGGTGCGGAAGAGGTAGGCCTGGATGACGCAGCCGGTCTGCGGGAAGTCCTTCCGCAGCTCGTCGTGGATGGCGAACATCGAGTCGAGGGTGGTGTGGTCCTCGGCGTCCAGGGTGACCGTGGTGCCGATGGCGGCGGCGGCCTCGACGACCGGGCGGACGTTGCTCAGGGCCAGCTCGTGGCCGCCCTCCAGCGCCTGGCCGAACATGGACAGCTTGACCGACATCTCGACCTTCGGGCCGAGCTCCAGGTCCTTGATGCGGTCGATGAGCAGCAGGTACGCGTCGCGGGCTGCGGTGGCCTGCTCGCGGGTGGTGATGTCCTCGCCGACGACGTCCATCGTCAGCTCCAGGCCCTTGGCGGTGAGCTCCTGGATGATCGGGACGATGTCGTCGACGGTCTCGCCGGGGATGAAGCGGTCGACGACCTGCTTGGTCACCGGGGCCGCCGAGATCAGGCGTCGCATCCGGTCGCTGCGCGACGCGGCGAGAATCACGGGACCCAGCACGGGGCACCTCCACAACAGAACCAAGTGGGCCGGTACCCGACGCTTCGGGTACGGCACGGAGAACCACCGTGAAACCTAAGGATCCCTCCGATCGTCAGCCATCGACAGCTGTCACGCATCCGTTCCCCAGATCTCAGACAAATGTATGAAGGCGGCTCGGAAATGCGGGAGAATGCCCGGGTGACGGCCGATTACAAGGGTGATTACCAGGAGCTGGTCGACGACATCTCGGAGCTTCTGGGCGTCCCCGCGACGCTGGAGAACCGCGACTTCGAGCTGATCGCCTTCGGGGCGTACGACAGCGAGAGCGAGCTGGACGCCTCGGCGCTGGACCCGGTCCGCGCCCGGTCGATCCTGACCCGGCGCTCCACGGCGGCGGTGCGCACCTGGTTCGAGGGCTTCGGCATCACCCGGGCGACCGGGCCCGTCCGCATCCCGCCCACGCCCGAGGCGGGCGTGTACCGGGGACGCATCTGTCTGCCGGTACGACATCGGGGTGTGGTCCTCGGCTACGTCTGGCTGCTGGACGACGATCCGGGGCCGAGCGAGCGGCAGCTGGCCGCGGCCATGGAGGTCACCGCCCGGATCGGCGCGCTCCTCGCCGACGAGGCGCAGGCCGGGGCGGACCTCACCCGGGAGCTGCGGGCAGTGCTGACCGCCGAGCGCGGCTGGCAGCGGGACATGGCGGTGGCGGAACTGCGCACCGCCCTGGGCCCGCGCGCCGACGGCCCGCACACCGTGGTGTGCGTGGCGCCCTGGCCCTCGGCCGACCCCGACGACGCGCCGTCGGTCCGCACCCTGCCCGGCGCGACGGCCCTGTGCACCGTGCCGTGGGGAACGTCCGCGCAGTCGCTGGCCCTGCTGGTGCGGCTGCGCTCGACCGACACGGTGACGCCGGCGCTGTCCGCGGCCGGGCGACTGCTGGAGCGGGCGGGGGTCAACGGCGGGCAGGCCGCCGCCGGGGTGGCCACCGCGCGGACCGGGCTCGTGGAGCTGGGCACCTCCTGGCAGGAGGCCGCCGGGGCCGCGCGGGCCGCGCTCGCGGAGCCCCGGCTGGGGCCGGTCGCCGAGTGGGCGCGCATCGGGCCGTACCGGCTGCTCACCTCCCTGTCCCCCGAGGCCGCACAGGACTCTGCGGTGGCCCCGCTGCTCACCGCGGCCCACCAGGAGCTGGCCCGCACCGCCGAGGTCTATCTCGACTGCGCCGGGCAGGCCGGCCGCACGGCCGCCGAGCTGGGCGTCCACCGCCAGACCCTGTACTACCGCCTGTCCCGGGTGGAGCAGCTGACCGGCCTGGACCTGGGCGACGGCGAGGACCGGCTGCTGCTGCACATGGCGCTGAAGAGCGCGCGCCTCTAGGGCCCGGCGGCGCCCCCGCCCAGCAGGTCTCCCACGGCGGCGATCCCCTCCCCGATCGCGCGCTCGGTCACGTCGCCGAATCCCAGGACGAGTTGGGGCGGTTCGACGGCGCGCGAGGCGCGGCAGGCGCTCATGCCGTACAGGCCCACCGCCCGGGCCCGGGCGGCCGCGATCACCTCCCGCTCGTCGGTGCCGGCCGGCAGATGGGCCACGGCGTGGAAGCCGGCGGCCAGGCCGGTCAGGCGTACGGCGGGGGCGTGCTCGGCAAGGGCCGTGCGCAGCGCCGTGCGGCGGGTGCAGTACAGGGTGCGCATGCGGCGCAGGTGCCGGTCGTAGCGGCCGGACTCGATCAGCCGGGCGAGGGCCAGCTGATCGAGGGTCGGCGTGCCACGGTCGGCGATCCGCTTCAGCTCGGCGAGCGGTGCGAGGAGCGCGGGCGGGCACAGCAGCCAGCCGATGCGCAGGGCGGGGGCCAGGGACTTGCTGACCGTGCCGATGGAGACCACGCGGTCGGCGGCGAGGCCCTGGAGCGAGCCGACCGGTTCGCGGTCGTAGCGGAACTCCGCGTCGTAGTCGTCCTCGATGACGTACGCGTCGTGGCGCACCGCCCACGCGATCAGGGCGTGGCGGCGGGCCGGCGCCAGCAGCACGCCGGTGGGCCACTGGTGGGCCGGGGTGACGATCACCGCGCCCGCGCCGGTCGCCGCCAGCGCCGCGACGTCGATGCCGTGCTCGTCGACCGGGACGGGCACCGCGGTGAGGCCCGCCGCCTCCGCGGCGGCACTCGCCGTGCCGGGGCCGCCCGGATCCTCGTACGCCACCACGCGGGTGCCGGAGGCGGCCAGTGCCTGCATGGTCAGGGCGAGGCCCTGCGCGTAGCCGGAGCAGACGACGGTCCGGCCGGGGTCGGCGGCGGCCGAGCGCACCCGGCGCAGATAGCCGGCGACGACCTCGCGCAGGGGCAGGCTGCCGCGCGGATCGCCGTAGTCGAGGTCGGCCGTGGGCATCGTACGGGCCGCCTCCCGGGTCGCCCACAGCCAGTCGACCAGCGGGAAGGAGGCGAGGTCGGGGACGCCGTGGCGGAAGTCGGCGAGCAGCCGTGGCCGGGGGACGAGTGGCGCGGCGGGCTCGGGCGGCACCTGGGCGCAGGGAGCGACACGGGTGGCCGAGCCGACGCGGGTGACGAGGTAGCCCTCGGCCTGGAGTTGGGCGTAGCAGTCCTGGACCAGGCCGCGGGACAGGCCCAGGGCGCGGGCGAGTTCACGGGAGGAGGGCAGCCGCTCACCGGACCGGAGGCGGCCCGTGCGGATCGCCTCGCGGAGCTGGCGTTCCAGCTGGGCGTGCAGCTGCTCGCCGCCCTCCCGGTCGACGGTCAGGAGCAGTTCGGGAGAGAGACCGGCCCACTGCACAGACATGGAATTGGAGCTTACTGGCAGTCCGGTCGGCTCCTAGCGTCGACGACATGACGACGTCCACGAACTCCCCCGCCCACACGCCCACTTCGGCGCCGAGGCCGCGACTGATCACCCGGGCACTGCTGCTGCGCTTCGTGAGCATGATCGGTGCCTCGGTCAGCTTCTACCTGCTGCTGTCGACCGTGCCCGCGTACGCGGACGAGGCGGGCGGCGGGGGCGGAGCGGGCCTCGCCACGGGTGCGCTGATGTTCTCCACGGTCCTCGGCGAACTGGTCTCGCCCCGGCTGGTCGCCCGGTACGGCATCCGGCTGCCGCTGATGATCGGGCTCCTGCTGCTCGGCGCCCCCGCCCTGGTGCTGACCCTCTCCGAGAGCGTGGCGTGGATCGTGACGGTGTGTCTGGTGCGCGGTCTGGGCTTCGCGGTGACGATCGTGGCGGGCGGGGCCATGACGGCGTCACTGATCCCGGCCGAACGACGCGGCGAGGGCCTCGCGCTGGTCGGCGTGGTCGGGGGCGGGGCCTCGCTGATCACACTCCCCCTGGGCCTGTGGCTGGCCCGCCACGCGGGGTACGGCCCGGTCGCCGTGGCGGCGGGAGTGGCGGCGCTGGCGGCCATCGCGTCGGTGCCGGGCCTGCCGGGCGGGGAGCGGGGCGCGAGGTGGGCGAAAGACCCCCGTACGCAGGGCGCGGAGCCGGCGAACGGCGCGGGCCGGGCGTCGGGCGCGGTGGGAGAGGCGCCCCTGGGCATGACGGCCGCCCTGCGCGCGCCCGCGCTGCGCCGTCCCGCGCTGGTCTTCGCCACCACCGCGCTCGCCGCCGGGATTCTGGTCACCTTCCTGCCGGTGGCCGTTCCGGAGTCCGCGGCCGGGGCGGTCACCGTGGCGCTGGTGGTGCAGCCGGCGGCCGCGACGGCGGCCCGCTGGGTGGCGGGGCGGCACGGCGACCGGCACGGCTCGGCGCGGCTGGTGGTGCCGGGCCTGCTGCTGTCGGCCGCCGGGATGCTGATCACCGTGGCGACGGCCACTCCGGTCGCCGTGGTCGTGGGCTCCGCGGTGTTCGGGGCCGGCTTCGGCGTGGCCCAGAACGCCACCCTGACACTGATGTACGCCCGGGTCGCGCGCCCTTCCTTCGGCACGGTGACCGCCGTGTGGAACCTCGCGTACGACGCCGGAATGGGCGCGGGCGCGGCCGGCTTCGGGCTGGCCGCGGCGCACACCGGCTACCCGTGGGCGTTCGCGCTGACGGCCGCCGTGATGCTGCTCGCCCTGGGCCCGGCGCTGCGGGACGCCAGCGTCAGGACCGGGTCGCGGCCTCGATGACCTGACGCAGGCCCTCGGTGAGCTGGTCGGGGTCCGGGGCGGTCTTCGGGTCGAAGGTCCACAGGGTGATGAGGCCCGTCATCAGGACCGTGTAGAAGCTGCCGAGCGAGTCCACGACGTCCTCCGGGACGTCCTCCTCCCGCCCGCCCATCAGCAGCGCGACGAAACCGCGCGATCCTTCCCGCTGGGCCTGCGCCAGATGGTCGCGCACCTCGGGCAACTGGTCGCCCATGACCGCGATCTCCGCGCTGAGCCGCCACAGCGATCCGGGTTCCCGCATGGTGGCGATGACGTTCGACCACACCTCCCGGAACCGTTCGAGGGAACCCGGAGCGGCGCCGGTCCCGCCGTCCGCCGGTTCGGCGAAGGCGTCGGACATGCCCTCGATCAGCGAGATGTACGCCTGCGCGAGCAGCGCGTCCTTCGAGCCGTAGTGGTAGCCGATCGAGGCCAGGTTGGTCCCCGACTCCTTGACGATGTCACGCGCCGTCGTGCGCGCGAACCCCTTCTCCAGCAGGCAGCGCTTGGCGCCTTCGAGCAGATCCTCACGGTGTCCCATGCGGACCACCCTACTCCCGATCCATACAAGCGTCCTAGACGCATGACCTATACAAACGTTCTAGACAAGCGTTTAAGACGCCCGTACAGTCATCGGCATGACGAACTCGACGAGCACCAACTCCCCTGCCGGGCGCGCCGGTCGGCGCGAATGGACCGCGCTCGGCGTGCTGATGCTGCCGCTGCTGCTGGTCTCCATGGACGTCTCGGTCCTCTACTTCGCGATCCCCTCGATCAGCGCGGACCTGGAGCCGAGCGGCACCCAGCAGCTGTGGATCTTCGACATCTACGGATTCGTCCTGGCCGGTCTGCTGATGACGATGGGCTCGCTGGGCGACCGCATCGGCCGCCGCCGGCTGCTCCTGGTCGGCGCGGCCGCCTTCGGTGCCGCGTCCCTGATCGCGGCCTACGCGAACAGCGCCGAGACCCTGATCGCGGCCCGCGCGGTCCTCGGCATCGGCGGTGCGACCCTGATGCCCTCCACCATGGCGCTGGTCCGCACGATGTTCACCGACCCCGGACAGCGGGCCAAGGCGATCGGCATCTGGTCCGGCGTCATGACCGGCGGCATCGCCCTCGGCTCCGTACTGAGCGGTGTCCTCGTCCAGTACTTCTGGTGGGGCTCGGTCTTCCTGGTCAACCTGCCCGCGATGGTGCTGCTGCTGGTGCTCGGCCCGATCCTGCTGCCGGAGTCGAAGAACCCGGAGCCCGGCCGCTTCGACCTCGTGAGCGTGCCCCTGTCGATGGCCGCGGTGCTCCCCGTGATCTACGGCCTCAAGGAGATCCCGTCCGAGGGCTGGCACCCGCAGTACGTCGTCTCGGTCACCGTCGGCCTGCTCTTCGCCGCCCTCTTCGTCCACCGCCAGCGCACGGCCGCCTCGCCGATGATCTCGCCGGCCCTGTTCCGTGGCCGGGGCTTCGCCCCCGCTGTCGTTCTGAACCTCGTCTCCGCGTTCGCGATCATGGGTTCGGCGTACTTCACCACGCAGTATCTGCAGTCGGTGCTCGACAAGAGCGCGATGGAGGCCGCCCTGTGGTCACTGCTGCCGTCGGTGCCGATCGGGATGGCAGCCCCGGTGGCGACCGCCCTGGTCCAGAAGGGCGTGAACCGCGCCTACGTGGTCGCCGCGGGCTTCGCCGTCGCCGCGGCGGGCTACGGCATGCTGGCCCTGGCCGGCACGGACTCCCTCTGGCTCGTCCTCGCCGCCTGCGGCGTCCTGGCCTCCGGCGCCGTCATGGTCATGTCCCAGATGACCGACCTGGCCATGGGTGCCGCGCCGGTTGAGCGGGCGGGCGCCGCCTCCTCGCTGCTGGAGACGGGCGCGGAGTTCGGCGGCGCGCTGGGCATGGCGGTCCTCGGCTCCATCGGTACGGCGGTCTACCGCCACGAGGTGCCGGCTTCGGCCCCGGCCGAGGCCCGCGAGACCCTGGGCGGCGCGCTCGCCGTGGCCGGGCAGCTGCCGGGGCGCGCGGGCGACGTCCTGGCCGCCACGGCCCGGGAGGCCTTCACCACCGGCATGCACGGCGCGGCCCTCGCGGGGACGGCGGTCCTGGCCCTCGCGGCGATCGGGGCAGCGACGACCCTGCGCCGGATCCAGGTGCGGGAGACGCCGGCGCCGGAGACTGAGAAGGCCGCGGTCTGAGACGGCGCGCAGGGCAGCACCGCACCGTACGAAAAAGCGCCGGGTGGGCTGAGATTCCTCAGCC
>NZ_JBSHAQ010000079.1:0-32661 GCF_053611585.1 Streptomyces sp. NPDC054794 | reverse complement strand
GAGCGACAGCGCAGCGCCCTTTACTCGGGGCGCGCAAGCACGACACTGGCCAAGAAGCGGGCGGCCCCCACGGTCACTTGAAGCCGACGCGAAACCGGGAAGCCCCCGTCGGCCGGAAGCCCCCGTCGGCCGGAAGCCCCCGTCGGCCGGAAGCCCCCGTCGGCCGGAAGCCCCCGTCGGCCGGAAGCCCACGGGACCGACTCAACCCACGCCAGTCATCGCGTCCCCTTGTTCTCGCGCGGTCAGCGCAGCCAACGCACCCCGAATCTCCCCGATCATGTGGGCAGGGCGCCGGAAGACATCCTCGGCGCTGTAGCGGAGGAAACTTCTGATCTCCGGGCACTGGTGGAGTTGGTTGTAGCGGGCGATGTCCCGGCGGTGGGAGTCGCGGGTGCCGTGATAGGCGTACCCCTCGATCTCCACGGCAAGGCCTGCTGCCCGGAAGAGGAAGTCGATGAAGCAGCGGCGGCCGTCCGGGGTGTGCACCTCGGCTTGGCTTTCGGGGTGGAGCCCGGCGTCGTGCATGCGCAGGCGGGCGATGGTCTCGGCCGGTGAGCCTGCGCGAGGGTCGCACAGTGCCAGCCACTTGAGGGCCCTGACCGTACCGCGTGAGGGGACTTCGAGCGCGGCGGTGATCGAGTCGAGCCTCGTGAACGGGGCGCGGCGGACGCGTTCGACTGTGCGGTAGGCGAGAGCGGAGTCCACGGCGACGATCGCGTCGTCCCTGGGCCCGTCCCGGAGCAGGTCGATGAGTGTACGGCCGGGAACCGTGACCCGCAGGCCCTGCCGTTCAACCACCTCGGTCGCGGCGATGGGGATGCGGTGCACGCGCACGCCCGCCCCTCCCCGGCGGAGGGTGAGAGACGGATCGGTGCACTCAAGCGGTCCCTCGGCAGCCGGGGCGAGGGTCTCGATCCGCCAGAGGGCGGCCGCCGACCGGTGGCTCACGACGAGCCGTGGCCTGACGAGCTGCGCAGCCCGAAGCCGGGTGATCAGGTCCGGGGAGCGCCCCGGTTCGATCCAGGTGCCGTTCTGGAACTGGGCCCACCCCTCGGCTCGGAGGGCCCGGCTGAGTCGGCGCGGATGCCAGCCGGCCGCGAGGGCACGCGAGGTGAGGAGGACACCGTCCTTCGCCAACTCCCGTAATCCGATCTGCTCCACCCCGCCAAGATCGCAGACTCGCGCCGGCGAGCGTGGAGCCTGTGGATAACCCCGCTTGCCCACGGTATGCCCACGGTCGGGCGCGGGGATTGGACGCTTTGGGACGGGCAGTGGAGTGGAATGGGCGGGTTTGGGAGGCTAGGGAGTGTCCCGGGGCGGCCAATTGGTGCGCCCGGGAAGGGGGCAGTGCGTCAGCGAGGTGATGGAGGTGGTCCAGGAGGTCGGGGTGGCAAGACCTTGTGGTGTGAACTGCGCGGGGTCGGAATCGGCAACCGCTGAAGGGCGGAGCGGTCCGCTGCCGCTGAGGGCATGACTGTGGGGCCGAGCCTGGGCCCGGCCCCACAGTCGAGACCCTTCGGCGCCCGACACGCCTCGGCCGCGGCGGCTCCCCTCCGTGCCGTCGCGGCCGATCCCGTCGGGAATGAGGCTTACTTGCCGCCCAGGTCCAGGGCGGGCGGGACAGGCGCGTGGTTCTCGAGAGTGGTGATCTCCCCATCGGCCGACGGAGCGGCCGACGGAGCGGCCGTCTGGGTGTCCTTCGCCGTGGTCTTGTCCAGAGCCGGCGGCACGGGAGCGTGGTTCTCCATCGTGGTGACGTCTGTCGTCTGCTTCTCGGTGCTGCTCATGTTCAGGCTCCCCCTGGGAGTGATGTTCAAGTGGTGAGATGCCTCTGTCCGGCGACTCCCCCGAGTATCGCCGGACAGAGGACATGAGCCGGACCCACCCCCCGTGGGCTCGGTACGGCTCTCATGTCCCCCGACGCGATGAGCCGTTGAGTCGACTCTCTCAGGCGGTCATAAACGTTCGATGAACGCCGTAGACGGCGAGCTCACGGTGCGTCCAGCGGTGCCAGCAGGAGGCGTACTTCGGTGGCCTCGGGTGCTCCCGACTGTTCCAGGAGGGGCAGGGCCTCGTGCCAGCAGGCCCGCGCCCGATCCAACTGGCCCAGTGCGTGGAGGCTCTTGCCCAGAGTGCTCAGCACACTGCCTCGGATTAGATCACCGCCGATGAATCCGATCGCCAGAGCCTGCTCGGCGTGTTGGGCCGCCTGAGCCGGGCGCCCAGCGGCCAGGTGGAGCTGTGCGATGCGGAAGTGTGCCGTCCCCTCCCACAGGCGTTGCCGGTTGTTCCCGAACATCGCCAGGGCATCGGTCAGTTGCACGAGGCCCTCGGAGAGCCGTCCGGCTTGGATGAGTGCGACGCCAAGGGCGTAGCGGCCATTTGCAAGACGCAGAGTGAGGCCGAGTTGCTGAAAGATGTTGACACCCTGCTGCGCCAAGGTGACCGCGTCGGACGTGCGGTTCATGCGCTCGTAGAGCCGCGACAGGTTGCAGAGTGCGCTGGCCTCACCCGGCCGGTTCCCGTCCGCTCGATAACCGTCCCTGGCCGTGGTGAGGAACTCCTCCGCCTCCTCGTAGCGGCCCTGACTGAGAGCGATGATCCCCCGGTCGGTGGAGGCCCAGCTGATGGGTGCGGCATCTCCCGCTGTGGCGGCCAGTGCGACGGCGCAGCGAGCCTCTTCGTCCGCCTCGGAGTAGCGTCCGGCGGCCAGGTGGACATTGGAGAGCGCTGTCCGGGCACGGCTTTCCGCTCGGACGTCGGTGTCCACCTGCGCGGCATCCCGCAGGGTCACGGCCGCCGTTTCGTATTGCTTCGCGTTCGCGCCCGACTCCGCCAGATCCTTCGCGGCCCACAGCAGATCAACGGCTCGGCCGAGCCCTCTGCCGGTCGTCTGTTGCCTGGCACAGGCCAGTAGGCACTGAGCCTCCGCGAAGAGCCAGTCGAGGGCTTCCGCCCGCCCCGTGAACGAAAGGCCCCTGTACGAGGTCGGCGCCAAGTGGACGACCATGCGGTCCCCGGGCCGCTCGATCGCATAGACCCCCGCCGCCGTTGCCAAATAGAAGTCCAGCAACCGCGACATCGCCGCCTCCCGCTCGCTCGGCGGCTGTTCGTCCCTTTCCGCGCAGGCACGCGCGTAGAGCCGGACCAGATCGTGGAAGCGGTAGCGGCCGGGCGCCGCCGATTCCAGCAGGGAGGTGTCGACCAGGGCCTCCAACAGGTCCTCGGTCTCGTCCACCGGCAGGTCCAGGATCGCCGCCGCGGCCGCCAGTGACATGTCCGGCCCGTCGGCCAAGCCCAGCAACCGGAACGCCCGTGCCTGGGCCGGTTCCAGTTGGCCGTAGCCGAGTTCGAACGTCGCCTTGACCGCCAGGTCGCCCGCCTGGAGTTCGTCCAGGCGGCGGCGTTCGTCCGCGAGTTTCGCCGCCAGGACCGAGACCGTCCAGGTGCGGCGGGCCGCCAGGCGGGAGGCCGCGATGCGGATCGCCAGTGGCAGGAAGCCGCACGCCGCCACCACGTCGAGGGCGGCCTCCCGCTCGCTCGCCACCCGCTCCTCGCCGACGATCTTCGTGAAGAGGGACAGTGCCTCGTCCGGCGACATCACGTCCAGGTCCACGAGGTGGGCGCCGGCCAGGTCCACCATCCGGACGCGCGAGGTCACGAGGGCCGCGCAGCCTTCCGTGCCGGGCAGCAGGGGACGTACCTGGGCCGCGTCCTTCGCGTTGTCCAGCAGGACGAGGACGCGGCGGCCGTCCAGCACCGAGCGGTACAGCGCCGCCCGTTCCTCCAGGGAGTCGGGGATGGCGGAGTCGGCCGTGCCGAGTGCGCGCAGGAAGGAGCCCAGTACCGTCTCCGGTTCCGCCGAGCGCGGGCCCGCGCCCTGGAGGTCGACGTACAGCTGGCCGTCCGGGAAGGCGGCCCGTGCCTGGTGGGCCACGTGCACCGCGAGGGTCGTCTTGCCGACGCCCCCGATGCCCGCGAGCGCCGACACGGCCATCACTCGGCCCTCCGCGGACGCCAGCACGTCGCTCAGCTCGGATACGAAGGATCCGCGGCCCGTGAAGTCAGGGACGGTGGCGGGCAGCTGGGCCGGACGCACCGGCACCACCGCGGGCTCGGACACCGGAGCCGACGGTTCCGCCAGGGCCGGGTCGGCCTGCAGGATGCGCTGCTGGAGTTCCCTGAGCCCCGGGCGTGGATCCACGCCGAGCTCCTCGGCCAGCAGGCGCCGCGTGTCCGCGTACACCGCCAGCGCCTCGGCCTGCCGCCCGCTGCGGTACAGCGCCAGCATCAGCAGCTCACGCAGGCGTTCGCGCAGCGGGTGCGCCGCCGTCAGGGCCGTCAGCTCGGAGACCGCCTCCGCGTGGCAGCCCTGCTCCAGGTCCATGTCGAGGCGGGATTCGAGGAGTTGCAGGCGCCATTCCTCCAGGCGGACCCGCTGCGCGTCGGCGTACGGGCCGGGGACGCCGGCCAGCGGCTCCCCGTCCCACAGGGCCAGCGCGCGGTTCAGTACGTCCCGGGCGAGGCTCAGGTCCCCGGCGCTGCGCGCCTTCTCCGCGTCCGCGGCCAGGTCCTGCGCCACCGCCAGATCCAGGGCGCCCTCGCCCAGAGCGCGCACCGCGTAGCCGCCGGACTCGCTGACCAGGACCCCGGGGTCGAGGACCTTGCGCAGCCGGGACGCGTACGTCCGTACCGCCGCCAGGGCCTGCGAGGGCGGCTCGGGGCCCCACAGGGCGTCGATCAGCTCGGCGGCGGTCGCCGTCCGGCCCTCGCGCAGCAGCAGGGCCGCCAGCAGGGCGCGCTGCTGGGGTGAGCCGGTGTTGAGAGGTTCCTCGCCGCGCCAGGCGCGCACCGGACCGAGCACGCTGAAGCGCAACGCCGCCGACTCCTCGGAGGAGCCGGGGCGCCGCTGCTCCGGTACCCGCGGTACACCGTCCATGCCCGTCCCCCTAGACATCCCGAACCACTCCGTCAGTTTGCCTTGTTCATGGCGGATGCGTCAGCCGTGCGAGACGCCGATCACAGGCCGGCTCACGGGAGTCCACAGGCCCCTCACACGCTGTTCGCACAGTTGCGC
Source organism: Streptomyces sp. NPDC054794 (assembly GCF_053611585.1). Lineage (NCBI taxonomy): Bacteria > Bacillati > Actinomycetota > Actinomycetes > Kitasatosporales > Streptomycetaceae > Streptomyces > Streptomyces sp. NPDC054794. Next base: position 27,584 of record NZ_JBSHAQ010000079.1, on the reverse strand, counting down.
ACAGATCGAGTCACCACCGGCGCCCGCACGATAGCTGACGGGTCGTCAGATCGGCGCTACCGTGAGCGCCATGGACACCCGGACAGCACTGCCCGAGATCATCTCCGTCGACGACCACACGGTGGAGCCCGCGCACGTCTGGCAGGACCGGCTCCCGAAGAAATACCGGGACACAGGTCCCCGTATCGTCCGCGCCCCCCTGAAGGAAATGACCTTCCTCGGTGGCCGGTTCAAGCCCGTGATGGGCAAACCGGGCGACGAGGGCCCGCTCGGCGACTGGTGGGTCTACGAGGATCTGCACCGGCCGATCACCCGTCTCGACACCGCCGTCGGCTACAGCAGGGACGAGATCAAACTCGAAGTCATCACGTACGAGCAGATGCGCGCGGGGTCGTACGACGTGCCCCAGCGGCTCGCCGACATGGACGTCAACCACGTCCAGTCCGCCCTGTGTTTCCCCACCTTCCCCCGCTTCTGCGGCCAGACCTTCACCGAGGCCAAGGATCGCGAGCTCGCCCTGCTGTGCGTCCGCGCCTACAACGACTGGATGGTGGACGAGTGGTGCGGGCCCAGCGCCCATGGCCGGCTGATACCCCTCGGCCTGATCCCGCTGTGGGACGCCGAGCTCGCCGCCGCCGAGGTCCGGCGCAACGCCGCACGCGGTGTCCGTGCGGTCGCCTTCTCCGAGATACCCCCGCACCTCGGCCTGCCCTCCGTGCACACCGACGACTGGGACCCCTTCCTCGCCGCCTGCGACGAGACCGGCACCGTCGTCGCCATGCACATCGGCTCCAGCAGCCGTATGCCCTCCACCTCGGCCGACGCCCCGCCCGCCGTCGGCTCCACGATCACCTTCGCCAACTGCTGCTTCTCGATGGTGGACTGGCTGATGAGCGGGAAGTTCGAGCGCTTCCCGAACCTCAAGGTCATGTACGCGGAGGGGCAGATCGGCTGGATCCCCTACATCCTGGAGCGCGCCGACGTGGTCTGGGAGGAGAACCGCGGCTGGGGCGGGGTCGCGGACAAGGTCCACCGGCCGCCGTCCGAGCTGTTCGCCGACCACGTCTACGGCTGCTTCTTCGACGACGCCTTCGGACTGCGCAACCTCGACTCCATCGGCGTCGGAAATGTCCTGTACGAGACCGACTACCCGCACTCCGACTCCACCTGGCCGAAGTCGAAGGAGGTCGGCGAGGCCCAGATGGGGCACCTGTCGGCGGACGTCGTCGAGCGGATCGTCCGGGGCAACGCCATCGAGCTGCTGGGGCTCTCGGACGCCGGCCTGTGGGAGGGGCCCCGGTGACCCTCGCCTACGGCATCCAGCTCCCCGTCCAGTCCCAGAGCACCATCTACACGGAGCCCTGGGAAGCCTCCGCCGGCCCCGCCGACCTGGTCGAGATCGCCCGCTGTGCCGACGGCGCCGGGTTCGACTACGTCGCCTGCTGCGACCACGTCGCCATCCCGCGCCGGCTGGCCCCGGCCATGAGCACGGTCTGGTACGACCCCGTCGCCACCCTCGCCCACCTGGCCGCCGTCACCGAGCGCGTCCGGCTGCTGAGCCATGTCGCCGTCGTCGGGCTGAGGCACCCGCTCCTCACGGCCAAGCAGTACGCCACCCTCGACCACCTCTCCGGCGGCCGCCTGCTCCTCGGGGTCGGCGCCGGGCACGTGGCGGAGGAGTTCGGCGTGCTCGGGGTGGACTTCGAGCAGCGCGGGGCCGTGCTCGACGAGACGATCGACGCGCTGAGGGCGGCGCTCGGGCCGGAGGAGTTCCCCGAGCACCACGGGAAGCGGTTCGACTTCGAAGGGCTCGGGCAGCGGCCCCGCCCCGCCCAGGCCCACGTGCCCCTCTGGGTCGGCGGCTCCTCGCCCGCCGCCGTACGCCGGGCCGCCCTCAAGGGCGACGGCTGGCTGCCGCAGGGGGACCCGCGGGACCGGCTGCCCGCCCAGATCGCCCGGCTGAGGGAGCTCCGCGAGCGGGCCGGCATCGAGGCCCCCCTCACCGTCGGGGCCATCACCGAGCCGCTGTACGTCGGCTCGCCCGCCTGGGACGTCGGCCGCCGCACCCTCAGCGGCACCCCCGACGCCCTCGCCGAGTCGCTGCGCGCCTACCGGGCGATGGGCGTGCACCAGATCCAGGTGCGGTTCCGCTGCCGCAGCCGCACCGAACTCATGGACCAGATGACCGCCTTCGGGGCCGAGGTCGCGCCCCGCCTCGACTAGGGAGAGCCATGGGCAAGCTGGACGGACGCGTCGTGGTCGTCACGGGCGCGGCGCGCGGGCAGGGCGAGCAGGAGGCGCGGCTGTTCGTCGCCGAGGGCGCGTCGGTCGTCGTGGCCGATGTGCTCGACGAGCAGGGCCGGGCCCTCGCCGAGGAGTTGGGCGCGCTGTACGTCCATCTCGACGTGGGCCGGGAGGAGGACTGGCGGGCCGCCCTCGCCGCCACCAAGCAGGCGTACGGCCGGCTGGACGGCCTGGTCAACAACGCGGGCATCCTGCGCTTCAACTCCCTCGTGGACACGCCCCTCGACGAGTTCATGCAGGTCGTCCAGGTCAACCAGGTCGGCTGCTTCCTGGGCATGAAGACGGCCGCGCCCGAGATGGCGGACGGCGGCACGATCGTCAACACGGCCTCGTACACGGCGCTGACCGGTATGGCGGCCGTCGGGACGTACGCGGCGACCAAGCACGCCGTCCTCGGGCTCACCCGGGTCGCCGCCCTGGAGCTGGCCGCCCGGCGGATCCGGGTCAACGCCGTCTGCCCGGGCGCCATCGACACCGCGATGGCCAACCCGGCCCGCCTGGATCCGGGCGCGGATCCCGAGGAGATGACCCGCGCCCTGGACGAGCTGTACCGCAAGCTCGTGCCGCTCGGCCGGATCGGCCGCCCGGAGGAGGTGGCCCGCCTGACGCTGTTCCTCACCTCGGAGGACTCCTCCTACATCACCGGGCAGCCCTTCGTGATCGACGGAGGCTGGCTGGCGGGCGTCTCGGTGATCTGACTGGCCGTCAGCTATTGACGGTGCATGCGGGCGGTGCAACAGTCGGGCGGCAGAGAATCTGACGGTGCGTCAGAAAGAAATGACACCACGAAGACTCAGGACGGTGAACCGCCTTGGAATTCGGGCTCTTTGTACAGGGATACGTGGGCAAGCGCGCCGAGACCGACCCGCTGGCCGAGCACAAGGCGTTGATGGAGGAGACCGAGTACGTCATCCAGGCGGACAAGTCCGGTTTCAAGTACGCCTGGGCGTCCGAGCACCACTTCCTGGAGGAGTACTCGCACCTCTCCGCCAACGACGTCTTCCTCGGCTACCTGGCCCACGCCACGGAACGCATCCACCTGGGATCCGGGATCTTCAACCCCCTGGCGCAGGTGAACCATCCGGTGAAGGTGGCCGAGAAGGTCGCCATGCTCGACCACCTCACCGAGAACCGCTTCGAGTTCGGCAGCGGACGGGGCGCCGGCTCGCACGAGATCCTCGGTTTCCTTCCCGGCATCACCGACATGAACTACACCAAGGAGATCTGGGAAGAGACCATCGCCGAGTTCCCGAAGATGTGGACGCAGGACGAGTACGTCGGCTTCCAGGGCAAGCACTGGCAGCTGCCGCCCCGCAAGATCCTGCCCAAGCCGTACGGCTCCTCGCACCCGGCGATGTGGTACGCGGCCGGGTCGCCGCCGTCGTACGCCATGGCCGCGCGCAAGGGCCTCGGCGTGCTCGGCTTCAGCATCCAGAAGGTCTCCGACATGGAGTGGGTGCTGGAGCAGTACAAGACCGCCATCGTGAACGCCGAGCCGATCGGTGACTACGTCAACGACAACGTGATGGTGACGACCACGGCGATCTGCGCGCCCACGCACGACGAGGCGATCCGCATCGCGGTCGGCGGCGGGCTGCACTACCTGCCGTCGCTGGTCTTCCGCTACCACGACACCTTCCCGCGCCCCGAGGGCTTCCCGGTGTGGCCGGAGACGCTGCCCGAGTACACGCCGGAGTTCGTGGAGCTGCTGATCGAGGAGGAGCTGCTGATCTGCGGCGACCCGGACGAGGTGCTCCGCCAGTGCAAGCGGTGGGAGCAGGCCGGTGCGGACCAGTTGAGCTTCGGATTGCCGGTGGGGGTGCCGAAGGAGGAGACGCTGCAGACGATTCGGCTGATCGGTGAGCACGTGATTCCGAAGATCGACACGGATCCTGTTCATCGGACTTCGCGGTTCCGGGGTGCCGTGTAATCGCCGTTGCGGGGTGCGGGTGCGTTGTGGCTGGTCGCGCAGTTCCCCGCGCCCCTTTTCAGTCCCGGAGCCGGAAAAGGAACTCTCATGCTTGATCACGTCATCAAGGGCGCGACCGTCGTCGACGGGACGGGTGCGCCCGCGTTCGTCGCCGACGTCGGTATACGGGACGGGCGGATAGCCGTCGTCGGTGCGGTCACCGAGGAGTCCCGTACCAGCGAGGACGCCGCCGGGCTCGTGCTGGCGCCCGGGTTCGTCGACCCGCACACCCACTACGACGCCCAGTTGTTCTGGGACCCGTACGCCACTCCGTCGCTGAACCACGGCGTCACCACGGTCGCGGCCGGGAACTGCGGGTTCACCCTCGCGCCCCTGAACCCGGACCGGCCCGAGGACGCCGACTACACCCGCCGCATGATGTCCAAGGTGGAGGGCATGTCCCTGGTCGCCCTGGAGGACGGGGCGCCCTGGTCCTGGAACACGTTCGGGGAGTACCTGGACGCGCTTGAGGGCCGGATCGCCGTCAACGCGGGCTTCATGGTGGGGCACTGTGCGCTGCGGCGGTACGTGATGGGCCCGGACGCGGTGGGCGGACAGCCGACGCGGGAGCAACTCGCCGAGATGCTGCGGATCTTCCACGAGGCGATGGACGCGGGCGCGTGGGGTTTCTCCACGACCCAGTCCACCACCCACTCGGACGGCGACGGGCAGCCGGTGGCCTCGCGGCACGCGCTCCCCGACGAGCTGCTGGCCCTGTCGAAGGCCGTCGGGGAGCACGAGGGCACCCAGATCGAGGCGATCGTCGCGGGCTGCCTGGACCAGTTCAGCGACGCGGAGATCGACCTGTTCGTCGAGATGAGCGCGGCCGCCGGACGCCCCCTGAACTGGAACGTCCTGACGGTCGACGCGGCCGTCCCGGAGCGGGTGCCCCGGCAGCTGACGGCGAGCGAGCGGGCCCGCAAGGCCGGCGGCCGGATCGTCGCCCTCACCATGCCGATCCTCACGCCGATGAACATGTCCCTGGGCACGTTCTGCGCCCTGAACCTCATCCCCGGGTGGGGGCCGATCCTCGGCCTCCCGGTCCCCGAGCGGATCGCGAAGCTCCGTGACCCCGAGGTGCGGGCCGAGATGCTCCGGCGCGCCGAGTCGAAGGAGGCGGGCGTCTTCCGGCGGCTGGCCAACTTCGGCCGGTACGTCATCGGTGACACCTACAGCGAGGCGAACGCCGGGCTGCGCGGCCGGGTGGTCAGGGACATCGCGGGCGAACGGGGGCAGGACCCGTTCGAGTGCCTCGTGGAGATCTGCGCGGCCGACGAGCTGCGTACGGTGCTGTGGCCCATGCCGACCGACAACGACCCGGCGTCCTGGACGCTGCGGGCGGACACCTGGCAGCACGAGGACGTCCTGCTCGGCGGGTCGGACGCGGGCGCGCACCTGGACCGCATGTGCGGAGCGCCGTACACCACCCGCTTCATCGGGGACTGCCTGCGCGGCCGGAAACTGGTCGGCCTCGAACAGGCGGTGAAGATGCTGACGGACGACCCCGCGCGGCTGTTCGGGCTGCGCGAGCGCGGCCGGATCCGGGAGGGCTGGCATGCGGACCTGGTGCTGTTCGACCCGGAACGGATCGACGCGGGCCAGGCCACCCTGGTGCACGACCTGCCGGGTGACAGCCCGCGGCTGGACTCCCGGCCGATCGGCATACGGGCCGTGTGGGTCAACGGGGTCGAGGCGATCCGGGACGACGTGGTGAGCGGGGCCGTACCCGGCAGGGTGCTGCGCTCCGGCCGGGACACGAGGACGGTGAGCACCAGGTGAGCCCCTCGTCCGACGGGCAGCGGCTGTTCATCGGCGGGACGTGGACGGAGCCCGACGTCGGTCACTACGAGGTGGTGGACCCGGCGACCGAGGAGACCGTCGGCTGGGCGCCGGAGGCCTCGCGGGACCAGGTGCGCGCGGCCTGCGCCGCGGCCCGCGAGGCCTTCGGCCCGTGGTCCCGCAGGACTCCGGAGGAGCGGGCGGCCGTCCTCGGCCGGGCCGCCGACATCATCCGCGGCCACCTGGTGCCGTACGCGGACCTGGCCCGGGCGGAGACCGGCGCCACCACGGGGACGGCGCGCGGCATGCAGGTGGGGGTGGCGGCGGCCCGCTTCCGCCGCTACGCGCGGGTCGAGCCGGCAGAGTGGCCGATCGCGCCGCAGATCAACGAGGCGGGCCCGATGGGCCGGGCGGGGGTGATGGGCGCCCTGGCGATACGCCAGCCGGTCGGCGTGGTCACCTGCATCACCTCCTACAACAACCCCTGGGCGAACCCGGCGGGAAAGGTCGCCCCGGCGCTGGCGATGGGCAACACGGTGGTGGTCAAGCCGGCCCCGCAGGACCCGCTGTCGGTGTACCGGATGGCGGAGGCGCTGGAGGCGGCGGGCGTGCCGCCGGGCGTGGTGAACGTGGTCTCCGGCCGGGCGGTCGGGGTGGGCGAGGCGGCCGTGGATTCCCCGGACGTCGACATGGTGAGCTTCACCGGCTCCACGGCGGTCGGGCAGCGCATCGCCGAGGTGTGCGGGCGGGGCATGAAGCGGCAGCTGATGGAGCTCGGCGGCAAGGGCGCGGCGGTCGTCTTCGACGACGCGGACCTCGCCTCGGCGGTGGCCGGGATCGGGACGACGTTCTCCTTCTACAGCGGGCAGATCTGCACGGCGCCGACGCGGGTGCTGGCGCAGCGGGGCGTGTACGAGCAGCTGGTCGGTCAACTGGCCCGGTACGTGGACCGGTTGAAGGTGGGGGACCCGAGGGAGCCGGAGACGGTGGTGGGCCCGGTGATCTCGGCCGCGCACCGGGACCGGGTGGAGGCGTACGTCGAACTGGCTCGCAAGGAGGGCGCGACGGTGGTGGCGGGCGGCGAACGCCCGTCCCTCGACCGGGGTTTCTACGCGGCGCCCACCCTGCTGGCCGACTGCACGAACGACATGCGCGTGGCGCGGGAGGAGATCTTCGGCCCGGTCGTCTCGGTGATCCCCTTCGACGAGGAGGAAGAGGCCGTCGCCCTGGCCAACGACTCCGACTACGGCCTCATCGACTACGTGTGGTCGTCGGACGTGGCGAAGGCCTTCCGGGTGGCCCGGCGACTGCGGGCGGGAGGGGTCGGCATCAACACCGTCGGCCGCAACATGGAGGCGCCGTTCGGGGGGTTCAAGAAGAGCGGGGTGGGCCGGGACGTCGGGTCCTACGCCCTGCACGCGTACGGCGAGGTGCAGGCGATCGTGTGGCCGGGGTGAGGGTCATCCCGTCAGATCCACCCGCACCGTCAGCAGGTCGGTGCCGAGTGCCCGTACCGCCGTGCTGTTCATTCGGGGCAGGTGGCGCAGGCGGGCCACGGCGTCGTCGTCGGGCAGGAGATGCGCCGTGCCGCTGTGCCAGCGGCCCCGGATGCGGACGCGGACGGCGGGGTCGGCCTCGATGTTGCGGACGTACTGGGACCGGTGCCCGAACTCGGAGACCAGCCAGAAGGAGTCGCCGATCCGCCGGCCGCCCACCGGGGTCTGCCGGGGCAGGCCGGACCGGCGGCCGGTGGTCTCCAGCACCGTCTGCAGCGGGATCCGGCGCAGCACGGGGTTGCCGACACGGCGCTGGAAGGCGGTGACCGCCCGGTGCTTCAGGTCGGCGTATCGGGACATGGACTCGTGGCCTCCCGCGTCGATGGGTTCCGTCGAGGGGACGGTACGCCCGTGACCGTCCTTCGGCCCGGCGCCGTCCCGGCGGCGCGGCGGCCCGGTGTGCCGGCTCCGTGCCGCCGGTCAGTGGTCGGTCCGCCGCCCCAGGAAGATCGGGTTCGTGAGGGCCGCCGGCACCCCCGGGCCCGGCCCCGCCGCCGTCTCGTGGCGCAGTTCCGCGCGTACGTACGCCGCGTACGCCGGTGTCGTACGCCACTCGACCACTCCCGTGCCGGTCACCGGCAGCGGGTCCCCGGTCAGGAGGGTGCCCTGATCCGTCACGAGGCGGACCGCGCAGCGCGGGGCGCCGGAGACCTCCAGTCGGACCGTCACCGGTGTGTCCGGGTCCGTCTCCAGGCGGCCGCCGATGTCCGCCGTTCGGCCGTCGTCCGCTCTCGCCGTGAACGCCAGCTCCACCTTCCTCGACTCGGCCACGTACGAGCGGCCGGCCCGGATGCCGTCGAGGATCGCCTCTTTGGTCAGGTCGTCGGCGAGGACGACCGTCTGGGGGAGGCCGACGACGTCCGGGTCTCGGTGGGCGTCGCTGTTGCCCATCGCCGGGAGCCAGGGCGCCCGGGCCGCCGCGCGCACGGCGGCCACCAGCCGCGCGTCCCACGCGGCCAGCGCCACCTCGTCGTCGGGGGTGAACGGCCCGTTCCACACCTCCACCGCGTCCGCCTCCGCGAAGCCGAACCGCCAGCCGCAGCCGACACAGGTGGCGTACGGGTGCGCGGGGACGACCAGTCCGCCGGCCCGGTGGATCTGCCGGGCGAAGCGGCCGAAGCGGTTCTCGCGTGCCCGGTAGCGCCAGTCGACGAAGGTGCCGGGGTCGGTGCCGAGGGCCAGCACGTGGCCGTTCCTGGTCGTGACCTCCTCGCCCAGCAGGATCAGCAGGTCCTCGCCCGCGGCGGCGGCCCAGTGCGCGTGCGAGGCGTGCGTGTTGTGCTCCGAGGTGTTGAGGAAGTCCAGGCCCGCCGCCCGCGCCAGCGCCGCGATCGCGTCCGGGGTGCGGCGGCCGTCGGAGTGCCAGGAGTGCAGGTGGCAGTCGCCCCGGTACCAGGCGCGGCCCCGGCCCCGCGCCCGGTCGGGCGGGTACACCGGGGCGGGGGTCTCGCCCGGCTCCCCGTACGTCAGGGTGATCGTCAGCTCGTACGAGACGCCCCGCGGCGCCACCGTGTAGGGGCCGAGGGCGATGTGCCAGGTGCCTTCTTGCGGCGGGCCGGGGAGGTAGCCCGGGGTCGCCTCGTCGGCGCGCAGGAAGAACTGCGTGCGGGCGCCGCCCGACCAGCCCCGGAAGCCGCGGCCGCCGAGTTCGGTGCCGTGCTGGTCGAAGATGCCGATGTCGAGCGCGTTGCCCGGGGTGCCGGCCGGGACGGACGGCCTGTCGTAGGCGTACGAGATCCTGATCTCCCGTACGCCGGAGGGGATTTCGACGGGGACGTACACGAAGTCGGGGGCGCCGGGCGGCAGGGTGCCGCGCACCGTCCGGGTCTCCTGCCGCGGCCCGTCCCGCGGGCCCTGTCCGTGCTCCGCCGCGAAGCTCACGCCTCCAACGTAGGCGCGCGGGGCGGGGGCCGACAGGGGGCGGCGATTTGTGCCGACTGGTCGGTATGGACAGTTGTGGCCGACGCGGGTACACCTGGGTCATGCGTATCGCCGTCACGATCTTCCTCTCCGACGAGACCATCGCCCCCGTCCGGCTCGCGCGTGAGCTGGAGGAACGCGGATTCGCCGGGCTGTATCTGCCCGAGCACACCCACATCCCGGTCGAGCGGACGACTCCGTACCCGGCCGGCGGCGAGCTGCCGCGCGAGTATGGCCGTACCCTCGACCCCTTCGTCGCGCTGGGACAGGCGGCGGCGGTCACCGAGCGGCTGGGCCTCGGCACCGGCATCACGCTCGTCGCCCAGCACGACCCGATCGCCCTCGCCAAGCAGATCGCGACCCTGGACCACCTCTCCGGCGGACGGTTCACCCTCGGCCTCGGCTTCGGCTGGAACGTCGAGGAGGCCGCCGACCACGGCGTGGACTGGCGCACCCGGCGCGAACTCGTCCGCGACCGCATGGCCCTCATGCGGGCCCTGTGGGCGGACGAACCCGCCGCCTACGAGGGGGAGTTCGGGAGCGTGCGGGCCAGCCACGCGTATCCCAAGCCCGCACAGAAGCCCAGGGGACCGGTCGTCGGCCCCCGCACCCTGGTCGGCGGGGCCGCCGGGCCCAAGCTGTTCGCGCACATCGCGGAGTACGCCGACGGGTGGCTGCCGATCGGCGGGCATGGGCTGTCCGAGTCGCTGCCCGTGCTGCGCTCCGTGTGGGCGGACGCGGGGCGCGACGCGGCCGCCCTCCAGGTGGTGCCGTACGCCGTCCAGCCCTCGCCCGGCAAGCTCGCCCACTACACGGAGCTCGGCATCGAGGAGGTCGTGGTGCAACTGCCGCCCGCCGGCGAGGCCGAGGTGCTGCGCGTGCTCGACCGGTACGCCCCTCATCTGCCCGGCGGATCCAGTGACATCGTGTAACGAACGGCGGCCGCGGGCGAATGCGGCGGCATCTCTTTGTCCTGATCAGCCCGAACGTATGCTCAAAGAATGACGACTTCCGCGACCTCCGGAACCGGCCCGACCGAGAACTCCATGCGTCGCGCCCTCAAACGCGCCCGGGACGGCGTCGCCCTCGACGTGTCCGAGGCGGCGGTGCTGCTCCAGGCGCGCGGCGAGGCCCTCGATGACCTCACCGCGTCGGCCGCCCGGGTGCGGGACGCGGGCCTGGAGGCGGCCGGCCGACCCGGTGTCATCACGTACTCGAAGAGCGTCTTCATCCCCCTCACCCGGCTGTGCCGGGACAAGTGCCACTACTGCACCTTCGTCACCGTCCCCGGCAAGCTGCGCCGTGCCGGGCACGGGATGTTCATGTCCCCGGACGAGGTCCTCGACATCGCCCGCAAGGGCGCGGCCCTCGGCTGCAAGGAAGCCCTCATCACCCTCGGCGACAAGCCCGAGGACCGCTGGCCCGAGGCCCGCGAATGGCTCGACGCGCACGGCTACGACGACACCATCGCCTACGTCCGCGCCATCTCCGTACGGATCCTGGAGGAGACGGGACTCCTGCCCCATCTCAACCCGGGCGTCATGTCCTGGACGGACTTCCAGCGGCTCAAGCCCGTGGCCCCGTCCATGGGCATGATGCTGGAGACGACGGCGACCCGCCTGTGGTCGGAGCCCGGCGGCCCGCACCACGGCTCCCCGGACAAGGAACCCGCCGTCCGCCTGCGCGTGCTGGAGGACGCGGGCCGCTCCTCCGTCCCCTTCACCTCGGGGCTCCTGATCGGCATCGGCGAGACGTACGAGGAGCGCGCCGAGTCGCTGTTCGCGCTGCGCAAGGTGTCGCGGGCCTACCACGGCATCCAGGAGCTGATCATCCAGAACTTCCGCGCCAAGCCGGACACGGCGATGCGCGGCATGCCGGACGCCGAGCTCGACGAGCTGGTCGCCACGGTGGCGGTGGCCCGGCACATCATGGGACCGGCCGCCTGTCTGCAGGCCCCGCCGAACCTCGTCGACGCCGAGTACGAGCGGCTCATCGGCGCCGGCATCGACGACTGGGGCGGCGTCTCCCCGCTCACGATCGACCACGTCAACCCCGAGCGCCCCTGGCCGCAGATCGAGGAACTCACCGCACGCTCCCGCGCGGCCGGCTTCGAACTGCGCGAACGCCTGTGCGTGTACCCGGAGTTCGTCACCCGCGGCGAGCCCTGGCTGGACCCGCGGCTGCGCCCGCACGTCGCCGCGCTCGCCGACCCGGAGACCGGTCTGGCCCGGCCGGACGCGGTCGTCGAGGGTCACCCCTGGCAGGAGCCGGAGGAGGTGTTCGTCGCCGCGGGCCGCACCGACCTGCACCGCACCATCGACACCGAGGGCCGCACCGCCGACCGGCGCGACGACTTCGACGAGGTGTACGGCGACTGGGGCGCCCTGCGGGAGGCGGCCGCCCCCGGCCTCGCGCCGCAGCGGATCGACACGGACGTCCGCGCGGCCCTGGCGACCGCGGCGGACGACCCGACGAAGCTTAACGACGACGAGGCGCTGGCCCTGTTCCACGCGGACGGCCCGGCGCTGGACGCGCTGACGCGGATCGCGGACGACGTGCGCCGGGCGGCCGTCGGCGACTACGTGACGTACATCGTCACCCGCAACATCAACTTCACCAACGTCTGCTACACCGGCTGCCGCTTCTGCGCGTTCGCGCAGCGGCGCACGGACGCCGACGCGTACACCCTCTCCCTGGAGCAGGTCGCGGACCGGGCCGAGCAGGCCTGGGAGGTGGGCGCGGTCGAGGTGTGCATGCAGGGCGGCATCCACCCGGACCTGCCGGGCACGGCCTACTTCGACATCGCCCGGGCGGTCAAGGAGCGGGTCCCCGGCATGCATGTGCACGCCTTCTCGCCGATGGAGGTGGTCAACGGCGCGACCCGCACCGGCATGTCCGTCCGCGAGTGGCTGACGGCGGCCAAGGAGGCGGGCCTCGACTCCATCCCCGGCACGGCGGCGGAGATCCTCGACGACGAGGTCCGCTGGGTGCTGACCAAGGGCAAGCTGCCGACGGCCACCTGGATCGAGGTGATCACGACGGCGCACGAGCTGGGCATCCGCTCGTCCTCGACGATGATGTACGGCCACGTGGACCAGCCCCGCCACTGGCTCGGGCATCTGCGCACCCTCGCCGGCATCCAGCAGCGCACCGGCGGCTTCACCGAGTTCGTGACGCTTCCCTTCATCCACACGAACGCCCCCGTCTACCTGGCGGGCATCGCGCGCCCGGGCCCGACGACCCGGGACAACCGGGCGGTGACGGCGATGGCCCGGCTGCTCCTGCACCCGTACATCCCCAATATCCAGACAAGCTGGGTGAAGCTGGGCACGGAGGGTGCGGCGGAGATGCTCCGCTCCGGCGCGAACGACCTGGGCGGCACGCTCATGGAGGAGACGATCTCCCGCATGGCGGGCTCGTCCTACGGCTCGTACAAGTCGGTCAAGGACCTGATCGCGGTCGCCGAGGCGGCGGGCCGCCCGGCCCGGCCCCGCACCACGCTGTACGGCGAGGTCTCGGAGGAGCGGCAGCGGGCGGCGGCGGCCTCGGACGGCCACCTGCCGGAGCTGCTGCCGGTCCTGGACTGAGGGGCGGGGGCAGAGGGGTCGGGACGGAGGGCCTGGGGCAGAGGGGGCGTCGAAGGGGGCCGGTACGATGATCCGACACCCGTGCGATGGGGACCCATAGCTGAGGAGATGCGTGCCCGTGCCTGCCCGACTGCCCTCGTGGGTTTGGGTCACCGGCCTGACGGCGGGGGCGACCGTGGCCGTCGTCGCGCTCGCCCTCCAGGCCGACAAGGGGCCGCACCCGACGGCCGCGGCCGTCCGGCCGAGCGCCTCCGCGTCCGCGGGCGCGCACGGATCCGCCCACGCGAAGCCCAAGACGAAGCCGAAGACGCCCGCCGCCCCCGCGGTGCCGGACGCCTCGGGCACGGGCCGCCGTGTCGTCTACTCGCTCGGGCAGAAGCGGGTGTGGCTGGTCGACGCGAGCGACAAGGCCACCCGCTCCTTCACCGTGTGGCCGGGATCGGTGAGCCCCGACCCCGGCACCTTCACGATCTCCAAGACCCTGGCGTCCACCACCGGCTCCGACGGCGTCCAGATCGAGCACATCCTGTACTTCGCCGCGAAGTCGGGCCTGTCGGTCGCCTTCTCCAACGCGGTCGACGGCTCGTCCCCGCCGCCCCCCGCGGACGGCAAGCAGACCGCCGGCATCCGCATGCACAAGGAGGACGGCACGGCGCTGTGGACCTTCGGCACGGAGCCGAACACCAAGGTCACGGTCGTCAATTAGCCGACTTCTCGGACTTCTCGGGCAGCTGCACCACGATCAGGCCGATCCCGGCGAGCACGAGGACGCGGGTCGCCGCGTCCAGCCCGTTCCAGGTCTTCGACTGCCACATCGAGAACCACTCCCCGCCGATCGCGATGAACCCGGCGCCGAAGAGAAGCATGATCATCAGCAGCCCGTAGGTGGAGAGCTGCCGGGCTCGGTCCTGCTCGCGCCGCGCCCAGAACCAGGTCCCGGCGATCAGCACGAGCGCCGCGACCGTCTCCCACACGATGATGCCGACGTACGCGGCGTCCTGAAGCCCCTTGCTCGTGATCGCCCGCCACATCAGATCGTCGTCCTTGAACGTGGTGTCCATGGCGAGAACATGCTGAACGAATTGCTGATTGGTCCCGAAGTCCGTGATGTTCCCCAGGGCGACGAGGGATATGTACAGGGCGACGGTGGCGGTGAGCAGGGCCGCGGAGAGGCGAAGGGCGCGTGAGGTGGGAGTGGCCATAGAAGTGATCTTTCCAAGCCCGACCCGCCGCGTGCCGCTCGGATTGAGCCAGAATGACGGGGCGTTGGCTCCGGAGGAGGGGACGGACGGATGGCGCAGGCGCGGCCGTCGATGCAGGAACTGATCGGCAGGCGCAGGAGGGCCGGTTTCGTGGGGCGCGGGGCCGAACGGGCCGCGTTCCGGGCGAACTTCGGCATCCCGCCCGAGGACGAGCGGCATCGGTTCCTCTTTCATGTGCACGGCAACGCGGGCGTCGGAAAGACCTTTCTGGTCCGGGAGTTGGAGCAGATAGCCAGGGAACTCGGCGCGCTGACCGTGTATGTCGACGAGGGCGCCGGCAGCGTGCCGGAGACGATGACCGTGATCGGCCGCCAACTCGCGGCGCAGGGTCACCGGTTGAAGGAACTGGACCGGATGCTGGCCGCGCACCGCGAGCGCCGGCACGAGGCGGAGGCGGCCGCCGCCGCCGTACCGGAACCGGACGAGCCGTCGGCGGGCAGCCTGGCGCTGGCCCGGGCCGGCCTCGTGGGCCTCGGCCTCGTCCCGGTGGCCGGCGCCTTCGCGCCGGCGCTGGACGCGGACCGCATCGCCCAGGGCGCGGACCGGCTGCGCGCCGGGCTCAGCGCGCGCTTTCGCAATCAGGAGGACGTACAGCTGGTGCTGTCCCCGGAGCGGGTGCTGACGCCCGTGCTGCTGGGCGAGTTGACCGCCGTCGCGTCGGCGGTCCCGTGGCTGGTCCTGTTCTTCGACACCTACGAACGCAGCGGGCCGTTCCTCGACGGCTGGCTGCACGAGGTGATGACCACCGACCGGTACGGGGTCCTGCCCGCCAACGTCGTCGTGGTGACCTCCGGCCAGCGCCCCTTCGACACCGCCCGCTGGGGCGGCTTCGCGGACTTCATGACCGACGTGCCGCTCGGCGCGTTCACGGAGGCGGAGGCGCGGGGACTGCTGGCGGACCGGGGGGTGCGGGACGAGCCGGTGGTCGCCGAGGTGCTGCGGCTGACGGGCGGACTGCCGGTGCTCGTCTCCACCCTCGCCCAGGCCCGGCCCGCCGGTCCGGACGACGTGGGCGATCCGAGCGCGGACGCCGTGGAGCGGTTCCTGAAGTGGGAGCCGGATCCGGTACGGCGCAGGGTCGCCCTGGCCTGCGCGCTGCCCCGGCGGCTGGACGGGGACGTGTTCCGGGCGGTGGTGGACTGTGAGGAGACCGAGCTCGACTCGCTGTACGGGTGGTTGAGAGGGCTGCCGTTCGTCGACGGGCGCGGCGAGCGGCTGCGGTACCACGATGTCGTACGGGCGCCGATGCTGCGGCTGCAGCGGACACGGTCGCCGCGGGGGTGGGCCGAGCGGCACGGACGGCTCGCGGAGGTGTTCGGGCGCTGGCGGGAAGAGGCCGAGGTCGGGCTGGGCCTCCTGCGCCGGTGGGCGGACACCGAGTGGCGGGAGTTGCGGCTCGCGGAGTCGTACCACTCCTTGTGCGCGGCGCCCCGGGCCGCACTGCCCGCGATCCTGGCCGATGTCGTCCACGCCTGCGGGCAGGGCGACGAGGTGGCGCTGCGCTGGGCGCGGGTCCTGGTCGAGGCGGGTGAGGACACGGACGCGGAGGCCGTGCGGACCTGGGGGAGCGGGCTGGCGGACATGCTCGCGGGGAGCGGGCCGGCCGAGGCGCTCCGGCTGCTGCTGGATCGCGCGCGGGGCGACGAGCCGTGGCGCGCGGAAGCGATGGCACTGCGGGGTGACACCTTCGCGCGGGACGGCGACCACGAGCGGGCGCTGGAGGAGTACGACCGTGCCCTCGCCCTCGACCCGGACCTGGTGCGGGCCCATCGCGCGAAGGCCGCGACCCGGGGCGGGCTGGGTGACTACGAGGCCGCGGTCGCCGGTCTCGACCGGGTGGTCGCGCTGGAGCCGGACAACCCGAACAACGTCATCCTGCGCGGTGAGTACCACCGCCTCCTGCGCCACCACGACGAGGCGCTCCGGGACCTGACCGAAGGTATCCGCCGTGACCCCGCCAGCGAGTTCGCCCGGGCCTCGCGCGGCGCCGCCCACGAGCGCGCTGGCGATCTCGGCGCGGCCCTGGCGGACCTCGACCGCGCGCTCGAACTCAAACCGGACTACGCCTGGGCGCTCGGCCGCCGGGCCCGGGTCTGGCGCGGCCTCGGCGACCACGACCGGCAGTTGGCCGACCTCGACCGCGCCCTCGTCCTGTGGCCCGACTGGGGCTGGGGCCACTGCGAACGCGGTGACGCCCTGCGGGTGGCCGGCCGGAACGAGGAGGCCCTCGCCGACTACGATCGCGCGCTCGCCATCGACCCCGAGTACGCGTCGGCCTACGCGAGCAGGGGCGCCGCCCTGTCCAACCTCGGCCGCCATGAGGAAGCGCTGGCCGACCTGGACCGGGCCCTGGAGCTCAATCCGTCGTACCCCTGGGCACTGAGCCAGCGCGCCACGACCGTGGCCAGGCTCAACGCTCCGCGGTGAAGGCCACGAACTCGGTCCACGAGGCGTCCGTGAACGTGAGCCGGGCGCCGTGCCTGTCCTTGGAGTCGCGGACGTGGATGGTGGGGGCGGCGGGGGCTATGGCGACCTCGACGCAATCGGGGCCGTCGTTGCTGCTGTAGCTGCTCTTGAACCAGTCCAGGGTCGCGGGGGTCATGTCTCTTCTCCCAGCACTTTCTCGATGAAGGCCTGTGACTCCCGAGGCGCGAGAGCCTGCGCCCGGATCATTCCATAGCGCATTTCCAGGATCTGTACCTCTCGCGGATCGCTGATTACACGACTGTGCAACTGCGCCTCCGAGTGCCCCAAGGTCTTCCCGTCCCGGAGCTTCAGTAGCCGGATCGGCCCGCCCATGCCCGCGTGGTCCTCCCGGTCCGTCGGCATGATTTGGATCTCGACGTGCCTCAACGTGCTGATCTCCAACAGGTGCTCGAGCTGTTGCCGCAGAATCATTCTGCCCCCGACGGGCCTTCGCAGCGTCACCTCTTCCTGGACGAAGGTGAGGAGCGGCGCGGGCACGCGATCGAAGACGCGCTGCCGTGCCATGCGTGCCGCGACGTGCCGCTCGATCTCGTCCTCCGGGTACGCGGGCCGCCGCATCGCGTACAAGGCCCGAGCGTATTGGGGAGTTTGCAGCAGGCCGTGCATGTTGTGGCTGGCGTAGGCGCCCAGTTCGACGGCATCGTCCTCCAACTTTGTCAGATCCCGAACCTTCTTCGGATACCGAGCCTTCTCCACGTCCTCCTTCATCGCGGCGAGTTTCCCGCCCGCCCCGAGCGCCTCATCGGCCTTGTCCAGGAAGTCGGGCCGGGGAATCCTCCGCCCGCGCTCCACCGACGAGACCATCTCCTCGCCGTAGCCGATGGCCGCTCCGAGTTCCGCCTGCCGCAGGCCGGCGGCCTCCCGCCACACCTTCACCTGCCGTCCGACCGTCTTGAGTACGGCCTCGGCCTCCTCGTCCTCCACGCTTCCCTCCCGACGTACGAGCCGTACGATCACGCGGACGACCCGGACAGTGACGCTACGTACCGGCGTCATCGCTGTTCAGGGTAGGGACGGATGGCCACTCTGGGTTACATGAACGAGAAAACCCGCCTCCGGATCCAGCTGTCGGCCACTCGAAGGGGTGCTCGGCTCGCCCGCCTGCTCACGGAGCGCCAACTGGACGAGTGGGGAGTGCCGTTCGAGGAGGCCGCTCAGGTGGTGGCGGAGTTGGCGTCCAACGCCGTGCTCCATGGACGCGTCAGCGGAAGGGACTTCCGGCTCGGGCTGAAGCTGCACGACGACGGCACCCTCCGTATCGAGGTGACCGATGCCCGGGGTGACCGGATCCCGCGAATCCAGGATCCGGCGGCGCAGGACGCGGAAAGCGGGCGGGGGTTACGGATCGTGGCGGCGTACGCGGACCGCTGGGGCGTGGACGAGACACCCGCGCACGGCAAGACGGTGTGGGCCGAACTCGTACCGGGTCGCGGCGCGGCGTGATCCGGTGGTTCCCGACGTCAAAGACCAAAGAACCGGGGAAAGAACCGAACCCACCCCTACCGTCCCCGTCGATCACCCGCCGGAGTGAATATGCCCAACGCAACTGGCGCGGCGGGGCAGTTGTGGTGCAGCGTCAGCCGTGACAAGGCCGCACATGCATCGGCCCCCGCTGGGACTGGCATCCCGGTGCGAGGGCCTGATCACCTAGGAAGAGCAGCTTCCCGATGACTGACAAGAAGCGTAACGCGCCCAAGCGCGCGAAGTCCGGCAATGCCGAGCATTCCCACTCCGGTGTCATCCACGTCAACGAGCCGCATCACGACAACTTCACCGTGGTCGGGAACCACTTGGCGCAGCACCCGGAGCTGTCGCTGACGGCGATCGGCCTGGCGATCCACATCCAGTCGCTGCCCGCCGGAACGCCCATCGGGATCAAGGCGCTGGCGGCCAAGTTCCCCGAGGGCGAGATCCGCATCGCCGCCGCCCTGCGGGAGCTGGAGGAACACGGGTACCTCACGCGCGCCAGGGAGCGTCTTCAATCGGGGCGAGTGACGACCCGGACGACCTCCTGCAACGTCACTTGGTACGGCTGACACCGGACTCACCCGCTGACCGACTACCCGGTCACCACCGGCCGCACCTTGGTGAGCATCAGGTTCAGGAACTGGTCCGGATGCCGGAAGGACGCGAAGTGGGCGGCTTCTCGGATCAGAGCGAAGTCCTTGACCGGGGCGGTGACTTCGGCGACGAAGCGGCGGGCCGGCTCCGGCGGGGTGAGGACGTCGCTGTCGCCCTGGAAGACGAAGAAGGGCAGCCGGAAGGCGGTGCCCTCGGCGTACTCGTCGACGGTCATGGCCTGCGGGCCGAGCTGCTCGGAAAAGTTCATGCCCTTCAGGTAGGAGCGCAGCCCGCGCAGGGTGTGCAGGGGTGAGAACCACAGGGAGCGCACGACGACGGTCTTCATGGTGTCGAAGGTCAGGGGATCGGTGGTGACCACGATCTTGGAGTGCTTCGCCCACTGGTGGGCGGTCCAGGCGGACGGGTCCGGTCCCATCTCCCTGACGGCGGCCAGCTCCTTGCGCTTGCCGGCCTTCTCCAGACGGGCCAGCAGAGCCTGGTGCGCCGAGTCGTCGCGGCCGCCCTCGTTGATGTTCTGGTCGGTGCCGACATAGGCGGAGTACAGCTCGGGGTGGTTGCGGGCGAGGCGCAGGCCGGTGATCGTGCCGAAGGAGTTGGCGACGAGGAGGAGCTTGTCGACGCCGAGGCGGGCGCGGACGTACGCCGTCACTTCCAGGGCGTCGCGATAGAGGCGGTCGAGGGTCATCTCGCCCTGGTCGCCGTTGATGAACGTCTTGCCCGCCCCGCGCATGTCCCAGCGCACGATCGTGAAGTGCCGTTCCCAGGCCCGCGTGCGCGGAATGAAGATCAGGTTGGAGGCGCCGGGGCCGCCGTGGACCTCCAGGATCACCGGGTTGGCGAGGTCGTCTCCGCGGATGGAGATCCACTGGTCGATGCCGCCGATCCGGACGTAGCCGAACTCGTCGATGCCGTTCGGGGCGGTGATGCGCAGCTTCTTCGCGAGGGACCTGCGCTTGAGGGCGCGGTAGGTGAGCAGCATGAGTGTTCCCCCTAAACTGTTTATCTCGTCAGCAGTTGTGTTTACGGTATATACAGTTGGTGGGCGGAGTCAACGGGCTTCGCTGCGACCAAGGGGAGGAACCGCATGGCCGCCCGGAACAAGGAGCAGGACAAGCCGCGCGATCCGCGGGCGAGCCTCGCGCTGCTGTGGGGCGAGCAGGAGCAGCCCACCCGGGGGCCGAAGCCGAAGCTGTCTCCCCAGCGGATCGCCGCGGCCGCC
The DNA here is from genome assembly GCF_053611585.1 of Streptomyces sp. NPDC054794. NCBI lineage: Bacteria > Bacillati > Actinomycetota > Actinomycetes > Kitasatosporales > Streptomycetaceae > Streptomyces > Streptomyces sp. NPDC054794. Next base: position 7,419 of record NZ_JBSHAQ010000079.1, on the reverse strand, counting down.
GTGGAGCTGGCCGACGCGGAGGGACTGGACGCGGTCTCGATGGGCAAGGTCGCCGCCGAGTTCGGCGTCTCGGCGATGGCGCTCTACCGCTATGTGCCCGGCAAAGCCGAACTGGTCGAGCTGATGATCGAGTCGACGCTCGCCGAGGTCCCCGACCTCTCAGCCGCGGAGGGCGACTGGCGAGCTGGGACGCGGCAGTGGGCGCGCCGGTGCCTGGACCTCTACCGGGCCCACCCCTGGGCGCTTGCCGCCACCGCGATGCGCCGCCAGGTCATGGGTCCGCACCAGCTGGGCTGGCTGGACGCGGCGCACGCGGCCCTGGAGCCTACCGGCCTGCCGGCGGCCCAGCGGCACCAGGTCTTCGTCCTCGTCGTCGGCCTGGTGCGCAGCCTCGCCCAGCAGCTGGTCGACTTCGACGCGGACGAGGACCGGGAGTGGAGCCGCCTCACCGGTGAGCTGCTCGAACGTCACGCGGACCGGTTCCCGGCCCTGACCCGGGCCATCTCCGAGGGTGCTTTCGGCCCGGCGGGAATCGACCCCCTCGACTTCGGCCTCGACCGGATCCTGGACGGAGTCGAAGCGCTCATCGCTGTACGGGAATGACGGGGCAGGGGCGATTTGCCCCCGTGAACCGATCGTCCCCGGTCGATTACAGTGCTGAGCGTCGTACGTACGGACGGTGCCGTGAGGAGGTCTTGGTGACTGCGACATCCGGTGCCGTCTGGGGCCGCGCCGAACAGCAGGACTTCCGCAGCAGGGTGCGCGGCACGCTGCTCGGGGGCGCCGTCGGCGACGCGCTCGGTGCCCCGGTCGACGGGCTCACCATCGAGGAGATCCGGGCCGAGTACGGCGTGGAGGGCCTGGTCGACCTGACCTTCGGGTACGGCAGGCGCGGCGCCGTCACCCACCACACCCAGCTCACCCTCTTCACCGTGGACGGGCTGATACGCGCCCAGGTCCGCCGCGACACCGGCGCCTGGCACCCGCCGACCGATCTGCACCGGGCGTACCTGCGCTGGGCGGCCACCCAGCGGGACTGGGGACCGGACGAGCGCCGCAAGGACGACGGCTGGCTGGCCCGCGAGGAGTGGCTCTACGCCCGCCGTGATCCCTCGCGCGCGCTGCTGATCGGCTTCGGCGACGAGCACATGGGCACGCTGGAGGCGCCGAAGAGCCCCGGCGAGCTGGGCCCGGAGGCGGTCGCCCGCTCCGCCCCCTTCGGACTGCTGGTCGGCTGGGAGCCACAGCTGGTCGCGCAGCTGGCGGTGGAGTGCGCGGCGCAGACCCACGGTCACCCCGCGGCGTATCTGTCGGCGGGCGCGTACGCGGTGATCGTGCACGCGCTGGCCCGCGGCGAGAGCCTGGACGGCGCCGTGCAGCGCGCGCTCGCCCTGCTCGCCGCGCGCCCCGGCCACCAGCCCGTCTCGGACGCCCTCCAGTACGCGCTGGGCGCCGTGCGGCAGGGGATGCCGACCCCGGCGCGGGTCGAGGAGCTGGCGGGCGACGGAGCGGCGGACGGTCTGCTGGCCGCCGCCGTCTACTGCGCCCTGGTGGGGGAGGACGTACGGCACGGACTGTGTCTGGCGGTCAACCAGGCCGGCCCCTCCGGCGCCGCGGGCGCCCTCACCGGCGGGCTGCTCGGTGCCCTGCACGGAGAGACGGCCCTCCCGCCGGCCTGGCTGGCCGAACTGGAGGGCCGCCCCACGATCCTGGAACTGGCCGACGACTTCGCGATGGAGATGACCCAGGGACCGGCACTGCACGGTCCCGCGGGCTCGTCGCCGGGGTGGCTGGCGAAGTATCCGAGGGGGGCCTAGGCCTCGCCGGACGGGCGCTAGTCCTTCACGGCCGCGTCGAGGTCGCCGGTCGCCGTGGCCGGAGCCGGTACCGTGGCCGCCGCGCCGTCGTCGTCCGAGTTGACCCGCTCGATGATCGCCATGCGCTCCGGGGTGTCCTCCGGCTTGATGTAGCCGATCAGGATGTACAGGACCAGGGACACCGCCAGCGGTATGGACACCTGGTACTGGAGCGGGACGCCGCCGTCCACGTTCCAGTTGATCGGGTAGTTGACCAGCCAGAAGGCCAGCAGCCCCATCGACCAGCTGGTGAGCGCGGCAGTCGGCCCGGAGCGGCGGAACGGGCGCAGCAGGCCGAGCATCATCGGGATGGCGATCGGGCCCATCAGACCGGCGACCCACTTGATGACGACGGTGATGATGTCCTTGAACGTCGGCGAGTTGACCTGGGTGGCCACCGCCATGGACAGGCCGAGGAAGACGACGGTCGTCACCCGGGCCGCGATCAGGCCCGACCGCTCGTTCCAGGCCCGCGCCCGCGCCGACAGCACGGGCGCCACGTCCCGGGTGAAGACGGCGGCGATCGCGTTGGCGTCGGAGGAGCACATGGCCATGGTGTGCGAGAAGAAGCCGACGATGACCAGGCCCAACAGGCCGTGCGGCAGCAGCTGTTCGGTCATCAGGCCGTAGGAGTCGGAGCCGTCCGGCTTCTGGGCGTGCACCAGGAGCGGGGACATCCACATCGGGAAGAACAGGACCACCGGCCAGATCAGCCACAGCGCCGCCGACAGCCGCGCCGACCGGGTCGCCTCCCGGGGGCTGCCCGTCGCCATGTAGCGCTGGGCCTGGTTGAGCATGCCGCCGTTGTACTCGAAGAGCTTGATGAGGAGGAACGCGAGCAGGAAGACCGTGCCGTACGGCCCGACCAGCGGCTTGTCGTGACCGTGCAGGGCCGGCTCGTCCCAGGCGTCGGAGAAGCCGATGCCCTTGTCGTTCAGCTTCAGCACGACCGCGACGAACATGGCGATGCCGGCCACGAACTGGATGGCGAACTGGCCGAGTTCGGTCAGCGCGTCCGCCCACAGGCCGCCGATCGTGCAGTACACGGCCGTGATCGCGCCGGTGATGAGGATGCCCTGGTTCAGGGAGGCGCCGGTGAACACCGACAGCAGCGTCGCGATCGCGGCCCACTTCGCGCCCACGTCCACGATCTTCAGCAGCATGCCGGACCAGGCCAGCGCCTGTTGCGTGGACAGGTTGTAGCGGTTCTTCAGGTATTCCAGCGGGGAGGCCACATGGAGCCGGGAGCGCAGCCGGTTGATGCGGGGCGCGAACAGCTTCGAGCCGATGGCGATGCCGAGCGCGATGGGGAAGGACCAGGTGATGAAGGAGGTGACGCCGTAGGTGTAGGCGATGCCCGCGTACCCGGTGAACATCACGGCGCTGTAGCCCGACATGTGGTGCGAGATGCCGGACAGCCACCAGGGCATCTTGCCGCCGGCCGTGAAGAAGTCGGAGACGTTGTCCACGCGCTTGTGCGACCAGACGCCGATCGCGACCATCACTCCGAAGTAGCCGATGAGCACGGCCCAGTCGAGACCGTTCATGTGTCCCCTTCCAGGGTTCGCAGCCAGGGTCAGGCATGTGAACTCTGGTTTCGAACGTGGACACACGGCAAGGAAGCGGAAGGTCAAGAGCAAGTAAAGATGTTCGTCGTGGTGACCTTCGTTCAGAGCTGTGAACGGTCTCGGAAGGGTGGAACCGCCTCAGCGCATCAGCTCACCGGCGTTGACCAGCAACGACTGCCCCGTGATGGACTTCGCCCGGTCCGAGGCCAGGAACGCCACCGCATCGGCGACGTCCCCGTCCGTCGCCAGCTCCGGCAGCGCCATCCGGTCCGTCAGGCGCTTCAGCACCTCGGCCTCCGGCACGCTTTCCGTGTGCGCGGTGAACTGGACGTACGCCTGCACCGGCGGCCCCCACATCCAGCCCGGCAGAACCGTGTTGACCCGGATCCGGTGCGGTCCGAGCTCCCGGGCCAGTGAGTACATCGCGCTGGTCAGCGCCCCCTTCGAGGCGGCGTACGCGGCCTGCGCGACCTGCGAGGGCGCCGCGACCGCCGACTGCGTGCCGATGAACACCACCGACCCGCCCCCGCCCGACTTCAGCGCCGGCAGGCATGCTCGCGTCATCCGCAGCGTGCCCAGCAGGTTCACGTCGATGACCGACTGCCAGGTCGCGAAGTCCGCGTCCTCGACCCCGCCGAAGTAGGAGTCCCAGGCGGCCACGTGCACCACGGCGTCGACCCCGCCGAACCGCTCCCGGGCCAGCGCCGCCAGCGCCTCGCACTGTCCCTCGTCGGTGATGTCGGTCGCCCGGTACGCCGTGCGCGTCCCGTCCGGATCGATCTCGGCCGCGCTCTTGGCCAGGTTCGCCTCGGTGCGCGCCCCGAGCACCGCGTTCCCGCCGTCCCCCACGACGGCCGCGGCGACCTGATGACCCAGCCCGGCGCCGACCCCGGACACGACGACGGTCTTTCCCGTGAGCAGCGACATGGGAGCCTCCCGAACCCTGGCGCTTTATCTGACGGAGCGTCAGAGTATGGGCGACCGCAGGAAAGGGGAACCGCATGAGCGACGACACCCGCAGCGAGCTGTACGCCGAGCTCGCCGCCGTGGGCCCGTACCGAGTCCCGTTCGGCCACGCCCTGATCACCATGGTCGAGCCCCACCCGGGACACGAGTACGCCTACAACCGCTGGTACGAGGACGACCACTACTACGCCGGCGCCATGGCCATGCCCTGGATGTACGCCGGCCGCCGCTGGGTCGCCACCCGCGACCTGCAGCTCCTGCGCTACCCCGAGAAGTCCGCGATAGCCCAGCCGGTCACCGCCGGCTGCTACATCTCCACGTACTGGATCACCGACGGCCGCTACGCCGACCACATGAGGTGGACCGTCGGCATCAACAAGCGCCTCAACCGCGACGCCCGCGTCTACCAGGACCGCACCCACGTCTTCACGGCCTTCCAGGACCACGAGGCGACGGTCTACCGGGACGGCGCCGCCGGCCCCCGGGACTTCCACGCCCTCGACCACCCCTACGCCGGGCTCGTCGTCGAGGTCGTCGACGCCGAGTCGGCCGGGCAGCGCGCCGAACTGCTGGAGTGGCTGCGCGCCCGCCACCTCCCGAAGCGGCTGGCGGGCTCCCCGGCGGCCCTGGTGACCGTCTTCCGGCCGACACCCCTGCCCGGCGACCGGATGACGTACGTCAAGCAGGTCGAGGGCGTCGACACCCGCCTGACCCTGCTGTGGTTCCTGGAGACCGACCCGCGGGAGTGCTGGGAGTGCTGCTTCACGGGCCTCGACGAGCAGGTGAGCGAGTCCGGGCTCGGCCGCGTGGAGCTGGTGGCTCCGTTCGTCCCGACGGTGCCGGGCACCGACACCTACGTGGACAGGCTCCGCTGACCCCGTGCGCTCACGGAGTCTTGAGTTCGTCCGGGCACGGCGTGCCCCGGGGCAGCTGATACGGCGCCGCGAGCCGGTAGGTCCCCGCCTTCGGCGCCAGCAGTACGGTCCACCGGTCGCCCTTGGAGTCCTCCTCCGTCTGCATCAGACAGCCGTTGACGTTGTCGTACGTCTTCGGCGTGCCCTCGGAACGGTGCTTGGAGGCCCAGGTCTCCTGGGGCGCCTTGAGGCTCTTGCCGTGCCCGTCGACGATGCTCAGCCACGGCGAGTACGGGATCCGGATGAGGATCCGGCCCGCCTGGTGGACCTCGATGGTCAGCTCGCCCTGCTCGGCGCGGTCGACGATCGCGTTCGGCTCGGCGAGCGGCGCCGGGTCGGTCACCTTGAACAGCTGCCAGTTGGCGTCGCCCCAGATCTGCTTCAGGTACGGCATCCCGCGCTGCACCAGGGCCCGCTCGCGCTCGCCGCCGTCGCCGTCCGGGTCGTCCTTGGGCAGGACGACGAAGTGGACCGCCCAGCGCTGGAGCCACTCGTGGTAGTTCGCCGAGTTGAGCGTGTCGTCGTAGAAGAGCGGGTTGCGTTCCATGTCTGCCTGGCGGTTCCAGCCCCGGGCCAGGTTGACGTACGGCGCGAGGGCGGAGGCCTCGCGGTGGGAGCGGGCCGGGACCACCTCGACGCGGCCCTTCGCGGCGCCGACCTCCTGCAGCTCGTTGACGAGCGGGGCGAGCTCGCGCGCCCAGGACGCGGTCGGGGTCGTGTGCACGATGTCGTCGACCGACTTGAAGCCGATCCAGAAGGCGGAGCCGAGGAATGCCAGCACGATCAGGTACCACTTGCCCGAGCGCGGCACCGCGAACGGCAGTGCGGCGATCAGCGCCACCCCCGCGAACAGCATCGGCAGCCGCGAGATGTTCGACCCGATCTGCGAGTTCACCAGCCAGACCAGCACCACCCCGAGGCTGAAGACCGCGGCGGTCAGCCGGACGGTCTTCCACTCCTTCGGGACCAGGAAGAGACACAGCAGCCCGTACAGCAGCGGCAGGATGACCGAGAAGATCGTCATCGGCTGGGTGCCGGAGAACGGGAACAGCCACGCCGACACGGCGACGACCGCCGCCGGCGCGAGCCCCAGCGCCCAGGCGCCCGGCCGGCGCTTCTGCAGGAACAGCGCCACCGCGACCAGGCCCACGAACAGCCCCGCGACGGGCGAGCCCATGGTGGCGAGCGCCGCGAGCGGGGCCGCGACCAGGGCCTTCGCCCAGCGTTTGTGCCGCCAGCGGTACGGCCAGCAGAACACGGCCGCGACCGCGCCCAGCGCGAACACCGTGCCCAGCCCGAAGGTCACCCGGCCCGAGAGCGCGTTGCAGATCAGCGCGAAGACACCGGCCAGCGCGGCCCACAGCGGGTTCTTCACGACCCGGCTGCGGATGAGGATCATCGTCAGCAGGCCCGCCGACACGGTCCCCGCGATCATCATGGTCGTACGGACGCCGAGGACCGACATCAGATACGGCGAGACCACGCTGTACGACACCGGGTGCATACCGCCGTACCAGGCGAGGTTGTACGCCGAGTCGGGGTGCCGGCCGACGAACTCGGCCCAGGCGTCCTGCGCGGCGATGTCGCCGCCACTGTTGGCGAGTGTGAAGACCCAGATGATGTGCAGCACGCCGGACAGCAGGGTCATGGACAGGGCCGGGTGCAGCAGCATCCGCTGCCGGAGGGGCTCGACGGCGGCGCGGAGCCGGGCGCGGGTGCCGGTTGCTTCGGCGGAAGTCGCTTCGGCGGTGTTGGCCCGTGTGGCGGTCGGCGGGGCGGCGGGGCGGCCGTCCGGGTCAGCCGCGGGCAGGCCTATTCGCGGGCCGGATCCCGGGCCCGGATCGGCGTCGTCGGCGCGTGTCGGCTCCGCTGTGGCCACCTGAAGGCACTCCCCGTGTCCCGTCTTCTGTTCTCGGCCGGCTTCCCAAGTGTTCCCGGCCGGGTCCCGTCCAGTTCGCGGCCGTGTCCCGTGACCGACAACCTGCCCCGTTTCGTGACGCTAGCACGCACCCCGCCGCGGGGGCCCCCGGGGGGGGGGGCCGCGCGGGGGGGGGGGGGGGGGGCCGCTCGGAAGACCGGCCAAGAGGCCGGTCGGCAGGCCGATCTCGTGAGCCG
>NZ_JBSHAQ010000078.1:0-33308 GCF_053611585.1 Streptomyces sp. NPDC054794 | reverse complement strand
AGAAGCCGCGATCCTGTTCGTCCGCCACGTCATCCGGTCCACCGGATTCACGCCCTTCGCGATCTCAATCGCCCGCTGACCCGCACACAGTGCACCGCCCTGGGTGGTGTCCAGGAGCACCATCAGCTGAGCCAGGCCCAGCACGGCCAGGATGCGTCCACGACGTGGCGTGGCCGCACCGTCGGGTTCGAGGGCCGCAGCGGATGCGGTGCTCAGGGGCGACGGGCGATCCAGGGGGTGCGGCTGGTGCGCACGCTCAGGTCGTCACGGCGCACGATGCTGTGCGGCTGCGTCTCGTCCAGCATGGCGTCCAAGGCGGCCAGGTCGTCCGTGGAGGTTCGCGGTATTTGGCCACCGGCTCCGCCGATGCTTCGGCCAGTCTGGCGTCACGTTCTTGATCTTTCCCGGGCAGAGGGTGTTTCTGGGAATCGTGTCCGCGTACAGGGTCATCTTGCCAGGGCCACGTGACCTTGTACCCCGACAAATCGTGCTGCGTCGGGGGTTCGGCGCGCGCTGAGGCCGACGTCGGAGTGCGGAGTTTGCCGATGAACCTCCAGTTGGCGCTGCCGGATCGTCAGGGCCGGATGGGGAGGTTGGCCTCCCATCCGTCGAGGAGTCGTTCGAGTCCCAGTTGGAAGCCGTGCTCGGCGCTGTCGGCCGCGTGGGGAAGTTCGGCGTCACGAATGACTCGGGCGAGGAGTGGATGGCGCCCACTCTTGACGACTTTGTCGAGGTAGGGCGCGTGGGCGTCAAGCTCCAGAAGAAGCGCACCAAGAGCGCGAAGCGCCGGTTGAAAGAGCTCCCGCCGCGAACAGCGGCACGTCAAGAACACCAACCACATCATCGCCAAGGCGATCGTGACCGAGGCTGAACGCACCTCTGCTGGGATCTCCCTGGAAGAACTCAAGGGAATCCGGCAGAGGGTACGGCTTTGCAAGCCCAACGGGTCGCATTCCACTCCTGGGCCTTCGCCCAGCTCGGAGACTTCATCGCCTACAAGGCGCGGCGGGCCGGTGTCCCGCTCGTGTTCGTGGACCCCGCCCACTCCTCAAGGGAGTGCGCGGAGTGCGGACGATCGGCTCAACCGCACCTCCCAAGCCAAGTTCGCATGCCGGTCGTGCGGCGTCGTTGCGCACGCCGACCGGAACGCTTCCCGCGTCCTCGCCCGCAGGGGCAAGGACGCGTGGACTGCGGCGCGTGAGTCACGCGTGCCTGCCACCCCATGAGGGTGTCTGGACGGAGGAGCCTACCCAGCAGCCAGCTGGGCGCTACCTCCAAGCCCGGTCCCTTTAGGGCCGGGCCAAGTTGACTAATCCCAGGGATCAGCGCTGCGCGGTTGTGCTGCCACCTCACGAGCCGTTTGTGGCACCAGCGCATCCCAAACAGCCAGGGCTACTCCTCGCCCCATTTGGTCAAGCCTTCAAGCGAGTGGGGAAGCTCCGTGAGCGGCGGGCCCGTGATGATGCGGGGCCGTCCGCTCGAAAGGTTCCGGACCTCACCAGCTCGCCAAATTCGGACAAACTGTGATCTTTAGATTAAACCAGCCTTCTGTCCTTCTCTGTGATTACGCTGTGCGCAAGAAATGTCACTCTGTGCTGATTACTGGCGGTCGGGTCACCAGCGTCGCAGGAGCCCGGCGGGGCACGCCTGACGGCGGCTGTCGTGGCCGCGTGCCGCCGTCACGACAGTCAGGAGAGAACACGATGGCCACCGAGGAATTCGTGACTGGGGAAGAGAACAGTACGGCTCCATCGGGCACCGGTCAGCCTGAGCCGTCGCCGCAGGCTGTAGATGAGGCCGAGGCGGCGCGTAAGGAACTCGCCGCCCGCGGACTGGAAGTCTGGGCCGTCACGAAGTGGTGGGGCTTCGAATTCCACCTCAACTCCGAGGCGGCCGACGTTGCTGGGCAGATCGCCTCCCTCGTCGGTGCCGTCGCCGGAGAGATCCTTCCGCAGCCATTCGGCAGAGTCGTGGAGGCGTACTGCGAGCTGAAGGAGCGGTGGATCAGCGAGGTGAACAGGGGCCATGGGGTCAAGCTCGTCTCTCCGTGGATTGCGCCGGGGATGCTGATCCCCATCGGGATGGGGCCTGGTGAGGACCCCCACCTGTGGTGGACCGTGTTCGAGCCGAGGAGCGGCTGGAACGAGGATCAGAAGTTCCGCGCCCATGTGAGTGCCTCGAACCCTGCCCTGGCTGAGCTCGACGGCCGGCTCTACTGCGTGCACCGCGGCGCCGGCGACGAGCGCCTGTGGTGGACGACGTACGACCCCGACAAGGGCTGGAGCGAGGACCGGCAGTTTCCCGCTCACGCCAGCAGCGACGGCCCGGCCGTGGCGAAGTTCGGCGGCAAGCTTCACGTCGTCCACCGAGGCGGTAACGGCGACACCAGTCTGTGGCATACCTTCTCCTCCGACGGCACCGCGTGGAGCCGCGACGAACGGCTGCCCGGTCACCACAGCTCACGCGGCCCGGCGCTGGCCGAGTTCGGCGGCAAACTCCATCTCGTCCACCGCGGGGCGGGCAGCGACCAACGCCTGTACCACGCCACCTACAACGGCAGCTCCTGGAGCCCCGACACCCAGCTGCCGGGCCACATGAGCGCCGCGAACCCGGCTATGGCCGAGTTCGGCGGCAAGCTCCACCTCGTCCACCGCGGCTGCGACAACGACGCCCGCCTATGGCACGCCACCTACGACGGCAGCTCCTGGAGCACAGACACCGCGCTGCCCGCCCACCACAGCCTGGAAGGTCCGGCCCTGACTGTTTTCGACAGCAAGCTGTACTGCGTCCACCGCGGCTACGGAGACGGTGACCAGAACCTGTACTGGGCCACCTGCAGCGGTACCTCGTGGAGCTCCGACCAGCTGTTCCCCGGTCACAACAGCGGTGCCGGCCCGGCCGTCGTCGCCTTCCGCGACCCGCGCGGCACCAAGAACCAGCTCCTGGTCGTACACCGCGGATACGGCTTGCAGGCTGCCGGCACCGACACTGCAGCGATGGAAGAGCTGACCGCCGGCGAACAAGCCGCCGCCGGAGAATCAGGCACCACCGCGTAAGACGCGGACCAGCACGGAGTGCCCAGTCCCGGCAGAGCCCGGTCTGGGCACTGTGCAGCTGCCAGTAGATGCGATGCGCTGCGCCCACCCCGGACCAGCCACCACAGCCCTGGTGCTGGCTGGCTGTCGGTCGGCCCCTCCCTTGTGGCGCTCGTCCACCAGTCAGCGAAGGTCCGCTCAGTAGCTAAGTGGTCCCACACAGATAGTGCGCAACTCGGCGTTGTCCTGGTCGAGGTCCACCGCGACACCCGCGGGTTCGAGCGTCCTGCGTATGCGCTGCCGGACGGGCTCGCTGAGGTAGTTGTGGTGCAGGTCCAGCTTCTTGAGGTGGGTCAGCGGCTGGCCGTCGAGGAGGGCGGCCGCGCCGTCGTCACTCAGGGTGCCCATGGACAGGTCGAGCACCTCGAGTTGGGCGACCACCGGGGCGGACGCCACGGCGGCGGCGACCTCGTCCTGGATCTCGCTGTTGCGTAGGGCCAGGTGCCGCAGGCGGGGCAACCGGGCACCGGACAGGATTGGCTCCAGGTCGGCGGCCTCACAGTCGGCTCCGAAATCCGAGCCGCCCAGCCACAGGTCGAGGTGCTTCAGCGCGGGCAGTTCGCTCGCCCCCACACCGCGGACGACGTTCACCGGCAGACCACTGCTTTCCACGGTCAGCCTGCGCAGCGCTTCGTGGCGCAGGGCGGGGAACTCCAGCCTCAGTGTTTCTCCCAGGCTGGTGCCTTCTCCCGCGCGCACGCCGAATTCCTCCAGTGCGGGGAAGCCGGTCAGTAACGGTGTGACGTCGGTCTGACTGATCCGGGAGATGTGACACTCCTGGTCCGTGATGTCCCCCAGAAACTCCGAGCGCAGGGCGGGCAGTCGGTCATGCACCGCCAACAGCGCTTCGACTACCTCGGATGGATCGGTGTCTTCCGGGTCCTCCCAGCAGCCGACGATCAGAGCGCGGACCCGCGTGATGTCGACTTCGGCGCAGAAACGGCCGAAGGCCTCCACCCACAACTCCTCGGATTGCCACCTCTCGTGGCCGATCCGCCAGGCCACGGCGTCGGGTTCGGGCAGCCTTGTTGTCTCGCCGGGCAAGGGAAACGTGAAGGCAGGGAGGCCGTACAGCTCGTCAAGGTGGGCGTCCTGGGTTCTCATTCGGGCTGCTGGTCCTGTCGTGTGATGTGTCAGGGGGGTGATGCGTGCAGCAGTTCTACCCGTAGCGACTGACAACGTGCCGGTGCGACCGGGGGCGGTCCATCGAGTTCCTCCCGGTCCCTACGTATGGTCCATCCAGCCGGGGGCGCCGAGTGTGGCTCCTACTGGCCCTAACAGAAGTGGTTGATCATATGACTGTTGACTCGTTCGCTGGTTGGTCTCGCTGTGGGAAAGCGTCAGTCACGGCCGTGGATCGTGTCGGATGAACTGTGGTCGCTCATCGAGCCGTTGCTGCCCGAGGCGGGGCCGAAGCGGTCGAGGGCCGACCGCGGGTGCCGGACCGTCAGGCCTTGTGCGGGATTCTGTTCGTGCTGCACACCGGGATCCAGTGGAAGTATCTCCCGCAGGAGCTGGGCCTCGGTTCGGGGATGACCTGCTGGTGGCGCCTGGCCGCGTGGAACGAGGCAGGTGTGTGGGACCAGTTGCATGCAGTGCTGCTCAAGCAGCTGCGCTCGAAGAACAAGCTGGACTGGTCGCGGGCGGTGATCGACTCCTCCCACGTGCGGGCGGCCCGCCGGGGCCCAAAAGTGGTCCCAGCCCGGTCGACCGCGCACGACCGGGCAGCAAGCACCACGTCATCACCGATGGCCAGGACCCTGCGCCCGGACCGCATCATCGCCGGTCTCACCACCACCGAGGCCGAGAAGGCGATCCGCACGGTCTGCGCCCCCATCCTCGATTCCGGAGTGCCCATCTTCGTTACCGACCCGCAGACCGCCGAACTCGCCAAGGGCGCGGCGAACACCTTCCTCGGCCTGAAGATCAGCTACATCAACGCTGTCGCCGACATGTGCGAGGCCGCAGGCGGCGACGTCTCCCAGATCGTGGACATCCTCGGCATCGACCTCCGCATCGGCAGCGGCGGCATGAGGCCCGGCATCGGCTACGGCGGCGGCTGCCTGCCCAAGGACATCCGCGCCTTCACCGCCTCCGCCCGGCAGCTCGGCGCTGAACACGTCGCTATGCTCCTGCGGGCCGCTGAGAAGATCAACGAGTCCCGAACCGACGTTGCCCTGGGCCTCATCACCCGCGCCCTGAAAGGCAGCCCCATCAAGGGTGCCCGGGTCACCGTGTGGGGCGCCGCGTTCAAGCCCGGCACCAACGACGTCCGCGAATCCCCGGCCCTCGCTCTGGCCCACGCCCTCCAGCAGGCCGGCGCCACTGTCACCGTTCACGACCCGCAGGCCGTGGCCACAGCCATGATCCGCAACCCCGAATTCGACTACACCCACGACCTGCCCGCTTCCCTCGACGGCGCCGACCTCGTCGTCCTGGCCACCGAGTGGCCCGAGTACCAGCAGGCCAACCCCCAGGCCCTCGTGAACCACCCTGCCACCCCCCGGTTCATCGACTGCCGCACCACCCTCGCCCCCGAACCCTGGCGCGCAGCGGGCTGGACCGTCCACCAGCTCGGACGACCCGGCAAGTAGCCCCGCGCCTCCTCCCCGCCTCACGACGCCCACGCTGCCGACACCCGGCCGCGACCCCCGCGGCATCCCGGCCGGATCGCCGCGCCGACGACGCCTTGAGCCGCACCGTCCCCGGCACATGAGAGTGCTCGGAATTCCCGCAGTCGCTGACCGAGTGGCGCAGACCGCGGTGGCACGACATCTGATGCGCCGGGTGGATCCTGTATTCCACCCGGACTCATTTGGATACCGGCCTGGACGGTCGGCCTTGGACGCGGTAGCCAAGTGCCGGGAGCGCTGCTGGAAACGGAACTGGGTGATCGAACTCGACATCTCTCAGTTCTTCGACGGCGTGCCCTGGGACCTGCTTGTCAAGGCAGTGGAAGCACACACCGACGCCGATTGGGTGAAGTTGTACGTGCAGCGGTGGCTTGCCGCCCCGCTCGTCATGCCCGACGGTGGTTTACGCCGGCGACAAGCCGGTGCCGCGAGGCTGGTCAGGTGCAGCCCATGCTCGCGGCCCTGCTCAAGGCTGTACGAGGCTTTTCCGGGCGGACTTACGCCTCTTCCGCAGGAATGGCCGGCCGTGCCGCGTAGCGGGTGCGCATCGCGTCGCTGGCTGCGGGGCCTGCGGTGAAGACGTAGGCGGCGCTGTCGTCGAGTCGGCGGCCGGTTTTGGCGTCGACGACGACGGGCTCGACTTCCTCGCCGGTGTGCGCGTCGACGAGGATCATGCTGCGCTCCGTCGGCGTGAGGCGGGAGTTGCCCCACGCGGCGAGGGCGACGATCACCGGGCGCAGGGAGCGCCCGAGTTCGGTCAGGACGTACTCGTGCCGGACGGGGCTGGTCTGGTAGGGCCGGCGCTCCAGCAGACCGTCGGCGACCAGGGTCTTCAGCCGGGTGGTGAGCATGCTGGAGGAGATGCCCAGGCTCTCCTGGAACTGGTCGAAGCGGGTGTAGCCGTCGAAGGCGTCGTGGAGGATCAGCAGTGTCCACCACTCGCCGACGTGTTCCACCGTCGTGGACAGCGGGCACTCCCGGTCCTCCAGCCTGATGCGGCTCGCCACGGCGACCATCCCCTCAGTTACTGCTAATGTCGAAGTTAGTAGCTTCTATTTTAGCAGTTGAGACGGGAGCGGTGCCTCGTATGCCCGCGCCGGGGAACGGAGCACAACGTGAACACATCCATCAGTGAATCCCTCGAAGGCCGACGCGCTCTGGTCACCGGCGGCACCAAGGGCACCGGAGCCGCGATCGCCCGACGGCTCGCCGAGGCCGGCGCGACCGTGCTGGTCACCGCCCGCAGCCGCCCCGACGACGTCGAGGAGAAGACGTTCATCGCCGCCGACCTGTCCACCGCCCAGGGCGCCGCCCACGTCGCCGCCCGCGCGGGGGGCGTCGATATTCTGATCAACACCCTCGGCGGTTCCGAGGCGCCGGCCGGGGGGTTCGCGGCGCTGGGCGAGGACGACTGGGCCAGGGAGCTGAACACGAATCTGCTTGCCGCCGTCCGCCTGGACCGCGCACTCCTCCCGCACATGATCGCCACGGGCAAGGGCGCGGTCGTGCACGTCACCTCGATCCAGCGCCGCATGCCGCTGTGGAACGGCACCCTGGCCTACGCCGCCGCCAAGGCCGCCCTGACCACCTATAGCAAGGGCCTGGCCAACCAGGTCGCCCCGTACGGCGTCCGCGTCAACACCGTCTCGCCCGGCTTCGTCCAGACCTCGGCCGCCGACAACCTGGTCACCCGGATCGCCCACGACGCCGGCATCAGCCAGGAAGCGGCGCTGGGCCGGCTCATGGACTCCCTGGGCGGCATCCCGCTCGGCCGTCCCAACCGGCCCGAGGAGGTCGCCGAGCTCGTCGCCTTCCTGGTCTCCGACCGCGCCTCGGCCATCGTCGGCGCCGAACACGTCATCGACGGCGGCACCACCCCCACCGTCTGAACCCGCCACCACCATCAGGAGCGTCATGCACGACAACCAGCCCCGGACCATCACCCCGGACGACCTGCCCGAGGTGATCACCCGCTACCTCACAGCGCACCGCGTCCACGACACCGCCACCGCGGTCACGACGTTCACCGACGACGCCACGGTGATCGACGACGGCAACACCTACCAGGGAAGCGCCGCGATCGAGCGGTGGCTGGACCGATCCGCCACCGAATTCACCTACACCATCCACCTCACGAACGCCCAGCAGACCGACACGGCCCACTACATCGCCACTCACCACCTCGAAGGCAACTTCCCCGGCGGCACCATCGATCTCCGCTATCGGTTCACGCTGCGCGACGACCTCATCGAACACCTCGCCATCGAACCCTGAGCCGCTCCGACACCACCTGTTCCCGCCCACGAGAGAGACCCACCCACCCCCGGACCACCCCGTCCCAACCCTCGTGCCCGCCCAGCCACCCGACCAAGAGCCAGGCCTCAAGTTCGGCAACCCGCAGATCAGCACGTGCACGCCTGAGGAATCAAGGCGAGCAACTCCGGGGCCGTTCTCAGCACAGGGTGAGGAGATTCAAAGATCCCCGTCAGCGCGGACGGTGTTGTAGCGGTGGAGCCACCGGAACAGGTCGAGCCGGGCCTCGCGCTCGCTGTCCCAGGTTCTACGGCCCTGGAGGGTCTCCCGCCTGCAGGTCGCGTTGAAGCTCTCCGCGGCGGCGCAGTCCGCCGAGCTCCCGATCGCGCTCATGCTCTGCCGGACGCCGGCCTACCGGCAGGCTTCGGCAAAGGCCCGGCTTGTGTATTGCGCTCCGTGATCGGTGTGCATGACGGCACCGGTGAGACTGCCCCGGCAGCGTTGGGCTGTGGCCGGGGCGCCGACGACGGGCTCGGCGCGCATGTGATCGGCGATCGCCCAACCCGCCAGACGCCGGGAGGCGAGGTCGATGACCGTGGCCAAGTACAAGAACTTCCCGCCGGCCAGTGGGAGATACGTGATGTCGCCGACGTACTTGGTGTTCATCGTGGTCGCGATGAAGTCACGGCCGAGCAGGTCGGGGGCCTTTGCAGCGGACCGGTCCGGGATCGTCGTTCGGTGCTTCTTGCGCAGGCGGAGGCCAAAGAGGCCGATCGTCCGAGAGATCCTGCTCCAGCTCCCCGCGGGCTACGACCTCCTCTTCGGCCGCCCCCAGCCCACCTGACCCCCGGTGGCCGCACACCGGCCACCACGACCCTGGTGACAGAAAGGCAACCACCGCAGTGATGTCCGACCAGCGCGCACCGCTCCAGCAGCCCTACGGCAGGGCGTATGAGCAGATGCTGGAAAAGGTCCGCTACGAAGGCGCCTACCCCACCCGTGAGAAGGCCGAGGAAGCCGTCCGCCTGGTCCTTTCGGGCCTGGGACGCCAGCTGACCGGTGACGAACGCGTCGAACTGGCCGCCCGCCTCCCCTCGAAGCCGCACGTATCCTCACCGCCCAGATCCCCGACACCCAGCCGCTGGGCGGCTGGGCCTTCGTCAAGGACCTCGCCGCCCGCACCGGCGCGTCCCTGGGCACCACCCGCTGGGACACCGGATCCGTCTTCTCCGCCGTCGCGGCCTACGCCGGCCCCGACCTCATCGCCCGCATCCTGCGCCAGCTCCCCTCCGGCTACGCGCTGCTGTTCGGCCGCGCCGAACTCACCCAAGCCGCATAGACGGGCCGCGCCTTTCCGGCGCCACAGCATGCCGGTGACCGTGACGCCACGCGCAGCAGGGACTGCACAGCGCGTCACCGTCACCGGCATCATGCCGACAGAGCCGATGCTGGACCTGGTGAACCGGGACTTCACCGCCAATGCGTCGAGCGGGCGTTCCGTGCCGTCCAAGCGGGCGAGATCGCGCTGCACTGAGCCGCCTCGCACCACGCCTGCGCGGAGTCACGGGCGCACGCTCACGCGTAGCGGGCACGCGCCCGTGACGCCTTCCGCCGGGACCGTCACACATCTCTGAGACGGTCGCTCACGGTGGCGGCGGCGCCCCGTCAGGGCACGACCGTTCCCTCGGCGATGTGCGGCATCCCCTCGCCCGACGCGTTCCAGCTGCACATGTACACCTGATAGTGGTGGCCGGGGGGCAGGCCGGTGATGCGGCGCAGCGGGTTCGCCGTCGGGGCGTAGCCGTAGACCTTGGCGAAGACGAACGGCGTGTCCGTGTCGTAGACGTAGACGGCGTAGCGGGTGAGGGAGTCGTCGTAGACCGGGGTCCAGCTGACGTCGATCTCGCCCGGCCCCGCGACGGCGGCGGTCACCTTGTCCGGCGGCTTGGGCGTGGTCGGGTGGGCGATGCCCGAAACCGGTTCCGACCAGGCCGATTTCAGGTCGTCGGCGTCGCCCGCGACCTCCCGTACCCGGACCTCGTACTGATGGCCGTCGACCGGCTGGAAGCTGAACTGCCAGGGCAGGTCCCACCGGTTGAACCCGGCCGACGGGATGGCCGTATCCCAGGGCTTCTCGGAGCCGGAGACCACTTCGCGCCACTGGACGTCGTAGCTGTGCGCGCCCATGATCTTGTCCCAGGTGACGGTGACCCCCTGCTTGGTGCCGTCGAAGACCAGGCCGGTGGGTGTGGTCACCTGCCGGTCGGGGACGCTCGCCGGTGCCTCGGGCTGCGAGGCGCCGATGCCGAACCCGTCGTGCAGGGCGGTGCCGAAGGCGGAGGCGATGCGGTACTCGCCCAGCGGGTTGGGGTGCAGGCCGTCGTAGGCCGTGGCGCAGGTCTTGGAGGACGGGTCGCAGCTCATCGCCTTGTCGATGTCGGCGATCACCACCGGTGAGGCGGGGGTGGACCAGCCGGGTGCCGCGGCCGCAAGGGCGGCGTTGTAGTCCCTTGTGCGCTGTGGGAGTCGTGGGTTGGCGTCGCCGAGTGTGGTGCGCTGCGGGACGTTGGCGAGCACGATCTTCACGTTCGGGTTGGCGTTGCGGGCGTTGTCCACGAACTTCTTCATGGTGTCGACCAGCCCGGCGCCGGCACCCTGCCAGCCGATGTCGTTGAAGCCGAGTTCGACCAGGAGCACGTCGGGCAGATGTTCCTGGGCGCCCTGCGCGGCCATGACCAGCTCGATGGTGCCCACGTCCGCTCCCAGGGTGCGGCCCCACATGGCGTAGTGGCCCGAATCGCCCTGCACGAAGGCCGGGTCGTCGGTCTGGGCGTAGGCGCCGGTGAACTGCGCGGGGTCGGGCTGTGCCGGTGGCGGGTCCTGGGCGTTCTCCACCAGCGGGGGCGGCTGCGGTCCGTGGGCGTCCTGCTGCTTCTCGGTCCCGGTCAGCGGTCCGACGAAGTGGGCCGGCCAGTTCTGGTCCCGGGACCACTCCCACAGCCGGTAGCGCCAGGTGTTGTCGCCTTCGTACCCGTTGCTGATCGAGTCGCCGACAACCATCACGTTGCACGTCTTGCCGTCCGCCGAGCCGCACTGCTCGGTGGAGGTGGACACGTCCGTGGTCCTGAGCCCCGTCTCGAAGTTACAGACGTCGTTGTACCGTTCGGGCCGCGACGGCGAGTAGCCGCCCGAATAGTTGTAGATCTGGATGAGGTACGGCCGTTTGTCATCGGAGTGCAGGAACCAGGCGATGAGCCTGTCGGAATGGTTCACGTGGTAGCTGGGATTCGCGGGACCGCTGTCATCGGGTTCGATCGAATACTGGTATCCGTAGGCTTCGGGATTGATCCTGGAGTCACGCTTGCCGAACCAGGGTTCCCCGCCGATGTACCACCAGCCGTACAGAGAGCTCCAGGCGTCGTGCCTCTCCTCGTTGAAGTGCGCCCACCTGAAGCCCTCTTCGATGTCCTGCTCGTCGAACGCGACGCAGCCCAGCGCGGCCTTGTTATGCAGGTGCACCTGGTTCCTGCAGGTGCTGCCCCACCACCACGCGTTCCAGATCAGCGTCTCGTGGGCGAGGTCGCCTGCGTTGATCTGCCAGATGCACCTGACCTTGCCTCTGTTCTGTAGCTCGGGCAGCGAGGCGAACCGCCAGATCTCCTTGGCGTTGTTGTCCGGGGTGTCGAACGGCGGCATCTTGAGGCCCGCGTCCGCGAGACGCATCTCCAGCGTCTCCTGTCCGCGCTCGCGCGCGAACTTCTCGGCGAGCGGTTTGACGCCGTCCTTCTCGCTCTCGCAGGAGCCTTCCCGCCCGGTCCAGAACAGGTTGCTGCCCGGGGCGCTCTTCAGCGCGGCCCGCACCTGGTCCTGCGTGGGGATGTCGGCGGCGCTCGCGTGTGGGGCCAGGGCGGTCTGTCCAAGGCTGAGCAGGGTGCCGACCACCAGGAGCATCAGCCATCGGCGCCAGCCCTGCCGAGGGCGAGTGTCGCGTCGCCCGAGACGCGCTGTCAGCACCCCGTGCACCCCGCTCCCCGCTCACTGGGCCCGCATGGACGCGGGGCAGGCGTGTCTGCGGTCACTGGTCTCTTCAAGGGGGCTCCTGGGGGGGGTGCCGTGAGGCGTTGGAGGACCGGTGGTGCACTTTGTTATGCCCCTGTCAAGAATGGAGGCGAGCGGTGACAGCGAGGTTTTGACGGTGTGACACGGTGACCAACTGCCTCTGACCGTTGCCGCCGATCGACTGAACTCAACCCTCCCTGACCGCCGCCCAGTTGCGGGAGATCACTGGTGTACTCGCCTCCCCCTGACCCGGACGCCGAGCGCCGTATGCGCGCCCACCACGCCCGCGCCGCGAAGACCCTGGTCGTGCAGACCGAGCCGGGCGGGGAGTTCTGGGGGTGGGCCGGGCGCACCCTGGGCGCCCCGGCCCGCACCGCCGACGACAGCCCGTCTGACGGAATCGCAGGTCGTGGGATTTCACTCAATCACGATTGGCCACTCTGAACACCGATAGATGGCCAGGCGTTGCTCCGGCTACGACGCATCGGCCGCATCGAACGGACTCGCACTCTCTCAGCGCCCACGACGGAACGGGAGGAGAGCCACCCGTGCACGCGAGTGGATGTGACGAGCTGCAGCGTCTCGCAGAGCTTTGTGAGACTCGGTGGCCGTCGCCCGAAGACTCGCAGGGTGATTGGCGACGTCGTCCGGCGCGAATGTTGCGATCACAAGATCGTCGGCGAGCCGGAGGATCCGCTGGTCGCTATTGGACAGCCGAACCGCGACCATCGCCCTTGTGACTGCGGCGTGAGCCTCGTAGCGAGCCTTCAAGATCTCCAACGTCTCGTTGAGCCCCTGACTACGGATCGCATGCGCGAGGTACTGCTGGGTTTGACTTCGCCATTCTGGTCTCGGGCACCCGCGCACACGCCGAGGCACTGCTTCCAGAAGTGGCGGAAGTCCTCTCCACCGTCGGCCTGCGGCTGTCGGAGGAGAAGACACTGATCACGCACATCGACGAGGGCCTCGACTTTCTCGGCTGGCGCATCCAGCGCCACCAGAAACGAGGAACCGACCGGCAGTACGTCTACAACTACCCGGCCAAGAAGGCACTTCGGTCCATCAAGGCCAAGACGAAGGCACTCTGCCGGATGAACGTCAGCCTGCCCGTCGGCAAACCGAGTGCGCGTACGCCCCCGACTACCGGCCCGACCACGGCAGGTCAGCGCACTACAACGCCTCGCCGGGGGTTGTGTGCTGAGCTCCTGGCGCACGTACAGGCAGCGCAGCCGGACACCGGGCTGCCCGGATCCCGTGTCGTACGGTCTGATGTCGCGGCCGCCCACCGGCCGCAACGGATCTCACCGAACCCGGCGGTGCCGCCGGTACGGCCGAAAGATCTGAACCAATACCGGGATCAGGCCGCGACGAGCTCCTGCTCGCGGTCCGGCGTCTTGACCTTGGGTTTCTTGTTCGGCAGCGAGAGCCGGAAGATCTTGTGCCACGCGGAGAACACCTGCTTGGGCAGCGGCCCGGTGACGTACTCCAGCTCATACTTTTCGAATAGCGCGCGCACCTTCACCGCGACCTCGGCGTACCGGTTGCTCGGCAGGTCCGGGAACAGATGGTGCTCGATCTGGTGCGACAGGTTGCCGGTCATGAAGTGCATGGCCCTGCTGCCGCTGATGTTCGCCGAGCCCATCATCTGGCGCAGGTACCACTGGCCGCGCGTCTCGCCCTTGATCGACCGGCGCTCGAAGACCTGCACGCCCTCGGGGAAGTGCCCGCACATGATCACCGAGTGGGACCAGATGTTGCGGACCAGGTTCGCGGTGAACGTGGCGGCGAGCGTGGTGAGGAACGACGGGCCCGACAGCAGCGGGTGGATCACGTAGTCCTTGAGCACCTGCTTGCGGATCTTGCGGCCCACGGCCTTGGCCCGCGCGCGGAACTCCGGGCTCTTGCGGCGGCGCTTGTGCAGGTTCTTGCCGAGCTCCAGGTCGTACGCTGCGATGCCGTACTCGAAGAAGCAGGCGTTGATGAAGTTCCACAGCGGCTGGCCGAGGTGGAACGGGTGCCACTTCTGGTCCTCGTCGATGCGCATGATGCCGTAGCCGAGGTCGTTGTCCTTGCCGATCACGTTGGTGTACGTGTGGTGCAGCTCGTTGTGCGAGTGCTTCCACTGCTCGGACGGCGAGACGTGATCCCACTCCCAGGTGGTGGAGTGAATCTTCGGGTCCCGCATCCAGTCCCACTGGCCGTGCAGGACGTTGTGGCCGATCTCCATGTTGTCCATGATCTTCGCCACGGACAGACCGGCAGTGCCGAGCAGCCACGCGGGCGGGAAGATCGAGAACAGCAGCACGCCCCTGCTGACCAGCTCGAGCTTGCGCTGCGCCGAGATGACCTTACGGATGTAGGCGGCGTCTTTCTCGCCGCGGCCGGCGATCACCTCGTCGCGGATCGCGTCCAGCTCGCGGCCGAGCTCCTCGATCTGCTCCGCGGTCAGGTGGGCGGTGGGGTCGATGGCGGTCAAGGTGCTCCTACCGTTCGATGTCGCAGGGGCCCGCCGCGGCGGACACGCATGTCTGGATGAGGACGCCCGGCTCAGCCTCGGTGACCTCGCCGGTGCGCAGGTCGCGGACGGCGCCCGCCTTGAGCGGCGTGATGCAGCCGAAGCAGATGCCCATGCGGCACCCGGAGGGCATGAGCACGCCGGCCTCCTCGCCGACGTCCAGCAACGGCGTGGCGCCGTCCGCGTCGACGGTCTTGCCGGTGGCGCTGAACGTGACCTCGCCGCCGTCACCGGCGACGACGATGCTGGGGCGGAAGCGCTCGGTGTGCAGGCGCTCTTGTACGCCGTGCTCGCTCCAGTGCTCTTCGGCGGCGTCGAGCAGGCCCGCGGGCCCGCAAGCCCAGGTCTCGCGCTCGGCCCAGTCGGGCACGTGTTCGTCGAGACGGGCGATGTCGAGCATGCCGTCTGTGTCGGTGTGCACCTCGGTGAGCCGCAGCTTCTTGTCCGCGACCAGGTCGTGCAGTTCGCTGCGGAAGATCACATCTTGCGGCTGTGGCGCGCAGTGGACCATGGCGACGTCGTCGAACTCGATGTCGCGCAGCATGCCCATCACGGGCGTGATGCCGCTGCCGGCCGTCAGGTAGAGCACCTTGGCGGGCTTGGCCTGCGGCAGCACGAAGTCGCCGGTCGGCTCGTCGAGCTGGATCAGCGTGCCCGGTTTCGCCCTGCGGACCAGGTGGTTGCTGACCTTGCCGTCCGGGATCGCCTTCACGGTGATCGTGACGCGGCCGTCCTGGCGGTTTGTCGGCGAGGTGATGGAGTAGGCACGCCACAGGCGCACCCCGTCGACGTCGACCCCGATCCGCACGTACTGGCCGGCTGTGTGGCCGCGCCAGCCCCGTCCCGGCCTGATCACGATGGTCGCGGCGTCCCCCGTCTCGGGGTGCACGGCCTCGATGCGCCCGCGCAGGTCAGCGCCCGCACGCAGCGGGCTGACCAGGTCGAGGTAGTCCGACGGCAGCAGCGGCGTCGTGACCATCTCCAGCAGTTTCCACGCCCTGCTGCGGAGGGCTGTACTCGTCATGACTTCAGCTTGCTGCGCCGCAGGGCGTAAAGTCCTGACCGCAGGACGTGAATCTGGTCGCTTGAATTGTTCGCAGGGAACAAGAACGTGAGCCATGCAATCCGGAGGGCCAGCGAACTGGCCCTGGATGAGACGACGGTCACCGCACTTCGGGCCGCGCTGAAGACGACCGCCGACGAGGTCGTCCAGGCGATCATCGACGAGGTCCCTCCCTACGCCAACGCCCTCTCGGGCCACATGGGCGCCACCATCCGCCGAGCCGTCCGCACCGCCCTGGGGCACTACCTGGACCTCGCGAGCGGGAACGCCACGGGCGGCGACGGCGGTGACGCGGCCTACGAGTTGGGCCGCGGCGAGGTCCGCGACGGCCGTTCGATGGACGCCCTGCTCAGCGCCTACCGCGTCGGTGCCCGCGTGGCCTGGCGATGCCTGGCAGCGGGTGCCGTACCCGCAGGTCTGCCCGCCGCCGAGGTCGCCAAGTTCGCCGAGCTGACCTTCGCCTACATCGACGAGCTCTCCGCCGCGAGCGCCGCGGGCCATGCCGACGAACTGGCCGCCCGGGGCAGGGATCACGAGCGCCACCTGGAGCACCTGGCCCGCGACCTCCTCGCCGGCGCGAGCCCGGACGTGCTGCTGGTCTCTGCTCAACGGGCCGGGTGGCAGCCTCCGGTTTCGCTGACCGCGGTCCTGCTGCCCGCCGCCCAGGCCCGGCCTGCCTACCGCGCGCTCGAGCCGAGCACCCTCGTCCTCGACGATCTGCCGGACGCCACCGGTGTGCTGCTCGTCCCCGATGCCGACCGGTCACATCTCCTGCGGCAGCTCACCGACCGCGCCGCTGTGGCCGGCCCGGCCCGGCCATGGACTCGTGCGTCCGCCTCGTACGCACGAGCCCTACGCGCGCGCTTGCTCTCCTCTGATATTCGCGACACCGAGAGCCACTTGCCCGAGTTGGTGCTGAGCGCCGACGTGGACGCGTTCGCGGACCTGCGTGCCCGAGCCCTCGCACCGTTGCGGACCTTGCCTGACGCGACCGCACGGCGGCTGGAGGAGACGTTGCGGGCGTGGCTGCTGCACCAGGGCAGACGGGACGAGGTGGCGGCGGCGCTGTTCGTCCATCCCCAGACAGTCCGATACCGGATGTCGCAGCTGCGGGAGC
Organism: Streptomyces sp. NPDC054794; assembly: GCF_053611585.1. Lineage (NCBI taxonomy): Bacteria > Bacillati > Actinomycetota > Actinomycetes > Kitasatosporales > Streptomycetaceae > Streptomyces > Streptomyces sp. NPDC054794. The sequence continues at coordinate 16,573 of NZ_JBSHAQ010000078.1, read as the reverse complement.
TGTTTCCGGATCTCGCATCGCCACACCGGGTCCTTGAACTGACGCTGGCGGTCGGTCTTCGGGGCAGCTGACGCGTACTTCGACCGTCCACGACCGCGTCCGCGAGCGGTCCAGGAATCGTGCCTCGTTCTCGGTGCCATCAGCTGGCTCATGCGGCCCGGGGAAGAGCGGTATGAGCCAGCTGAGACCGGGGGTTGATGGGAAGACCAGACAAGGCCTCGGAAAGCCCGTCGGGAGCGCTGTCTTTGGGAAGCGCGGCGGCGGATACACCTCGACTGGATCCGGTGGACGATGCGCACCGGCCCGCTCGTCGACGCGCTCATCGAGCAGCTGGCCGGTGATCTGGGAGGCTATGCCTTGAAAACGGCTTTCATGTCGTCATGCACTGTCCTGGCACGAGCTGACCCACGGGCGCGCGGCGGGCTGCAGCTGGGTGACCGGCGGGGCGGCCAGGCCGGGTCACCAGGAGGCCGGGCCGCTCGCGCCGGGGACCACCGTGGTTCTGCGACGGCCCCATGCCTCCCTTCCGACAGGTCAACCGGACGACCGACCGGGCCGGCCTGGCACACCGCGCGAGGGATGATGGGGATGGAATGACGGAACGTGAGGTCAGGAGTTTCCATGGCGAAGCGGGTTCACCGACCCTGTGAGGACGCGGAGTTCAATTTCATCCTCGGGATGAGCGGAGTTCCGGTCCTCGCATACTTCACCGGGACATGGCCCAAGGCAATCGAGCCCTGCCGGGTGATGGACCTCGTCGTGGGTGGCATCGCCGACGACTACACGGGCCGCCTGACGGCCGTCCGCGCCGACATCACACGTTGTCCGGCCGCAACCGAGCGATACGGGATCACCGGAGCCCCGTCCTGCGTCCTGCTGAAGGAGGGAGAGGCGGTGGCGCACGGCACGGGGCCTATGACCATCGCCGAGGTACGGAAGTTCCTGGAGGGCCACCTCTGAGCGGCCGCTGCGGCACGTGGCCGCGACGCCCGTCACGTCTCGTCTGGGGGAGCTGCACCGCCTGAGACACCTTGGGGCTGAGAAACCCCCACAGGTCACATAACCCCGTCCAGCGCGGTCGCGTCCGGCAGTTGCACGGACCCGGCCACGATCTCAGGAAACGCCGGAAGCATCTCGGTGCCGCGCTGGAGCGCAGCACCACCCGGCCCGCGTCCACGGAGAGCAGGGGAGAGCCGGCCCAGGAGCCGGCGGCCTTGCTGCCGCGCATTGTGGATGGATGACCGTGCGGGGGCCGGGCGGCGAGGGGACCGCATGTGTGTTCAGGTTCTGGGGTGAGCCTCGGCCGGCCCGCCCGCTACGGCCACGAGCGCACCGAACCTTAGCTGCGCCTCGGCCCGCGCAACCAACGCCTCCTCCCGTGCCCCATGGCTGTGCCCGCGCGCCCCGAAGCATGCAGTGCTGCTGCGAGGTTGTCGCGGCTGTGCAGGGTGTGGGGGTGGTCGGGCCCGAGGATGCGTTCGCGGGTGCTGAGGACGTGTTGATGGTGGTCTGCTGCTTCTTGGAGGTGGCCGAGGTGGCCGAGGTGGCCGAGGTGGTCGAGCGCGAGGCCGAGGTTGTTGCGGCTGTGCAGGGTGGGAATCTGATCCGTGCAAGGCGTTCGTGGGCTGCTGCCTCTTGGTGTCGGCCGAGGTGGTGCAGCGCGTTGGCCAGGTTGTTGCGGCTGAGCAGGGTGTCGGGGTGGTCGGCGTCGAAAACGCGTTCGCGGGTGGTGAGGACCTGCTGGTGGAGGTCGGCTGCCTCCTGGTGCCGGCCGAAGAGGTCGAGCGCGCCCGCCCAGGTGAACGGCCAGTGCGCCGTTGGCACCGGGTGGCATACGGCTCGCGCTACCCCTTCCTTGACGTAAGTCGCTGCTCAATGGGCGTAAGCTTCGGCCCCTTTCAGCTCCCGGCAGTGCGCGTTGTGGCAGGACACACCTGACAGTGGATCTTGTAGGTCCAGGAAACGTAAACTCGCGCTCGCAGCATGAACTCCTGTGCCCGCGCTCCGGGGGTCAGTTCAGCGGTGACAGTGCCCTTGGCAGTGGGTTTTTCCTGATCTGCCCATGCCCGGGATCCTCCCGAGGACCGATCCGCCGGACTTTAGTTGGCTCTTCACTCGATGCCCGTCGGGCAGCACCGAGTTCCGACGCCCCGCGGGATCTGCGCCTGGGCGAACCCGCACAACCTCATGAAGGGGCTCGACTATGCGTTTTGACCATAAGCGGCGCTCCTGTGCCTCTTCCGTGCACAGGCGATGCGCCGCACTGGCGGGGGGCGTTTTCGGCGGTCGTCGATGACTTTGGCGTGAGCCAAGATACGGGAAAGGAAGTTCTTCTCATGCACCGTCGTCATAAGATGCGCCGGCATCGTGGAGTCGCTGTTGGCCTTCTCGCAGGTCTTGCGACGATCACGACGGCTTCTTACGGGTTCGTGTATGCGATCACCAACGGTCAGGAGGCCGCCAGTGCGCCGGCCGGCATGGTCCAGGTCGCCACGACCAGAGAGGGCGGCGAGAACCTGTGCGGAGGAACGCTCATCGACGCCAGGTGGGTGCTCACTGCCGCGCACTGCGCAGAAGGCGGCGAGTCCATCAGGGTTCTCATCGGCAGCACGGAAAGGAACAAGGGCGCGGCCATCGCGGTAAAGGCTCCGCACGTCGAGAGGGGATTCGACCTGGCGCTGCTGGAGCTTCAGGACAGTGCCGGCTCGGCGGCCACGGCGCCTCTCGCCGACGCCGCCCCCGCGCTCGGCTCCACCGGTGACGTGTTCGGCTGGGGAATGACCGAGTCCGGCGAGCTGTCGGACAAGTTGAAGACTGCGCAGGTCAAGGTCGACACGGTTGGCGGGGACTGCACGGATGGGGCCAACGGGCCGGGTGTGTGCACCTCCGGTGTCAGCGGCACGTTCGGCCCCGGCGACTCCGGCGGTCCGCTGTTCATCGATGGCAAGCAGGTCGGCGTGGTCTCCAACTCCAGGAACTTCGTCTTCGCCGATGTGGCGGGCAGGCTCCCATGGATGGAGCGAACCACCGGAGTGGACCTGAACGGCGACGGACAGGTCGCCGCCGGCTGAACTTGATCGTGGCCGCGCTGGAGACAGGCCGAACATCGTGGACGGCGGTGCTGGACGCGGTCCGCCTGGAGCCCGGCGCGAATGTCGCCGCGCTGACCACGGTCCGGCGCCGCGAGGTTGTCGAGCTCGTCGCCGCTGGTCAGCGGAAGTCGTGTGGCGCGCAGGTCCTGGTCGTGCTGAACGCTGGATATGACGAGGAAATGACGCGCCCGTTTCCTCAGAGAGACGACGACTCACCTGACGTCCACGGTGTCTGCGGCCTCGGCCGCAGGCACGGCGTCCGTCCGGGCTCGTGTACGAGCCGTCGTCCGCCGCCCGTGGGCCCACACCAGCAGGCCGGCGAGTGGCAGCGCAGCGCCGACGGCGCAGACGCCGGTCCAGCCGTAGGCGGTGTGCAGTGCCCCGGTGACGGCGGAGGAGGCGGAGCCGCCGACGAAGACCGTGGTCATGAAGACGGTGTTGATGCGGGCGCGGGCGTCGCCGCGCAGGGCGTAGATCTCGTGCTGGCTCAGTACCTGGTGGCACTGCACGGCGAAGTCCAGCAGAACCGCGGTCAGGACCAGCAGCGGCACGCTGCCGTGTCCCAGGGCGGCGAGCAGGAACACCACCGAGGCGAGCAGCAGCGCGGCTCCACTGGCGCCGTGGGCGTGGCCACGGTCGGCGATCCGGCCGGCGATCGGCGCTGCGGCCGCGCCGCCCGCACCGACCAGAGCGAAGAGGGCGATCTGGGCCTGGCCGAAGTGATGTTCGTCGACCAACTCGTAGGCGATGGACGTCCAGAACGTGGTGAATGCCCCGAACATGCTCGCCTGGCACAGGGCCCGACGGCGTAGGACGGGCTCGTGCCGGACCAGCTCGCCCAGGCTCGCCAGCAGGGTGCGGTAGCCGGTGGTGTGGTCCGGTGCGCGCTGTGGCAGCATCCGGCGCAGGACAACCGCGAGTACGAGCATCAGGACGGCGGAGATCACGTAGATCGCCCGCCAGCCCAGTAGCTCGGCGACTAGGCTCGCCACCGTCCGGGCGAGCAGGATGCCGGTCAACAGACCGCTCATCACCTGGCCGACTGCCTTGCCGCGCTGGTCGGGCAGGGCGAGGTGGGCCGCCAGCGGCACCAGTATCTGTGCCCCCACGGACGTCGTTCCCACCAGCACCGAGACGGCGAGGAACATCCCGAACACGGGGCTCGCCCCGGCCAGCAGCAGTGCGGTCGCCGTCACGAGCAGCGTCCGCGTCGCCAGCCGGCGGTTCTCGACCAGATCGCCCAGCGGCAACAGGAACAGCAGGCCCAGGGCGTACCCGGCCTGGGTCAGCGTCACCACCGTCGTGGCCGCGCCCTGGCCGACGCCGAAGGATCGGGCCACAAGGTCGAGCAGAGGCTGCGCATAGTAGAGATTGGCCACGGTCAACCCGCAGGCCACCGCCATGACCAGGGTCAATGCGGGAGTCGTCCGCTGCGGTGCGGCCACTTCGGGCACGCTCACCGGTTGATGCATGTGTTCACGCCTTCCTTCCGAGGTGGGGGCAGCAACGCTAGGAAGGCGGCGGCGGGCGAAGAAGGGTGTGACGCACCCCCGCCCAGCCAGGGTGCGGCACACCCAGGCTGCCCGGCGCACCGGGCGGTACCTTGTGGGCATGACGAGGGTGAACGAGCTCGGCGACTTCCTGCGCGCCCGTCGCGACCTGATCCCTCCGCAGCAGGCGGGTCTGCCTTCGCACACCTCCCGACGGGTCAAGGGCCTGCGCCGGGAGGAGGTCGCGCTGCTCGCCGGAGTCAGCACGGACTACTACACCCGCCTGGAACAAGGCCGCGAACGGCATCCCTCGGAGCAGGTGCTCGGTGCGGTCGCGCGCGCCCTGCACCTCGACGACGCCGCCGCGGCCCACCTGTTCCGGCTCGCCCAGCCCGCGCCCCGAACCAGTGCCGCTCCGGTGACCACCGTCAGCCCCGAACTGTCGCGGCTGATGAACCACTTCCTGGATCTGCCGGCCTGTATCGTCGGCCCCGCGCTGGACATCCTGGCCACCAACCCGTCAGGGCGGCAGCTGTTCAGTGACTTCGCCCGGATCGACAACCAGCTGCGGATGGTGTTCCTCGACCCCGTAGGCCGCCGGTTCTACCAGGACTGGGAGCGCGCCGCCCGCGGCATGGTCAGCAACCTGCGCGCACAGGCGGCCCCTTACCCCGACGACCCGCGTGTCGCCCAGGTCATCGGTGAACTCTGCCTGCACAGCCCGGCCTTCGCCGACCTGTGGGCTCGGTACGAGGTACGGCCCTGCACGAGCGACGACAAACCGCTGTGGCACTCGCAGGTCGGCGAGATGTATCTGCACTACGAGTCGTTCACCGTCGCCAGCGCTCCAGGCCAGCGGCTGCTGGTCTACTCCGCCGAACCCGGCACCCCCAGCGCCGACGCCCTCGTCCTGCTGCGCACCCTCGCCGACGACGCCCGTACCGCTCCGCCCCCGCGCACGGTGTCCAGGACATCCACCCCGCGCACGACCTGATGACAGGCAATGGTCAATCCTTCGGCGGGGTTGAGCATCATGAAGGCGTGGAGGATGCCGCTGTATCGGATGCTGGTGGTGGCAACGTCGGCCTGAGTGAGATGGCGCGCGTACGCCATGCGGGACACATCCAGGCCCTGTGCCGCGCCGTCGGCGGTGAGCCGGCGGGCGGTCGCGTAGGCCTGCTCGATCGCCACAGGGTAGTGGGCCTCGGGCGAGTGGTCGTACTCGACGAAGGCGAGGGCGGCGTCCACGCCGGTGGCCAGTTCGCGCACGAGCCGGTCATGGGTAGCGGGCGCCGACCGGTTGACGATGCGGACTCGAACGTCGCCGACCTCTTCCGGCACCGTGAGCCAGGTATCGTCCACATTCGGCTTGTCGAGGTGAGCGCCTTGATGTCGTCCAGCACCTTTCGGGCACCCTCTGCACCAAGCTCGTAGAGAAAGGGCGGCTTTGACGTCGCGTCGGCGATCTCCTGAGCCGCCCCTTCGAGAACGGGTGCGGTCATGATGGTTCCCCTGCCTTCGCGTGCGGATCGCGCTCGTACCCGGTCAGGACAGCGCCGTCACGGGCGCGTGGGTCTGCCTTCTCTTCCAGCCTGACGCCCGGACGGGGCCACCGCACACCGAGCACGGCCGGGCCGCCCGGAAACAGCCTCCGGGCGAAACGCCGTGGCCGAGCCCGCTCGCTGACGCGTCTCGCCCCGATGAGGTGGGCCCGTTCCGCAGCCCTCGCGCGTGCCGTGTGTCAACGGCGGCGCAGGCGCTTGTCACTGATCGGCGGGATCGGATTGATCCGGTAACTCTTCGGCGCAAACCCCGGCCTTCAGGCCGGGGACAGCCGATCCTCGCACCGGAGCCGTGCAGCGGTGAAGTTCGCTGCGTTGTCAGTGGTGGACACTATGTTGATCACATCAGCCGAGGGGGGTGTTCTCATGCTGTCGGGTCGCCGTTACCTGCTCGACCTCTCGCCCGAACAAGAGGAGATGTGCGAGGAGTTCGGCAACATCTGCCGGGTGGTATGGAACACCGCGCTTGAGCGGCGGCGCGAGTACCGGCGGCGGGGGGGCGTGGATGAACTACGTTCCGCAGGCCGCCGAGCTGGCTGACGCCAAGCGCGAGCACGAGTGGCTGAAGGCCGCGCCCTCGCACATCCTTCAGCAGACTCTGCGGGACCTGGACCGGGCGTGCCGGGATCACGGCACGTTCAGGGTCTGCTGGAGTTCCAAGGCGCGTTGGTCGCCGTCGTTCCGTTTCCCGGCCGGGAACCTCGTCACTGTGGAACGTCTCGGCCGCAAGTGGGGCCGGGCGAAGTTGCCCAAGCTGGGCTGGGTCTGCTTCCGCTGGTCGCGCCCCGTTGGCGGTGAGATCCGGTCCGCGACCATCGGCCGGAAGGCCGGACGCTGGTACGTCTCCTTCCTCGTGGACGACGGCACGACCATGTCCGAACGGCATGCCATGCCGAACACGTCGGTAGGGATCGACCGGGGCGTCAAGACCGCTGCCGTTACCTCGGATGGGGACTTCCATGACCGGGAGTTCATCACCGCCGGCGAGGCCGGGAGGTTCCGGCGTCTTCAGCAGCAGCTCGCCCGCACGAAGAAGGGCAGTGCCGACCGGGCCAAGGTCCGCGCCCGCATGAACCGGATCATGGGCCGTGTAACGGACCGGCGCGCGGACTTCTGCGCCCAGGTCGCCCAGCAGATCACCGCCAAGAACGCGGTCGTGGTCCTGGAAGACCTCAAGACCCGCAACATGTCCGCGTCCGCGTCCGGCGCCGTCGACGCACCTGGCACCCGCGTGTCCCAGAAACGGGGCTTGAACCGCGCCATCCTCGACAAGGGATGGCACCGCCTCGAACTCGCCCTCACGAATGCCGCCCGCTACACCGGCACCACCGTGGTGAAGGTCAACCCCGCCTACACGTCGCAGCGGTGCTCCGCCTGCGGCTTCGTCACCGAAGGAAACCGAGAGAGCCAATCGGTCTTCGTGTGCAAAGCCGCAGGATGCGGACACCGCGCCCATGCGGACGTGAACGCGGCCATCAACATCAGACACGCGGCAGGGCATGCCGTGCCAGCCTGCGGAGACCTCGGCACCAGCCGGTCCGCGAAGCAGGAACCCGTAAGCCGGGCGACCGGCCGAACCCCCTCGTAGGGGAATCCTCGTCCTTCAGGGCGAGGAGGAAGTCAAGAAGAAGCCGTCCGGATTCACGTCAACGCCGGCAACGAAATCGGCAAGCACGTCACGGTCCACGCCGTGCGCAACGCCGTCCGTCTGTTCGGCCGCGGTGAGCGGCTCCGCGGCTCCGTTCTGAAGGAGGCGGAGAAGCTCCAGCTTCCGCGATGTGAGACCTGTCCGGAATCTATTGACCGAAGGGGCGGAGATCTGCTCAACTCACGTTCCATGACCCCGCGCGTGGATTTGACTCGGCGGCGCCACATCGACCTGGCGCACGTCTCCAGCGCGTTCTGTTGCCGTTGATCCGGAAAGCGTGTCGCTGATCCGCAAAGTGGCCCTCGGCAGCGGCCGGTGCACGCCGGCGACGTATCTCCGGGTGGGGCGGTGCGAAGCCGTCGCCCCAGCGGTGCCTCCCCTGAGGACCGCGGTACCCACCGCCTGACCGCCTTCTTCTACCGCTCCTCTCTCCTCCCCCTCCTTCTTTCTCTGGTTATGGGGAGACGTTGCGGAACAGCTCGAAGTCGGTGAGGCGACGTGCCGTCCGTCAGCGCTCGCACGAACACCACCACACGCTCGCCCCTCATAGGGCGCTCCTCGAGTAGTCGTCGGTTCCTGGCATCTCGCCCAGACCGAGGACCGACTTCGCGGCCATTCACCCCTGCCCATCACCCGTTCACTCCGGCTCTCGGCCCCCGGCAGTGCCCCCAATTGTTTGAGAGGGACCTCCCATGCCTCCGTCCATCCGCAAGCTCACGGGACGCATCGGCGCGCTCGTCGAAGGTGTCGATCTCACGGCGCCCCCCGATCCCTCTACGGTCACGACGCTCCGTCATGCCCTCAACGAGCACAAGGCGATCGTGCTCGACACCGTGAACCTCGACAACGCCGGTCAGGAGCGCGTCGCCGGGTGGTTCGGCGATCTGACAACCGCTCACCCGAACGTGCCGGCCGCCGACGGCACGAAGAACGTGCTCGCCGTCGACAGTGAGACCTCCAAGGCCAACGAATGGCACACGGACGTCACCTTCGTGGTCAACCCGCCGCAGGTCACCACACTCCGGTCCATCGTGACCACGCCGTACGGCGGCGAGACGCTCATCGCGAACGCGGCCGCGGCCTACCGCGACCTGCCCGAGCCACTCCGCGCCCTTGCGGACTCGCTTCGGGTCGTGCACACCAACCAGTACGACTACGCGCGCCCTTCGGCCACGTCGGCGCTGCGGGAGGAGTACGACCGGGTCTTCGTCTCGACACCGTACGAGACAGAGCACCCTCTCGTGCGGGTGCATCCGCTGACGGGTGAACGCGGGCTGTTCATCGGCGGGTTCGCCAAGCGGATCGTCGGTCTGTCGAGCAGCGAGTCGGCGGATCTGCTCCGCATCTTCCAGTCGTACGTGATCCGTCCGGAGAACATCCTGCGCTGGACCTGGTCCCCGGACCAGCTGCTGATCTTCGACAACCGGATCACCCAGCACTACGCCGTGGACAACTACGACAACCACCCGCGCCGCCTCAACAGGGTGACGGTCGCGGGAGACGTGCCGGTCGGCGTCGACGGACGCCGCAGCGAGCCGCTCGTCGGTGACGCCTCGCACTACAGCAGCGTGCTGGAGGTGGCGGCGTGACCGACGTCAGCCTCAAGGCGCCGGCCGTAGCACCGGCTGCCGAGACGCCACGCGCCACAAGTGGGCGCGAGGTCTTCCTGCCGCGTGACGCTCGCCGCCAAACGGGGTTCAGCACGTTCCGCGAGCGCCTGCGCTGGCCACTGGGGATCTATACGACTCCGATAGCGGTCCTCATCGTCTGGGAGGTCCTCGCCAGGGCCGCAGTTCTGGCGAAGACCTACGCTCCGGCACCGACCTCCATCGTGAAGTCCGCCGTCGACCTGTGGCAGCAGGGCGTCCTCGGGCCGGACCTGGCGATCTCTCTGCAGCGCGCCGGTATCGGTCTCGCGATCGGCCTGACGGTGGGCATTGTCACCGGGGTGCTCGGTGGTCTGCTGCGCAGCGGCGAGTATCTGTTCAACGGCATCGTGCAGGTGCTCAACACGATCCCGCTGCTGGCGGTGCTGCCGCTGATGATCGTGTGGTTCGGTATCGACGAGCTCACGAAGGTGCTCCTCATCTCGTTCGGTGCCGGCGTTCCGATGTATCTCAACCTGTTCGCCGCGATCCGGGGTGTTGATCAGCGTCTGATCGAGATGGCGCGGACGACGGGCGCCGGCACCTGGCGCCTGATCACCCGTGTCCTGGTGCCCGGAGCCCTGCCGGGGTTCCTGGTCGGCCTTCGGTTCTCCCTCGCGTACAGCGTCCTGGGACTGGTCGCCGCGGAGACGGTCAATGCGGACGAGGGTCTCGGCTTCCTCATCACTCAAGGGCAGACCTACCTGCAGACCAACCAGGTTTTCGTGGGGCTGGTGATCTACTCGCTTCTCGGTCTGCTCGCCGACCAGTTCGTCCGGGCTCTGGAGCGGGTGCTGCTGCGGTGGCGCCCCAGTTATGAGGCAGCATGAGCACCACGGTTGCTACGCAAAGCGCCCAGCTCCGCCGACAGGCCGGCGCCGTCGTGGAGAAGGTTGTCCGACAGTTCGGGAACCGGGTCGTCCTCGACAACCTGGACCTCACTGTCGCCGACGAGGAGCTGGTGGTCCTGCTGGGCCCCTCCGGCTGCGGCAAGAGCACCCTCCTGCGGTTGCTCGCCGGTCTTGACCGGCCCGACGGCGGGCGGGTGGAGGTGCCGGCGAAGCGCGCGATCGTGTTCCAGGCCGACCGTCTGCTGCCGTGGCAGCGGGTGCTGCGCAACGTCACCCTCGGCCTGCACGGACCGGACGCCGACCAGCGGGCCCTCGACGTGCTCTCCGAGGTCGGCCTCTCGGGCCGCGAGAAGGCGTGGCCCAAGGAGCTGTCCGGCGGCGAGGCCCAGCGGGTGTCGCTGGCTCGGGCACTGGTCTCGGAGCCCGAACTCGTGCTGCTCGACGAGCCGTTCGCGGCGCTCGACGCGATCACGCGGCTGCGCATGCACGACCTCGTACGGGCGCTGCGGAGCAAACACCACGCGGCCATGCTGCTCGTCACCCACGACGTCGACGAGGCGATCGCGCTGGCCGACCGCGTCGTCGTCATGAGCAACGGACGCATCGGCACCTCCCACCTCGTCGAGCTGTCGGCCGCGGACCGGGAGGCGAGCCTCGCCCGAGAGGAACTGCGCTCCGCGCTCCTGGAAGACCTCGGTCTCGCCAACCAGCACTGACTTCCCCGCCACACCCGGCAACTTCTCCCACCACAGCACAGAAAGCACGTGAGAACCCATGTCCAGAAGAATCTCCCGACCCGTCGTCGCCGTTGGCCTGCTCGCACTGGGGAGCACCCTCGTCGCCTGCGGGTCGACATCGGAGGCCGCCGCGCCCCTGAGCAAGCCGAGCGGATCGAGCGCCCACAGTCACCCCGAGTGGAGCAAGTACACCTTCACCATTGGTGACAACGGCGGTGACGGCAGCCAGGAGCTGGCGAAGATCACCGGTGTGTTCGACAACGCGCCGTACAAGGTGAAGTTCGCCCGCTTCACCTACGGCCCGCCGCTCGTGCAGGCGGCCGCGTCGGGCGACATCGACCTGGGAGCCGTCGGCGACGTACCGCCGATCACGGGCGCCGCGAAGGATTACGGCTTCAAGGTCGTGGCCGTCAATCGTTCCCTCAGGCCCACCCAGGCGAACGAGAACATCATCGTGCCCAAGGGATCGACGCTGAAGACGCTCGCGGACCTCAAGGGCAAGAAGCTCGCTGTGCCGCAGGGCAGTTCGGCTCACGGTCTGGCGCTCAACGCGCTCAAGAGCGTGGGCCTCACCCCCAAGGACGTCAAGCTGGTCTTCCTCGACCCGGCGGCCGGTGCCACGGCCTTCAACACCGGCAAGGTGGACGCCTGGTCGATCTGGAACCCGCAGTCGGCGATCGCGGTCAAGAACGGTGCGCGGATCCTGGCGAAGGGTCTCCCGCCGATCGACCAGACGAGCAGTTACTACGTCGCGAGCGAGAGTTCGCTGAACGACAAGACCAAGCGGGCGGCTCTCACCGATGTTCTGCAGCGGCTGGCCCACGAGTTCGCCTGGGCCATCAAGCACGAGGACAAGTACGCGCAGGCGATCGCCAAGGAAGAGGGCATCCCCTTGGACGACGCCAAGGCGTCCCTGAAGGCCTTCGAGACCCGGGTGACCCCGGTGGAGAAGTCGGACATCGCGGCGGAGCAGAAGCTCGCCGACGCCTTCCTGGAGGCGGGCCAGATCACCAAGAAGGTCGATGTCTCATCGATCACCGACAGCCTCCTCCCGGCCGGCTACGACAGCTCGAAGCTGCAGGTCGGCTGATCAGGCTCGGCTCCCTCAGAACACGGAAAGGAGAGCACGCGTGAGCATGACAAGGCGTCGGCTCCATCTCAACGCCTTCCTGATGGAGGCGGGTCACCACGAGGCGTCGTGGCGGCTCCCGGACAGCAATCCGCGGGCCGACTTCGACCTTCAGCACTGGATCAGGCTGGCTCAGCTGGCCGAGAGGGCCAAGTTCGACTCGCTGTTCCTCGCGGACGGACCGGCACTCATCGGTACCGGCGAGTTCCGGCCGCCGGGCCAACTGGAGCCACTGACGCTGCTGACCGCGCTGTCCCAGGCGACCAGCAGGATCGGGCTCATCGCGACCGTGTCGTCGACGTACAACGAGCCGTACAACCTCGCTCGCCGGCTCGCGTCGGTCGACCATGTCAGCGGCGGCCGCGCCGGCTGGAACATCGTCACCTCGGCAGGGGCCGACGAGGCGGCCAACTTCGGCCTCGTCAACCGTCCCGGCCACGCCGAGCGCTACGCTCGCGCCGACGAGTTCCTGCGCGTCGCCAAGGCATTGTGGGACAGCTGGGAATCCGAGGCCGTCGTGGCGAACAAGGCCACGGGGCGTTACGCCGACCCCGCGCGGATTCACAAGCCGAGCCACCGGGGCAGGTATTTCTCCGTGGCCGGCCCGCTCAACGTCGAGCGCCCGCCGCAGGGTTACCCGCTGCTCGTGCAGGCCGGCTCCTCCGAGGACGGCAAGGACTTCGCGGCCCGGCACGCCGAGGCGATCTTCACCGCCCACCAGACATACGAGCGCGCGGCCGACTTCTACGCCGACATCAAGGCCAGGGCGAGGGTCGCGGGGCGTGACCCGGACGGTGTGGTCGTGCTGCCGGGGATCGTCCCGTACATCGGGTCGACCGAGAAGGAGGCCCGTGCGCTGGCGAAGGAGTTCGACGAGCTGCGCGTCCCGGAGTACGGGCTGCGGCAGCTGGCCACGGTCTTCGAGACCGAGCCGGCGGTGTTCGAACTCGACGCGCCACTGCCGGACTTCATCCTCGCGCGGCCGAAGCTGGAGGGCTCGCAGAGCCGCTCCGACCTGATCATCGAGCTCGCCGTACGCGAGCGGTTGACGGTCCGCCAGATCATCTCGCGGCTCGGCGGCGGCCGCGGCCACTTCGAGTTCATCGGCACGCCTGAACAGGTGGCGGACACGATCATCACCTGGTTCGAGGGCGGTGCCGCGGACGGATTCAACATCATGGCGCCGGCCCTGCCGTCCGGCCTGGAAAGCTTCATCGAGCACGTCCTGCCGATCCTTCGCGGCAAGGGCCTGTTCCGTGAGGAGTACGAAGGAACGACCCTGCGCGAGCACTACGGGCTTCCGGTGCCGGCCAACCAGTTCCACCCGGAGGAGCCCCACGTGTCCGGTGACTGACCGCAAGCCGTCGGCTCTGCTCGTCCGAGGCGCCGTGGTAGGTGGGGGAGTGACGGCGATGGCTCTCCCGCTCTCCGGCGGCGGGAGCCTCGCCCGCCCCTCGCCCTGCTGTTCGGCACGCACGGTGTGTTCCTGGTCGCCGCACAGGTGGGCGTGATGGCGGGCAGCCGCCCCAAAACGCTCGATCATGTCTACTCCATGGAGTCGATCGATCCCTGCCGCTGGGCTTGCTTGGCGATGTCTTCCACTCGGTCACACAGCTGCCTCCGCTCTGGGGCGTCCTGAGCTCTCTCGCCCCTCTTCTGGCCGGCCACGTCGAGCGGATCGGCTTCCTCGGCCAGGGCCAAGTCGACGCGGGCTGGCTCCTGCTCGTGGTCCGGGCCTTCGCCGCCGTGCTCTCGGCGTGGTCCGCCGCCCTGTTCGCCACCGGCCGCCTCAAGTCCTGATCCCTGTCCTGGGAAGGAACGCATGCCATGACGCGTACTCATTTGGAACAGACCCTGGCCACCGACGTGCTCGTGGTCGGCGGCGGCCCCGCAGGCACCTGGGCCGCGATCAAGGCCGCCCAGGCCGGCGCCGATGTCGTCCTGGCCGACAAGGGCTACACCGGTGCGAGCGGTGCGACCGCATCGGTGGGCACCGGCATCTGGTACGTCGACGACGATCCCGAACTGCGGGAGGCCGCCATGGCGAGCCGGGAGGGGCTCGGCGGCTACCTCGCCGACCGGGACTGGATGGCGCGCGTCCTCGACGAGACCCACGCCCGCATGGATGAACTCGCCCGGGTGCAGCGCTACCCGTTCCCCGTCGACACTCGCGGCCGGCAGATCCGTGATGACCTCCAGGGGCCGGAGTACATGCGCCGCCAGCGGACCCGGGTGCAGCGTCTGGGCGTCCGCATCCTCGATCACACGCCGGCGCTGGAGCTGCTGGTCGATGCGGACGGAGTCGTGTCCGGCGCGCGGACGCTCGATCGTACGACCGGAGAAGTCGTGCGTGTCGAGGCGGGTGCGGTCGTGCTCGCCGCCGGTGGGTGTGCCTTCCAGTCCAAGACCCTCGGCTGTGACGTCAACACCGGAGACGGCGCCCTCCTGGCCGTCGAGGCGGGAGCGCAGCTGTCCGGGATGGAGTTCTCCAACGCCTACGCCATGGCTCCGAAGGGCACTTCACTGACCAAGACCGCCTACTACTCCTGGGCGACCTTCTACCGCTCCGACGGCTCGGTGCTCGAAGGCGCCGCGAGCAAGGGCGGTCGGTCGGCGATCGCGAGGGCCCTCCTCAAGGAACCGGTCTTTGCGCGGATCGACCGCGCCACGCCGGACGAACAGCGCGCGATGCGCAAGGGCCAGCCGAACTTCTTCCTGGTCTTCGACCGGCTGGGCATCGACCCGTTCACCGACCTGTTCGAGATCACCCTGCTCGCCGAGGGCACGGTGCGAGGCACGGGCGGCGTGCGGATCGCGGGTGAGGACTGCTCGACCGACGTCCCGGGCCTGTACGCGGCCGGCGACACCGCGACAAGGGAGCTGATCTGCGGCGGTTTCACCGGAGGCGGCAGCCATAACGCCGCGTGGGCGGTGTCCTCGGGCAGTTGGGCGGGCCGGGGCGCCGCGGCATTCGCCACACGACGAGGTCGTCCGGGCCGTGAGCTGCGCTCAGTGGGCACGGCCGGCCTCCGCCCCACCGGCATCGTGACCGTGGGACACCGCGAGGTCGTCGTCGAGGTGCAGCGAGAGGTGCTGCCCTATGACCGTAACTACCTGCGGCACGCGGATCGTCTTGAGCCGGCCCTGCGGTCGTTGCACCGGACGTGGTCCGCGGTCCGCGAAGGACTGGGCGCCAGTGGCGAGGATGTGTTCCGGGCCAGGGAAGCGGCCGCGATGGTGGCACACGGTCGTTGGATGTACCACGCGGCTCTGCAGCGGACGGAGTCGCGCGGCATGCACAAGCGCGTGGACCGGCCGACGCAGGACCCGGCACAGCGCCACCGGCTGCTGACCGGTGGGCTCGACGAGGTCTGGAGCCGTCCGGAGTCGGTGTCGTGGCCGTCGAGCGTGGCAGGAGGTCGAGCAGCATGATCGAGGTTGTCGAGCGGGACCGCTGCATCGGGTGCGACCTGTGCGTCGAGGTGTGCCCGACGCGCGTTTTCGAGCGCGGTCCTGACGGCGTTCCGGTGATCGCGAGGCACGACAGTTGCCAGACCTGCTTCCAGTGTGAGGCGTACTGTCCGACCGACGCGCTGTTCGTCGCACCTCTGACGACCGCGGTCGCTCCCGGCTCGCGCTTCCATGACGTGCGGGAGCTCGAGGAATCCGGCTTGCTCGGCGGGTATCGGCGCGAGCTGGGCTGGGGCAAGGGAAGGGCGCTCGGTGCACGTACTGCGGTTGGGCCCCAGTTCCCGGATTGAGCCATGAGCGATGCCGCTGAACGCCTTTCTCGGTCGTACACCGCCGTCATCCCGAATCGCGATCCGGACCGCGATCCGGTGAGGGACATCGATGCGTACATTCACTGGGCTCTGAGAAGCCGTGTCTGGGCGGCGCGCGACGGCGTCAGGTCGGTGCCCTGGGCTGAAGATCAGCAGCAACTGGCCGCGGCCGACGCCCAGATCGGGCGAAGAGGCGATGAGCTCGGCGGCCATCAGCGGCCGCCAGCAGCACCCCCCTCTCTGCTTCGGCCCTGCCGGACAGCGGGGGAGCGCCCCCGGCATCACGATGTGCAAGGCCCCGCGCAGTCCGGTGGCGCCCAGCGTCCGGCCGGCCCGCAGGAGCAGCGGCGTCCGTGGACTTGCCGCAGCCGGTGGCTCCCAGGAGGGTGACGAAGGGTCGTCACCCTCCTGGGGACTCGTGGGGTCCGGATATCGCTACTTGGTGCCGAGGCCGGCGTCGTCGACCTCCTTGCCGGTCTCGGCCTTGAGGACCTTGTTGAGCAGCGTGAGGTCGTAGATGCCCTTCAGGTCGGGCTTGTCCAGCAGGCCGGCCTTCTGCGCGTGCTCCGCCTCGGTGTGGAGGGTCGAGGCCAGCGGGTCGTCGAGGAAGGTGACGGACTTCCAGGCCGGGTCGAT
>NZ_JBSHAQ010000077.1:8558-33458 GCF_053611585.1 Streptomyces sp. NPDC054794 | reverse complement strand
CCTCTCATCAGGCACTCCGGAGCTTTCGATGTTCACTCCGGCATAGAAACACAAGCCACAGAGTCACAACCAGCCACTTTCGACACACGCCCTAGTACTGCCCCTGCAAGTGCTCCCAGAAGCCGTCCCGCAGGGCGCGGCGCAGATCCGCCTGACCGCGCAGGGAGTACTGGAGCAGGCCCTCGGCCTCGACGAGGAGGTCCTGGTCGACGGAGCCGGGCAGGTAGGGGTGGCCCGGGAGCAGTTCCATCAGGGCCTCACGGCCGCGGGAGGACAGCCACTTCGCCGCGATCTGGGCGCCGACGAAGCGGACGTCCTCGCGGGTCGGGCGGTTCGCCGTGGGCTCGTACGCGGGAGCGGTGCGGCGGGAGACGTACGGCTTGAAGAATTCGAGGTCGAAGGTGCGCTGGCTGTCGACCTCCCAGAGCAGCGGCTCGGCCTGGTTGCGGCCCTCGGGTGCCTCGATGCCCCAGAGGTGGACGCGGGCGCCGTACCCCTGCGCGGCCTCCACCGCCGACACCAGGTCCTCGTCGCCGCCGATGAGCGCCGCGTCGCTGATGGCCCGGTGCCGGGCGAGTGACTCCAGGTCGGTGCGGATGAGTGAATCGACGCCCTTTTGCTGGTTGTTGGCGTTGAGGTTGCCCAGGCGGACCTTGACGTCCGGGAGTTCCGCGACGGACTGCTGCTCGGCGGTGTGGATGCGGCGCCGGGCGCCGTCGTACCAGTAGACCCGCAGCAGCCTGCTGTCCGCGAAGATCGTGCGGGCACGGTCGATGAGCGCCTCGATCAGGCCTTCGGCGTCGAGGTCGAAGGCGCGGCGGTCCTCCGTCCCGGCCACCAGCCGTCCCGCCGCCGCGTACAGATACCCCGCGTCCACGAAGATCGCATGGGTCGAGGGCGTCTTCGCCACTTCGGCGAGCATGCGCTGGAGCAGCTCGTTCGTGCGGTCGATACGGGCCTGGAGGGCCGCGAGGTCGTCGTTCATCGCCTCCATTGTCCCGGCGGTCACGCTGCGAACACAACCGGTCCCGATCAGTCCTACGAGTGCCGCTTACCGGTCAGTAATTAGACGTTCGAAAAATTTCTTTAGCGTAGGGAATGTTTGTAACACGCACGTCGTTGACTAGGACAGAACGAAGCGACGAAGGGAGAAGCCATGCGCTTCGAAATCATGCGACTCGACGAGATCAACGGGACCACCGTGGACAGCACCGTCGTGGACGCCGCCTCCGTCAACCGGATCGTTCAGCAGGCCGCCGCCATCGGGCAGCGACTGTGGATCCGGCCGGCCGAGACCACGGCCTCGTAACAGACGCGGATCACACCACTCACGCCGATCGGCACCGATGCCGATCACCCCTGACGCGGATCACCGCTGAAGCTTCAGAGCCCCCGCACGGCACCACTGCCGTGCGGGGGCTCTGCGCGTACGAGCGAGGCGTGCCGCTCAGCCGCCCTTGATCACTTGGGCGATGCCGTTGATGATCTGCTGCACGGCGATCGCGGAGAGCATCATGCCCGCGAGCCGCGTCACCAGGACCACGCCGCCGTCCCGGATGACCCGGATGATCAGCAGCGAGTAGCGCATCACCAGCCACAGCACGACGTGGATCGCGAGGATCGCGCACCACACCGACACCTGCGTGGCGACGGTGTCGGCCTTCTGCACGGCCAGGATGACGGACACGATGGCGCCCGGGCCCGCGAGCAGCGGCATGCCCAGCGGAACGAGCGCGACGTTGACGTCCTTGGTCTGCTTCGGCTCGTCCGTCTTGCCGGTGAGCAGGTCGAGCGCGATCAGCAGGAGCAGCAGTCCTCCGGCGATCATCAGCGCCGGAACGGAGACGTGCAGGTAGTCGAGGATCTGATGGCCCAGCAGGCCGAACGTGGCGATGACCCCGCCGGCCACGCAGACGGCCTGGAACGCCATGCGCTTCTGCACCTTGGTGGGGCGGCCGGCGGTCAGGGCCAGGAAGATCGGCGTGATCCCGGGGGGATCCATGATGACGAACAGGGTGAGGAACAGGGAGCCGAAGACGGCGACGTCGAACATGCGTGAACAGGCCTAAGCAGGAAGAAAGGTGGATGTGGGCGCGGGGGGGGGTGGGTCTCAGGCCCCGCCGGTCCCCGGCACCGGGAACGCCCCGGTCGCCCGCCGGGTGATCTCCCCGTACACCTCGGGGTCCGTCGTGTACGCGCCCAGCGACACGGTCTTGCGGCTGCCGTGGTAGTCCGAGGACCCCGTGACCAGGAGCCCCAGCTCCTTCGCCAGCCCGCGCAGGCGTTCGCGCGCGTCGGCGTCGTGGTCCATGTGGTCGACCTCGATGCCGTCGAGGCCGGCCGCGGCCATCTCGGCGATGGCGGCCTGAGGCACCGTACGGCCCCGCTTGGCGGCCGCCGGGTGTGCGAAGACGGCGACGCCGCCCGCACCCTTGACCAGCCGGATCGCCTCGAAGGGGTCGGTCTCGTGCTTGGGCACATAGGCCCGGCCGCCGTCGGAGAGCCACTGCTCGGTGAACGCGTCGGACACGGTCGGTACGACGCCGAGTTCGACGAGCGCGGTGGCGACGTGCGGGCGGCCGACGGAGCCGTCGCCGGCGATGCGGCTCACCTGCTCCCAGGTGACCGGCACGCCCAGCCCGTTCAGCTTGGCGATCATGCCCTTGGCCCGCGGCACCCGGTCGTCCCGGACCAGCTCGCGCTCGGCGAGCAGGGCGGGCTCCTCGGGGTCGAAGAGGTAGGCCAGCAGGTGCATGGAGATGCCGTCGATACGGCAGGACAGCTCGGCGCCCGTGACGAGGGTGAGCCCCTCGGGCAGCGCGGCGACGGCCTCGGCGTGTCCGCGGGTGGTGTCGTGGTCGGTCAGCGCGACGACGTCCAGACCGGCCGCGGCGGCGTTGCGAACCAGCTCGGCCGGGGTGTCCGTGCCGTCGGAGGCCGTGGAGTGGCAGTGCAGGTCGATGCGCACGACGCGGACTCCAGGCGGTGACGGGGCGGACGGGGACACCTAAGGATAGCGGGGATCCAGGGGTGCCCTGTCACACCCGCAACCGGGATGCGCCCCCTACAGTCGACGCTCAGGGTTGCAGCAGTCTCGGGGACAGCGCCCCGCAGGGCACCAGCTCCACCTCGGCTCCCGCGTCCCGCAGGTCCGTCAGCACCAGCTCGTCGTACATCAGCATGCCCGTCTGCTCGGGCCAGACCACCGCCCACAGCCACATGCCGAGCGCCTCGCCCGCGAAGACGGCACGGTCGACCGGGCTGTCGGAGACGTGCCAGAGAGGGGTCGGGCGGCCGGCGGCCAGCACCTTGGCCTGGGCCGGCTTCTCGACGTTCATGTACGGCCCCGGGTCCGGGCCGTCGAGGCCCGCGTAGCGCGCGCCGAGGCCGACACCGAGCTCCTCGGCGACCAGGATCAGCTCGCCCATGCCGCCGAGCGGTCCGGGTCCCGAGCAGGCCACGGCCGTCGCCCGGCCTCCGCTGCGGTCGTCACCCGCGCAAGCCACGCCCGTGAACAGCCAGCCCACCGGCAGCGGCCAGGGCATCCACACCGGCACCTGCGTGCGATGCACCACGACGCTGAGGGCCTCGACGCTGGGCGGGATCACGGGCTGTACCGGATGCACGGTCCCGTGCACATCGCACTGCCACGAATCGGCGAAGAGTCCGGGAGCCCTGACCCGGCCACCACACTTCGGGCAACTGGGTTCGCCCCTCATAGGGCTCCACGGTCCTACCCTCGCTCCCCCACGTCAAGGACGATCACCCGTCCGGACGGAACCGGGTCCCCCCGAGAAACTAGATGCACCCCGCATCAATCACTGCGGCCAATCCCGGTCCCGCCGTCCATCGCCCAGGGCCTGGCCGGCACCTCGGACTCCGCCGGCCGACCGGCCGGCCACCGGGCGGGCCGAGGTCCTGGGCGTCCCCGTACGGCCCAACGCCAGCGTCTTTGCCAACTGGCCGATTCCCGACTTGCGTTGGTGAGATCGGTCACTCCCGGCTCAGTCGAGCGGTACGGAACCTCGGAGGGGGTCCCGCAGATCCGTGCCGTTCGTGAGCCAGCGCTCCTGGAGGGCCTGGGCGCCGTGGACGCGCTTCCAGGCGGCCTCGTTCGGGGTCATCGGCAGCAGCGGCAGGAACCGTACGGGATCCATCGGCTCGTCCAGCTCCAGGTCCTCGACCAGGCCGCCCGGTTCGGCGACCAGGACCGAGGTGAACGGAGCGCCCGGCCACAGCGGATCGCCCACGTCCAGGGAGGCGCCCGGAGCCACCACCACACCCTCCACCTGCGGGGACGCGGCGAGCACGGCGAGCGCCCGGAGCACCTTGTCGGTGTCGGCGCCGCCCGCGCGCACGGAGAGGACCAGCTCGGCGCGGGGGCCCTTGACGGGGTCGGCGAGCATCGCCGTGGGGTCCGTCATGGGGTGCGCGGACATGCCCAGGGTGGCGTAGCGGACGATGTCGCCCTCCTGGAAACGCAGCACCTCCATGCGGTCCGTACCGAGGAAGGTGACCGCCGCGCGCGCGGACGGTTCACCCAGAGCGGTGCTCAACCGAGCCTCGACAAGGGGAAGAACATCAACCATGCGGTGAGCATAGAACTCGTCAGTACCGGGCAAAGGCGCGCCTTGACTCTTCGGGCGGCTGATACTCTGAGCCGGTGGTTCGGGGCAGCACGCAGAAGCGTCGCGATCGAGTCCCGACACCGATGAGACTCCCCCAGGGGGGATGGATCGTCCCTCACGAGGGACCGGCCGGAGGAGGTGGGGCTGCGATGGACCGAAGTCGACCGTGCAGTACCACCCGCTTTTCCTGCCGCTGATACAGCTGCTCCAGCTCGTCTGCCTGGCCGCCGCCTTTCGCATGCGTGCGTGCGCCTTTGTCATCGCACGGAAGAGCACTTCGTTTCGTTTTGCCTGATCTGTCTGATCTGCATCAGAAGCCGAATCAGCAGCGAAGCCCAAGCCCGCCACCGCGACGGTGCGGTGCTCCCCGCTTTGTGGACGTGCCAAACATCCCGCAGTCAGGACGTCCCCATTCCGGGCAGTTCCACCCGTCGAAGCGGACCTCGGTCGCCTCGCCGCTTGTTGCGAAGGAGCCTGCCATGTCGATGATCCGCGACCTGCGTGCCGTGGTCCGTCCCTCCCGTCCGTCGCTGCGCAAGAGCGGTGTACGGCTGGACGCCGGCGCGTACGACACCACGCGCGACCCCTCGACCCCCTCGGCCGTCGTCGACTGCGCCGTGTACCGCGACGGCGCCCGCGTCGAGACGCCGAAGCCGCTCACCCCGCACGAGGCGATGCGCCTGGTGCGCCGGGACGGCGGGTTCGTGTGGATCGGCCTGCACGAGCCGACCGAGGCTGAATTCTCCGGTATCGCCGGTGAGTTCGGGCTGCACCCGCTGGCGGTCGAGGACGCGGTGCAGGCGCACCAGCGACCGAAGCTGGAGCGGTACGACGACTCCCTCTTCACGGTCTTCAAGACCATCCACTACGTGGAGCACGACCAGCTCACCGCCAACAGCGAGGTCGTGGAGACCGGCGAGGTCATGTGCTTCACCGGGCGGGACTTCTTCATCACCGTCCGGCACGGCGGGCAGGGCTCGCTGCGGGCACTGCGTCACCGTCTCCAGGACGACCCGGAGTTGCTCGCCAAGGGCCCCTCGGCGGTGCTGCACGCCATCGCCGACCACGTCGTCGACGGCTACATCGCGGTCGCGGACGCGGTGCAGGACGACATCGACGAGGTGGAGACGGAGGTCTTCTCGCCGGGCCGCAAGGGCGGGGTGTCCCGCGGTGTGGACTCGGCCCGCATCTACCAGCTCAAGCGCGAGGTCCTGGAGTTCAAGCGCGCGGTCTCGCCGCTGCTGCGTCCGATGCAGCTGCTGAGCGAGCGTCCGATGCGGCTCATCGACCCGGACATCCAGAAGTACTTCCGGGACGTCGCCGACCACCTCGCCCGGGTCCAGGAGCAGGTCATCGGCTTCGACGAGCTGCTCAACTCCATCCTTCAGGCCAACCTCGCACAGGCGTCGGTCGCGCAGAACGAGGACATGCGCAAGATCACGGCCTGGGCCGCGATCATCGCCGTACCGACGATGGTGTGCGGCGTGTACGGCATGAACTTCAAGTACATGCCCGAACTGCACTGGAAGTACGGCTACCCGGTCATCATGGGCGTCACGGTGGTCCTGTGTCTCGGGATCCACCGCACGCTGAAGCGCAACGGCTGGCTGTGAGGGACGGCCGGGCCGGCCGGGTGCCTGGATAGGCTGGGCGCATGACAAGCGAGCTGCTCGACCAGGCCCTCGTCGAGGAGGCCACGAAGAAGTCCGGCCTCATCTGGGTCAAGGGCGCCGGTGCCCCCGCCGCGCGTGCGCTGTGGCACGTCTGGCACGAGGGCGCGGTGTGCCTGGTCGGCGACGGGCCCGGGGAGCAGCCGCTGCCCGGGCTGACCGACGGCGGCTCGGCCGAGGTGACCGTCCGGAGCAAGGACAAGGGCGGCCGGCTGGTCACCTGGCCGGCGTCGGTGTCCGAACTGCCCGCCGGCTCCCCCGAGTGGGAGGCGGCGGTGGCCGACCTCAAGGCCAAGCGGCTGAACGCCTCGGACGGCGAGGCGATGCCGGAGCGCTGGGCACGTGAGTGCCGGGTGGTCCGCCTGACGCCGACGGGCACCTCGGCGCCGCTGCCCGACACGGCCCTGGCCGAGCCGCCGCTGCCGTCTCCGGCGACGACCCGCCGACCCGTCCCCGCGGGGCTGCCGCGGCTGCTGATGAAGCGGCGCAAGCGGAAGTAGCCGCACGCGACCGGCCGCACGCGACCGGAGGGGCAGCTTCCTAGGACGTCGGGAGTTGCTTGCCGTAGTCGACCGTCTCGTCCGACGGGGGCTTCTTCACGGTGAAGTCCATGCCCCACTCGGAGAAGCCGAGTGTGCCCGCGCCGCCGCCCCGGACCAGGCGGAGCGGATACGGCTTGCCGACCAGGGAGACGTCCAGCGTGCCGCCGGAGCCCTTGTCGCCGGTGATGCGGATGGTGCGGGTGCCGGACTGCTCGTGGTGCCCCTCGGTGGCCAGCGTGCCGTGCAGGGTGAGCAGGCCGTCCAGGAGCAGGTCCTTGTCCGTGAAGCCGCTGAACTTCTTGTACGCCGGATCCGCCTGCGGCACCTTCACGTACTTGCCGTCGAGCTTGCCCGCGGTCGCCTTGTCCGAGCCCTTGCCGCCGGCGGCGCCGTCCTCGTGGCTCCAGAACTCCGCGTCGGCCTTCAGATACAGCTGCTCCCCGACCCGCAGCAGCTGGAAGGTCGCCCCCTCCGCCGTGACCGACCCGATGCCGCCGTCCTGCTTCAGGCGCATGTCGAGCTTGTAGGTGTGTCCGCTGGTGACGACCGTGCCGGACAGGTGCACCGCGGCGACGGAGTCGGCCGCCGCCCTGGTCTTGCTCTGGATCTTGTCGGGCGCGAGCTTGCCCACCCCGTTGGTGCCCGCGTCCGGATCCTCCTCGTCGCACCCCGTGAACGCCACCGTTCCCAGCACGACCAGCGCGCACGTCGCGGTCAGCGCCACGGCGCGGCGCATTCGGCCCTGTGGAATCGCAGTCACTGGTGGGGCTGCCTCTCTGACGGGTCCTGACCGGCGTACCGCAGCGTACCGGGGCCGCCCGCGCCGAGCGGAGCCAGTCCGTCCGGACCGCTCACCAGGGCGCATCGGATCGGTACGGGCTAGCCTGAACCCCACTGAGCGGGCAATTCGGAAGAGGAACTCGATACCAGGCCACACACCGCACTCCCGCACGTGAGAAGGAAGCACAGCCATGGCAGCCGGCGCTCCCCGGATCTTCGTCTCGCACCTCGCCGGTGTCGCCGTCTTCGATCCCGCCGGCGACCAGGTGGGCCGGGTGCGCGACCTCGTCGCCATGCTCCGCGTCGGCCGGCGGCCCCCGCGCCTGCTCGGCCTGGTCGTCGAACTGACCACCCGGCGCCGCATCTTCCTGCCCATGACCCGGGTCACCGGCATCGAGTCCGGCCAGGTCATCACCACCGGCGTGGTCAACGTCCGCCGTTTCGAGCAGCGGCCCACCGAGCGGCTGATCCTCGGCGAGCTCCTCGACCGCCGGGTCAAGCTCGTCGAGACCGACGAGGAGGTCACCGTCCTGGACGTGTCGGTCCAGCAGTTGCCGGCCCGCCGCGACTGGGAGGTCGACCGGGTCTACGTCCGCAAGGGGAAGAAGGGCGGGGCCTTCAGGCGCGCCAAGGGCGAGGCGCTGACCGTGGAGTGGTCCCAGGTCACCGGGTTCTCCCTGGAGGAGCACGGGCAGGGCGCCGAGAGCCTGCTCGCCACCTTCGAGCAGCTGCGCCCCGCCGACCTCGCCAACGTCCTGCACCACCTGTCCGCCAAACGGCGGGCCGAGGTCGCCGCCGCCCTCGACGACGACCGCCTCGCCGACGTCCTCGAAGAGTTGCCGGAGGACGACCAGATCGAGATCCTCGGCAAGCTGGCGGAGGAGCGCGCGGCGGACGTCCTGGAGGCCATGGACCCGGACGACGCGGCCGACCTGCTCGCCGAGCTCCCCGAGGCGGAACAGGAGCGGCTGCTGAGCCTGATGCGGCCCGACGACGCGGCGGACATGCGGCGCCTGATGTCGTACGAGGAGCACACCGCGGGCGGCCTGATGACCACCGAGCCGATCGTGCTGCGGCCGGACGCGACCGTCGCCGACGCCCTCGCCCGCGTCCGCAACGCCGACCTGTCCCCCGCCTTGGCCGCGCAGGTCTACGTCTGCCGTCCGCCCGACGAGACACCGACCGGCAAGTACCTCGGCACGGTCCACTTCCAGCGGCTGCTGCGCGACCCGCCGTACACCCTGGTCAGCTCGCTGGTCGACGACGACCTGCAGACGCTCGACCCCGACGCGTCGCTGCCCGTCGTCGCCGGGTTCTTCGCGACGTACGACATGGTGGCGGTGCCCGTCGTCGACGAGGCCGGGGCGCTGCTGGGCGCGGTGACCGTGGACGACGTACTGGACCACATGCTGCCCGAGGACTGGCGGGAGACGGAGTTCCATCTGGACGAGGGGGCGGCGGCCAGTGGTTCCTGAGCGCGAGACCGGTCCCCGTGAACGTGTCCCGGTGGGCGCCACCGCCGCGGGCCGGCCCCGCACGCCGCGGCTCGACCAGCCGCGCCCGCCCCGGCGCCGGTACCTGCCCGAATGGGACCCGGAGGCCTTCGGACGGCTGTCGGAGAAGATCGCGCGCTTCCTGGGCACGGGACGCTTCATCGTCTGGATGACGATCGTCATCATCCTGTGGGTGCTGTGGAACATCGTGGCGCCGGTGGGCCTGCGGTTCGACCAGTACCCGTTCATCTTCCTGACCCTGATGCTGTCCCTGCAGGCCTCCTACGCCGCCCCGCTGATCCTGCTCGCGCAGAACCGGCAGGACGACCGCGACCGGGTCAACCTCGAACAGGACCGCAAGCAGAACGAGCGGTCCATCGCGGACACCGAGTACCTCACGCGCGAGATCGCCGCGCTGCGCATGGGTCTGGGCGAGGTGGCGACCCGCGACTGGATGCGCTCCGAGCTGACGGACCTGACCAGGGAGCTGGAAGAGCTGCGGCGTCACGACGGCCATGTCGTATTCCCGGCGGAACGGACGGAACGGCCGCCGGGGCGTGACGCAGACGACCGTTGAGGGGCTACCCGGACGCCCCTGGGATCGCCGTACCATCGTCCTTATGGCTACGGAAGACGCGGTGCGCGAGGCACTGGCGACGGTGAACGACCCCGAGATCAACCGACCCATCACCGAACTCGGGATGGTCAAATCGGTGGAGATCGGTGAGGACGGAGCGGTCGCGGTCACCGTGTACCTGACGGTTTCCGGCTGCCCCATGCGGGACACGATCACGCAGCGCGTCACGGAGGCGGTCTCCCGGGTCGACGGCGTCACCGCGGTCTCCGTCACGCTGGACGTGATGAGCGACGAGCAGCGCAAGGAGCTGGCGACCGCCCTGCGCGGCGGCCAGGCGGACCGCGAGGTCCCCTTCGCCAAGCCGGGCAACCTGACCCGGGTCTACGCGGTCGCCTCCGGAAAGGGCGGCGTCGGCAAGTCCTCGGTGACGGTCAACCTGGCGGCGGCGATGGCCGCCGACGGCCTCAAGGTGGGCGTGGTCGACGCCGATATCTACGGCCACAGCGTGCCGCGCATGCTGGGCGCGGACGGCCGTCCGACCCAGGTCGAGAACATGATCATGCCGCCGTCCGCGAACGGCGTGAAGGTCATCTCCATCGGCATGTTCACCCCGGGCAACGCCCCGGTCGTGTGGCGCGGCCCGATGCTCCACCGCGCCCTCCAGCAGTTCCTGGCGGACGTGTACTGGGGCGACCTCGACGTCCTCCTGCTGGACCTGCCGCCCGGCACCGGCGACATCGCGATCTCGGTCGCCCAGCTGATCCCGAACGCCGAGATCCTGGTCGTGACGACCCCGCAGCAGGCGGCCGCCGAGGTCGCCGAGCGCGCGGGCTCCATCGCCGTCCAGACGCACCAGAAGATCGTCGGTGTGGTCGAGAACATGTCGGGCCTGCCCTGCCCGCACTGCGGCGAGATGGTCGACGTCTTCGGCACGGGCGGCGGCCAGACGGTCGCCGACGGCCTCACCCGTACGACGGGTGCGACGGTGCCGGTGCTCGGCAGCATCCCCATCGACGTCCGCCTGCGCGAGGGCGGCGACGAGGGCAAGCCGGTCGTCCTGACCGACCCCGACTCCCCGGCCGGCGAGGCCCTGCGCGCCATCGCGGGCAAGCTCGGCGGCCGCCAGCGCGGCCTGTCGGGCCTGTCCCTGGGCATCACCCCGAAGAACAAGTTCTAGAGCCATACGGCTTCCACGCCAGGCACGGCCACGCAGGCCACGCACGCCAAGGGGCGCCGCCTTCACGGACGGCGCCCCTTGGCGTGTGCCCTGCTCCGCGAACGTGGTCTCGGTTCGCGGTCGTGCTCGGTGCGACCGGCGGTCTGCCCGGTGCGCCTAGGCGTAGGCCGCGATGTCCTTGATCATCGCGAAGCCGAGGCCGTATGCGCTCATGCCTCTTCCGTACGCCCCCACGTGCACCCCTTCCTGGGTGGAACCGGCGAGTACCCAGCCGAACTCGGACTCGCGGTAGTGGAAGGGCGTGGGGACGCCGTCGACGGGCAGGGACAGGGTCGACCAGTCGGGGCCGGCGAGGTCGTCCGCGAGGACCCAGGCCGTCTCCGTCTGCTGCTCCAGCCAGTCGTCACGCAGGCTGTGGTCCATCTGGCCGGGCCAGGTGAACGACAGCAGTCCCACACCGGCCAGCCAGGCCGCCGAGGAGACCGAGGTGGCCTCCAGGAAGCCCGTGCCGTCCGCGCTGCGCCGGGAGGGGTTGGCCGCGACGGTGACCACGACCGCGAACTTCTCCCGGGGCTCGTTCGCGGAGCCGACCGCGTACTCGTTCTTGACGGAGGGTTCGTCGCCGTGTCCGATCGAACCGTGCTCGACGGCGCCGTCAGCCGCCGTACCGACCTGCATCAGCCAGCGCGGCCCCGTGAAGGCCTCGTCGAGGCCGTACCACGGGAAGGGCGCCAGCAGGTAGCCGTCGACCGTGCGCCGGGCGGAGGGGAACTGTTGTCCGCCCTCCGCGTCCGGCGCCTGCGCGACTGCCCGACTTGTCGTCTCCATGTGCCCGGACGCCTCCTCGCTCTCGTCGGACCGGGGTGGCCCGCCCCCCTACGGGCGTACTCGTCCGGTCCGCACAACAACTCGGCAGCATATCCACACCACCGAGGCGGGCAGGGAAACCGCCCGCCGCGTGGGTCGCGCGGAAGGCCGGTTCAGGCCGCGCGGGGCGCGTCCACGGTATGAAACGCGTCACGTCCCGGCGCGGGGGCGCACCGGGACGCGCAGGTCGGGGGCGTACGGGCGGAGCACTACGGGCGTACGACGCTCAGGTGGCGTCCGCGTCGAAGGGCGGACGGTCGTCCTTGCCGGAGTCGTCGGGCTTCTTGGTCATGTCGATACGGCCGCCGGACGAACCCGAGGAAGACGACGAGGAGGACGACGACGCGGAGGCGTCGCTGTCGCGGCCGTGGACCGCGTCCGTGACCTCGGCCATCTCCTTCTTCAGGTCGAAGCCGTTGCGGATCTCCTTCAGCCCCAGTTCGTCGCCGTCCAAGTGCTTGCGGATGTACGTCTTGGGGTTGAGGTCCTCGAACTCGAAGTCCTTGAACTCCGGACCCAGTTCCTCGCGGATGTCCTGCTTGGCGCTCTCCGAGAACTCTCGGATCTTCCGGACCGTGCGCATGACGTCCTGGATGACCTTCGGGAGCTTGTCCGGACCGAACACGAGCACGGCGAGCACGACGATCGTGACCACCTCTAGCGGTCCTATGTCATTGAACACCTGAAGCTCCTTGCGATGTCCTCGGTCGGTTAACGGTACCCGGCGCACCTGTCCGACCGGTACCGTCCCGAGGTGTCCGTGTGGGTGTAGGGCACCGGTTTTTCGCATTGTTTGCCTTGTGGGACCGTGTGCCGGGTTCTGTCCTGTGACGTTTCCGTCAGTTGCGGTCCGACGATCCGAGCACCAGCGAGACCTCCCGCGGCCTGCCGTCGCGCTCCACGGTCAGGCGCAGCCGGTCGCCGGGGCGGTGGGCACGGGCCCTGACGACCAGCTCTTCGCCGGTGTGGACGCGGGTGCCGTCGATCTCGGTGATGACGTCGCCCGGCTCAAGACCGGCCCGGTCGCCGGGGCCTCCCGCGATGACGCCGGAGCCGCCGCCCGCGCTCTTGGTGTCGATCCGGGCTCCGTCCCCGCCGTAGCCCATGTCGATGGTGACTCCGATCACCGGGTGGGTCGCCCTGCCCTTGTTGATCAGCTCCTCGGCGACGCGCCTGGCCTGATTGACGGGGATGGCGAAGCCCAGGCCGATGGAGCCCGCCTGGCCGCCGTCCAGGTCGGAGCCGTTGTCCGCGGAGCGGATGGCCGAGTTGATGCCTATGACGCGGCCCTGTGAGTCGAGCAGCGGTCCGCCGGAGTTGCCGGGGTTGATGGGCGCGTCGGTCTGCAGCGCGTCGACGTACGACACGTCGCTCCCGTCCTGGCTGCCGCCGCCCTCCCCGCCGGCCGTGATGGGCCGTTCCTTGGCGCTGATGATGCCGGAGGTGACGGTGTTGGCCAGGTCGAAGGGGGCGCCGATGGCCACGACCGGGTCGCCCACCTGGACGTTGTCGGAGTTGCCGAGGGGCAGGGGCGTCAGCCCGTGTACGCCGGTGACCCGGACGACGGCGAGGTCGTAGCCGGTGTCCCGGCCGACGATCCTGGCCTTCGCCGTGTCGCCACTGCTGAAGGTCACGGTGATGTCGCCGCTCGACGCGGCGGGCTGGACGACGTGGTTGTTGGTGAGGATGTAGCCGCGCGTGTCGAGCACGAAGCCGGTGCCGGTGCCTTTCTCACCGCTGCCGCTCACGTGCAGGGTGACGACGCTGGGCAGCGCCCGGGCGGCGATCCCGGCCACGCTGTCCGGCGCGCGCCCGGCGGGCACCTTCCCCGCCTGCGGCAGCGATACGTCCCCCAGACCGCCGTCCCGCTCCAGGTACGCGCCCACGACCCCGCCGACGCCCCCGGACACGAGGCCGATCAACAGGGCCCCGCCGACCAGCACCCTCTTGGCCCGCTTCCGCCGCTGCTCCTTGGTGGGCACGGCCGCACCGGTCTGCTGCAGGGGCGCGGCGCCGCCGATCGGCGTGGACCAGGGGTCGTAGCGGTGCCAGGGGTCGGCGGGCGGGGTGGACACGTCCAGGGCCGGGGCGGGGGCCTGGTTCGGGGCGTCGACGGGGGTCGGGGAGCCCTGCGGGGGCACGACTGCGGGGGGCGTGACCGCGGGCCCCTGAGGCGGGACGGACGCCGAAGGCGGCGTGACGGCATGCCCCTGCGGCGGGACGGACGCCGCGGGCGGGGCCGGCGAGGTGGCCTCCACGGGTCCGGGGTGCGGCGCCGGAGAGGCGTGCCGCATCGGCGGGGCGAGCGGCGGCGAGGAGGCGCGCGGGCCCGAGGAGGCCTGCGCGGCCGTCCCGGGCGCCGATATCGCCGTACCGTGCGCGGGTGTGGCCGCCGGGTGCTGGACCGGCGGAGCGGGCGCCCAGGGGCCCGGCTCGCCGTACGGAGGGGTGCTGTAGGGGTCGGGGTCGTGCAGCGGCTTGGGACGCTCACCGGACGGACCGCGCGGGACGTCGGCCGACGGCATCCCCTCGCCCATCGCCGAGGACTCGACACCCGGCCCGCCCAGGGCCACGGCATCCTGCACGACCGCATCCGCGCCCACGACGGGCTCGTCGTCCCGCGGCCCGACCGACCCCGCATCCACCGCACCCGGCCCGACCTCCCGGCCTGCCCACTCCGCGGCCCGCACAGCCGGCTCGGCGTCCGCCACGACGGGCTCACCGCCCGGTGCGTCTCGCTCGGCGCCCGGGACTCCCCGTGCGCCCTCCTCCGCCTCGGACGCGGGCAACGGAGCCCTCAGCTCGAAGTCGCCCCCGGCGTCCGTAGCGGCGTCGGCCGCGGGCAGCGCGGGTTGTGGGAGTTCGAAGTCGCCGTCGGCCACTGGCGCCGTCGGGTGGGCGAGCTCGAAGTCGGGGTGGGCGTCGGACGAGGCGGACAGCGCCCCGGACCCGGCATCAGCCCCCGCCGCCTCCCCCCGAGGTCGGCTCCACCACTTCGCCTTGGCGGGCTTCGTGGGCCTTGGCGGGTTGCCCTCGTTCATGCTCTCCCCACGGCTGGCCGCGGCCCGGCGCGTCGTTGGTGGCCGCGGATGATCGACTCCGTGCCCACGGCAATACCCGGGCACGCCCCACCCAGGATTCAACCAGGTTCGTGGGACGACGCGCAGAGGCCGGTCAGGGGGCCGTTCGGGCGGGGTACGAGGGGGACGCCGTGGGGGTGGGCGCGGAGGCCGAGTCGGGGACGGGTGCGGCGAGCAGGCCGGGGCCCGGGGCCCTGACCTCGGGGGCCGCGGACCAGGAGGCCAGCGAGATCGGCGCGGCCGTGTTCAGCGGTCGTATCAGGGGCGACATGACGGCGGCGCCGGCCATCACCGGCGCCGACAGCCCGTGCCCCGTGCCCGGTGTCCGACCGGCGGCGGGCGGCTGCATTCCGGGCAGCAGCGGGGCGGACACCGAGGTCGGCATCGGGGCCTCGCCGAGGAGCGTGCTCTGCGTGAGCAGCGGCGCCGCCGAGCGCCGACGCTGGGTCTCGGGCGCCGAGGCCGCCGCGCCGCCCTGCGAGCGCGCGGGCGTCACATTGCTGCCCGCTCCGGAACCGCCGCGGGCGTCCGCGCCGGAACCGCTCGGGATGCCGGTGGTCACGCCGCCGAGCGCGACCGCGGCCAGCGACACCGCCCCGGCGGCGACGAACGCGAACCGCATCCCGCGCGAGGCGGCCCGGTCGGCGTCCGGGCGGCCGACGGGGTGGATGCGGAAGCCACGGTCGGCGGCGGGCACGGCCGAGCCATGGGGACCGGCGGGGACATAGCCGAACTCGAACGGCTCGTCTCGTCTCGCACCGAAGATTCCGCCGGCGGGCATGCGTCCGGCGGAAGTGCCGGGAAGACCTCCCCCGGACAGCGGGGAAACCCCGCCGTCCTCGTCACCTCCCCCAGGCAGACCCTGGAGGCGGGCCAGGAAGCTCTCGGAGGGCGACGGCGGGGCCGCCGCGGCGAAGACGTTCTTCAGTCGGCGCTGGGCGTCCACCTCCGCCTTGCACTTGGCACAGGTCGCCAGGTGGGCCAGGACGCGATCGCGCGACTCGTGACCGAGCTCCCCGTCCACCAGGGCGGAGAGACGGTCTCCCAGGTGCTGCTCTGCGAGGTGTCCCTCGGCAGGCTTCGGCCGTGATCCACTCACGCGGTCGCGCCCCCTCCTCCCAGTGCGGGCACACGGGCCATGAAGGAGCGCCGCTCGGCGGCACGGGCCTCCGGGGACCGGTGGGCGAGGGCCTTGCGGAGCTGGGAACGGCCACGGTGGATACGGGAGCGGACCGTGCCGAGCTTCACGCCGAGGGTCGCGGCGATCTCCTCGTACGACAGTCCTTCGATGTCGCACAGGACGACCGCGGCACGGAACTCGGGCGCGAGGGTGTCGAGGGCCTGCTGGACGTCCGCGTCGAAGTGCGCGTCGTTGAAGACCTGCTGCGGGGTCGGCTCCTTGCTGGGCAGGCGCTCGGCCGCGTCCTCCCCCAGCGCGTCGAAGCGGATGCGCTGCTTGCGCCGGACCATGTCCAGGAAGAGGTTTGTGGTGATGCGGTGCAGCCAGCCCTCGAAGGTGCCCGGCGTGTACGTCGACAGGGAGCGGAAGACGCGGACGAAGACCTCCTGCGTGAGGTCCTCGGCGTCGTGCTGGTTGCCCGTGAGGCGGTAGGCCAGGCGGTAGACGCGGCCGCTGTGCGTGCTGACGATCTCCTCCCAGGTGGGCGGAGTCCACGCCTGCCCGTCCGCGTCGGTGGAGAAGGTCGCGGTCTGGGCGTCACCGGCGGCGGGGCCGGCGGCGTGATGGTGGTCAGCAGCGGTGTCGTTCACGGATTTCGGCCTGCCCGCCGATCCGAGAAAGCGCCGCAGCACTCCTCCCCGATCCACAGGCGCAGCCGCACCTCCCCTGTCGGCTCTGGTGGTGTCCAGTGGAGCCCCTACCATAGCCACCTCGCCCGTTAGCTCCGGATAAGCGGTTTTACGAGAATTTGATCTGGGCTGACACGGCTCATACGCCTGTGCCAGCACTTGCTCGTCGTCGTGATCCATCCGTGTCCCCCCGCTCTGTCTCCCACCCCTCTAAACGCCCGGTCCCATCTGCGGGTTCCCGACACCAACGGATACAGTCACGCCCAGGCAACCACGGGGACAGGAGAGGGTCATTACCGGCAACCGGCTGACGAGCTGGGCGTTCGCCGACGCCTTTGTCGCCGAGGACGACGCGCTGCGCTGGGCCCGTGAGCGGGCCCGGGAGGCAGGGCTGCGCTCGGTGTCGCCCGGCACGGGCGCCGCGCTGCGGTTGCTCGCGGCCACCGTGGACGCCAAGGCGGTCGCGGAGATCGGCACCGGCTGCGGCGTCTCCGGGATCCATCTGCTGCACGGCATGCGGCCGGACGGCGTGCTGACCACCGTGGACCCCGAGCCGGAGCACCAGCAGTTCGCCCGGCAGGCGTTCCGCGCCTGCGGCTTCGCCAGCAACCGGGCCCGCTTCATCCCGGGCCGCGCCCTGGACGTGCTGCCCCGGCTCGCGGACGCCGGCTACGACCTCGTCTTCTGCGACGGCGACCGGCTGGAGTACCTCGACTACCTCGCTGAATCGTTGCGCCTGCTGCGTCCGGGCGGAGTGGTGGTCTTCGAGGGCGTCTTCGGCAACGGCCGCACGGTGGACTCGGGACCGCAGCCGACCGAGGTGCTGCGGCTGCGGGAACTGCTGCGGACCGTACGGGAGAGCCAGGAACTGGTGCCGTCCCTGCTGCCGGTGGGCGACGGGCTGCTGTGCGCGGTCAGGCGCTGACACACCTGTGAGCATGCAACTGCCCCGGCATCGCAGCGATGCCGGGGCAGTTGAAAGGTATGGTCGCTGGCGCGTCAGACGACGACTTTCTTGAGGGCGTCGCCGAGCGCCTCGGCCTCGTCAGGGGTCAGCTCGACGACGAGCCGACCGCCGCCTTCGAGCGGAACGCGCATGACGATGCCCCGCCCCTCCTTGGTCACCTCGAGCGGGCCATCACCCGTCCGCGGCTTCATGGCCGCCATGCTCGTTCCCCTTCCTGAAACCAGCTCATCGTCTGCCGACGGCCCTGGAGGGCACGCGCGGTCCGTGCAGGACACGCGACACCGGCATCGAACACATTGCTTCCAAGCCATTATCCCGCATCTCAGGACCCGATGACCAACATCAGTCGGCATCGCTTGGGCAACGCGCGCGAGCAAAACCACTCAATTCGGGGATGTGGCTGCGATACTTCGCCACCGCGCGGACATCTGCCGACGCGAACCCGATCGGATTTGTTTGACGCAGGTCACACGACCGGTCCGGCCCATGGACGGTGATCTCCGCCATGCTGTCCCTCGGACAGGGACGTACCGTGCGGTACGTCAGAGCCGCGACACCGGAGGGATACGCCATGGCCGACACCGTGCTCTACGAGGTGAGCGACGGGCTCGCGACGATCACGCTGAACCGCCCCGAGGCGATGAACGCGCTGAACATCGCGACCAAGGTCGCCCTCCGGGACGCGGCACAGGAAGCGGCGGCCGACGGAACCGTGCGGGCGATCCTGCTCACCGCCGCCGGGGACCGGGCGTTCTGCGTGGGCCAGGACCTCAAGGAGCACATCGGCCTGTTGGCGTCGGACCGCGAGACCGGCTCCGGGCAGACGATGTCCACGGTGCGGGAGCACTACAACCCGATCGTGCGGGCGCTGGCCGAGGCGCCGAAGCCGGTGGTCGCGGCGGTGAACGGGGTCGCCGCCGGGGCGGGCCTCGGGTTCGCGCTCGCGGCGGACTACCGGGTGGTGGCGGACACCGCGTCCTTCAACACGTCGTTCGCGGGCGTCGCCCTGACCGCCGACTCCGGGATCTCCTGGACGCTGCCCCGGGTCGTCGGCCCGGGCCGCGCCGCCGACCTGCTGCTCTTCCCGCGGAGCATCAGCGCCCAGGACGCCCACGACCTCGGCATCGCCAACCGCGTCGTCCCGTCCGCCGAGCTGCGGGCCGAGGGCGCGAAGGTGGCGCGGGCGCTGGCCGACGGGCCGACGGTGGCGTACGCGGCGATCAAGGAGGCCGTGGCCTACGGGCTCACCCACTCCCTGGACGAGACGCTGGGCAAGGAGGACGAGCTCCAGACCCGCGCGGGCCGCTCCGAGGACCACGCCATCGCCGTCCAGGCGTTCGTGAACAAGGAGAAGCCGAAGTACCTCGGCCGCTAGCGGGTGTCGGACGGGCTGGTCGCGGCCGTTCTGCTGACGCAAGTCTCCAGGTGGTCGTCGACCAGCCCGCACGCCTGCATCAACGCGTACGCCGTCGTCGGGCCGACGAAGCGCAGGCCCTGCTTCTTGAGCGCCTTCGACAGGGCCGTGGACTCCGGGGTGACCGCGGGGACGTCGGTCAGGGCCCTCGGCACGGGCCGGGCGGCCGCGTCGGGGGCGTGGGACCAGATCAGGGTGTCCAGCTCGCCCGGGGACCAGTCGGCCAGCACGCGCGCGTTGGCGAGCGTCGCGTCGACCTTCGCGCGGTTGCGGATGATGCCCTCGTCGGCGAGGAGCCGCTCCCGGTCCTCGTCGGTGTAGGCGGCGACCTTCTCGATCCTGAAGTCGGCGAAGGCGGCGCGGAAGCCGGGCCGGCGGCGCAGGATCGTGATCCACGACAGGCCCGACTGGAAGGCCTCCAGGCTGAGGCGCTCGAAAAGGGCGTCGTCGCCGTGGACGGGGCGGCCCCACTCCTCGTCGTGGTACGTCAGATAGTCCGGGGCGGACAGGGCCCAGGGGCAGCGCGGCAGGCCGTCGGGGCCGGGCTGGGTGGCGTCGTCGCTCACTGCTGGTCCTCCGGGGCGGGCTTGGCCGGCCGGGCGTGCGCGGCGGCCCGGGCGCCCGCCAGCGCGGACTCCAGGTCGGCGATCCGGGCGTCCCGCTCGGCGAGTTCGGCCGCGAGGCGGCCGAGGGCGTCGTCCACGTCCGCCATGCGGTAGCCGCGCGCGGTGAGCGGGAAGCGGAGGCTCTCCACGTCCGCGCGGTGGACGGGGCGGTCCTGGGGCAGCGGGTCCTGCAACCGCTCCGGCGCCGCCTCGGGCAGCGGCCCGCTCTCGCCGCCGCCCACCACGGCGAGTGTCACCGCGGCGACCACGACGGCGAGCGCGACGACCAGGAACAAGAACATAACCATCGCTGGGTCCCCACGCTTCGGTGTGCTCGTTGTCGAAAGTGTCTGGGTCCGATCGTGCCATGCGAGTCTGACAGCTAGGGTCGCAGGCGGCCGTGGTCGGGGACGTACGAGGAGAGGTCACAGGGCATGCTCAGGCTGGGCAGGCGGGAATTCGAGCCGCACGAGCCGGTGATCATGGCGATCGTGAACCGGACCCCGGACTCCTTCTACGACGGGGGTGCCACCTTCCGGGACGAGCCGGCGCTCTCGCGTGTGGAGCAGGCGGTGGCCGAGGGCGCCGCGATCATCGACATCGGCGGGGTCAAGGCAGGGCCCGGGGACGAGGTCACTCCACAGGAGGAGGCGCGACGGACCGTCGGCTTCGTCGCGGAGGTACGGCGGCGCTTCCCGGACGTGATCATCAGCGTGGACACCTGGCGGGCCGAGGTCGGGGAGGCGGTCTGCGAGGCCGGGGCGGATCTGCTGAACGACGCGTGGGGCGGTGTCGATCCCCGGCTGGCCGAGGTCGCGGCGCGGTACGGGGTGGGCCTGGTGTGCACGCACGCGGGCGGTGCCCAGCCGCGGACCCGGCCGCACCGGGTGACGTACGACGACGTGATGGCCGACATCCTGCGGGTGACCGTGGGGCTGGCCGAGCGGGCGGTGGCGCTCGGCGTGCCCCGGGAGTCGGTGCTGATCGATCCCGGGCACGACTTCGGCAAGAACACCCGGCACAGCCTTGAGGCGACGCGGCGGCTGGAGGAGATGGTGGCGACGGGCTGGCCGGTGCTGGTGTCCCTGTCCAACAAGGACTTCGTCGGGGAGACGCTGGACCGGCCGGTCAAGGAACGGGTGTTGGGGACCCTGGCGACGACCGCGGTCTCCGCGTGGCTCGGCGCGCAGGTGTACCGCGTGCACGAGGTCGCCGAGACGAAGCAGGTCCTGGACATGGTGGCGTCGATCGCGGGCCACCGTCCTCCGGCAGTGGCCCGCCGCGGCCTGGCCTAGGCCCCCGCTCGCCTCCGAGAGGCCCTAGCGCCCCGCCTCCTTCGACACCAGCGCCACCGCTTCCTCCACGTCGTCCGTGACGTGGAACAGGAGCAGGTCCTTTTCGGAGGCCTTGCCCTGGGCGATCACGGTGCTCCTCAGCCAGGTGACCAGACCGCCCCAGTACTCGCTGCCGAAGAGGACGATGGGGAAGCGCGTGACCTTCTGGGTCTGCACGAGGGTGAGGGCCTCGAAGAGTTCGTCCAGTGTGCCGAGGCCGCCGGGAAGCACCACGAAGCCCTGGGCGTACTTCACGAACATCATCTTCCGGACGAAGAAGTACCGGAAGTTGAGGCCGATGTCGACGTAGGGGTTGAGGCCCTGCTCGAAGGGCAGCTCGATGCCGAGGCCGACCGAGGTGCCGCCCGCCTCGCAGGCACCCTTGTTGGCCGCCTCCATCGCGCCGGGACCGCCGCCGGTGATCACCGCCCAGCCGGCCTCCACCAGCCCGCGGCCGAGCCGTACGCCGGCGTCGTACTCCGAGGAGTCCACCGGAGTGCGCGCCGAGCCGAACACGCTGATCGCGGGCGGGAGTTCGGCCAGGGTGCCGAAGCCCTCGATGAACTCCGACTGGATCCGCAGGACCCGCCAGGGGTCCGTGTGGACCCAGTCGGACGGGCCGCCCGCGTCCAGCAGGCGCTGGTCCGTCGTGCTCGCGGTGACCTGCTGCCGCCGCCGGAGGACCGGCCCCAGGCGCTGCTCCTCCGGTGGCTGCTTCTTGCCCTCGGGGTTGCCAGTAGCCATGTGCGCTCCCTCCGCGTGCAGGTGTTTCCACGCCAGAGTAGATCCAGCCGGGTTACGCACGGGGGACGTGAGCATGTCCGCAATGAAGCGCCCGCCCCACGCCCTTCGCCCGCGTCAGCTGGTCAGCCACTCCCGCAGACGCTCCTCGCCCGCCAGGATCTTGGCGATTTCGACCCTTTCGTCCCTCTTGTGCGCCAAGTGCGGATTGCCGGGTCCGTAGTTGACCGCGGGGACGCCCAGGGACGAGAAGCGGGACACGTCGGTCCAGCCGTACTTCGGTTGCGGGGTGCCGCCGACGGCCTCGATGAAGGCCGCCGCGGCCGGATGCGAGAGTCCCGGCAGGGCGCCGCCGCTGTGGTCGTCGACCACGAACTCCTCCACCCCGCAGTCCGCGAAGACCTCGCGGACGTGCGCGATCGCCTCCTGCGCGGTCCGGTCGGGGGCGTAGCGGAAGTTGACCGTGACCACGCAGGCATCGGGGATGACGTTGCCGGCCACACCGCCCGAGATGCCCACCGCGTTCAGACCCTCGCGGTACTCCAGGCCGTCGATGACGGGGTAGCGCGGCTGGTACGCGGCGAGGCGGGCCAGGATCGGGGCGGCGGCGTGGATCGCGTTGGAGCCCATCCAGCCGCGCGCCGAGTGGGCCCGCTCGCCGCTCGTCCTGAGCAGCACCCGCAGGGTGCCCTGGCAGCCGCCCTCGACCTGGCCGTCCGAGGGCTCCAGGAGGACGGCGAAGTCGCCCGCCAGCCACTCGGGGTGCGCCTCGGAGACGTGCTTGAGGCCGTTCAGGTCGGCGGCGACCTCCTCGTTGTCGTAGAAGACGAAGGTCAGGTCGCGGTTGGGAGCGGGCACCGTGGCCGCGATGCGCAGCTGCACCGCCACGCCGGACTTCATGTCGCAGGTGCCGCAGCCCCACAGGACCCCGTCCTCGTCCAGCCGCGACGGCACGTTGTCGGCGATCGGCACCGTGTCGATGTGACCGGCCAGGATCACCCGCTCGGCGCGGCCCAGGTTCGTGCGGGCGACGACGTTGTTGCCGTACCGGTCGACGGTCAGGTGCGGCAGGGCGCGCAGGGCGGTCTCGATCGCGTCCGCGAGCGGCTTCTCCGTGCCGCTCTCCGAGGGGAAGTCGACGAGGCGCGCGGTCAGCGCCGCGGCGTCCAGCGTGAGATCAAGCGAGGTGTCGGCCATGGTGACGACCCTAACGCTCCCCCGCCCGGCGGCGGTCCGCAGCGGCCGCCCCACCCGCCGCTGCGGCCCCGGCGGCCTCCAGTACCTTGTACGCGTGCCAGAGCCGTCCCCCCAACCTCCCAAGCGTCGTGGCCGCCTCTTCCGCTTCAGTTCGGCGGTCGCGGTCCTGTTGGCCCTCGCGGGCTACCTCGTGGTGCAGTACGTGACCGGAGGCACGGGTGCCCCGGGCTGCAAGGTGGTCTCGGGCAGAGGGGGCGGGCCCCAGTACGAGTTCAGCCCCGAACAGGCGGTGAACGCGGCGACGATCGCCGCCGTCGGCACCGGGCGCGGCATGCCGGAGCGGGCCGTGGCCATCGCGCTGGCGACCTCGCTGCAGGAATCGGGGCTGCACAACATCGAGCACGGCGACCGTGACTCGCTCGGCCTGTTCCAGCAGCGCCCCTCGATGGGCTGGGGCACCGAGAAGCAGATCATGGACCCGACGTACGCGGCGGGCATCTTCTACGAGCACCTGGCCAAGGTCCCCGACTACAAGCGGCTTCCGCTGACCGTGGCCGCGCAGCGCGTGCAGCGCAGCGGCTATCCGGAGGCGTACGCCAAGCACGAGCCGGACGCCTCGCTGCTGGCCGCGGCCCTGACCGGGCAGTCGGCGGCCACGCTGACCTGCCAGGGGCGGCCGGAGGTGAGCACCGAGGCCTCGGCCACGGGTCCGGACGCGGTGCGGGCCGCGCTGGTACGGGACTTCGGGCGGGACGCGTTCCAGGAGACCGGCGCGGAGGTGAGCGCCACGACGGCGGCCTCGCCGTCCCCGAGCGCGACGGCCGGGGCGCACGGGCGGACCGTGACCGTGCCCGTGCCGCCGGCCGGCAAGGCCGACGCGGGCCGCACGGCGAAGGAGCGGGGCTGGCAGCTGGCCCACTGGGCGGTGGCCAACTCCTCGGCGCTGCACATCACGCGGGTGTCGTACGCGGGGC
This sequence comes from Streptomyces sp. NPDC054794, assembly GCF_053611585.1. Taxonomy (NCBI): domain Bacteria; kingdom Bacillati; phylum Actinomycetota; class Actinomycetes; order Kitasatosporales; family Streptomycetaceae; genus Streptomyces; species Streptomyces sp. NPDC054794. Next base: position 9,603 of record NZ_JBSHAQ010000077.1, on the reverse strand, counting down.
GGGAGTGGACCGCCGGGAGCACGGACAGCCACTGGCGGCCGACCGGCGCGCCGGGCACCGCGGGCGCGGAGCGGTCGGCGGGTTCCGTGCGGATCGTCACCGGGCAGTAGTGCGGGGCTTCGCCCGGAAGGGTCATGGCGCGCGGCGCGCGGTGACGATGTGCGCAGGTTTTCGTGCGGTCACCCGCGGATGCGCCAAGGCCCTTGGAAACGCGGCGCGGTAAGGATTCTGCGGGCTCCACAGAACGGCGCCGTTTGCCCGTTTTTATCCACAACCGATAATGCGATGCGTTACCGACTCTTTACCTTTGGCGTCCGCAACCTTCGCGGGTTTCGAGCGGTAGTCACTGCGTCCGAGCCCGGGATCAACTGCCGGGCACGGTCGGACACTTCCACGTTCTCTCCCGTCGAATGGAGCATCATGTCCCTCCCCCTGACCCGCCGGATCGCCCGTGTCGCGCTGCTCGTCGCAGCGGGAGCGGCCGCCGGGGTCGGTGCGGCCGGCTCCGCCAGCGCGGCCCCGGAACTCCCCGCCACCCCGAACCTGGGCGGGCTGACCGCCCTGGACGGGGCGCAGGTCGGCACCACCGTCGACGGCGCGACGCAGCACGTCACCGGCGTCGCGGGCGAAACCGGCGGCCAGGCGGTCAAGAAGGCGCTGCCGGCCGCGGGCAAGACCGGCGGCAAGGCCGTGAAGAAGGCGGCGCCCGCGGCGCAGAAGGCCGCCGGGGACGCGGCGGGCTCCGCCGGGGACCTCGTGGGTGACGCCACCAAGACGGCCACGAAGGGCGGACTGCCGACCGACTCCCTCACCAAGGGCGGACTGCCGACGCAGGGCCTGCCCACCTCGTCCCTGCCGACGAGCGGCCTCCCGCTGGGCGGCTGAGGCCGACCGCATGGCGACGGGGTCCCGGGCGCGGGAGCCCGCGACCCCGCCCGTTCCCCGGGGCGGGCGTGGGGGGGCCCGCCCAAAACGCCCGCCGCCCCCACCCCCCGGCCCCCCCCCCGGGGGGCGGCCCCCCCCGCCCGCTCAACCGGCGCGGCAC